>DASUSN010000154.1:0-49206 GCA_036375075.1 Thermoanaerobaculia bacterium | reverse complement strand
CGGTACTCGGGAGGACGGAGCCTCTCGCCTGGTGCCGCGCTCCCCCGCCCGCCCAAGTGGCGGCGCGGGACGCCGCCACGCCAGCCGGCGGGACGCCGGCGCTCCATCACGGCATCGTTTCTTTTCTTCAGGTGCAGCGCGCCTGCTGTGAATCGGCTCGGGATGACAGGGGGGCGTGGCTACCAGCCCGCGAGGACGAGCGTCACGTGCAGCAGCACGGCGACGCCGGAGATCAGCGCGCCGGCGAGGCAGATCTGGACGTTCAGGGTGAGCATGCCGGCGACGAGCACGGGCAGGCCGATGGCGCCGAGGATGACTACGGCGCGGGAGAAGCGGGGGGTGGAGGTGTGGACGTCGTCGTTCAATCGTCTGTAGGACGATCCTCGTCCTCGGAAGTCACCTGCGCGCGTTGCCGGGCGGCGAGGCGCTGGAGGAAGTCGTGGGCGATGCCGCCGCTGGTTTTGCGGAGGGTCATCAGGTAGACGGCGAAGGCCACGATGCCGCCGAGCCAGGCCAGGGTGCCGAAGGCGCGCTCGCCGGGGAAGAAGGGCCAGAGCATGAACATCACCGAGCCGATGACGCCGGCCAGGAGGAGGAGGACGCGCTGGGCTTTGGGGGCGTCGACGTCGCGGTTGGTGACGAGGCGCACGGTCGCGTCGCGGTCGTCGTCCGGTGCCCAGGAAAGGGTGCACTCCACTCCCCCGCTGCTGGCCATGCCGCGGCGCAGCGGGAGGGTGAAGTCGCGGGCCCGGTCGCGGCGGGCGGTGACTTCGCCGCCGTAGAGGTCGACGAGCTCCTCGATCGCGTCGTCGATGCCGTCGAACGGCACGCGGTCTTCGGTGAGCTCCAGCGGTTTCGCTTCGGTCATTGCGGTCATTCGTCTCTCCCCAGCCACGCGCGCCGCAGCTCGCTCGGTCCTTCTCTCTTCAACGCGACGATCGGGCGCGGATCGGGGCGCCCGGCCAGCGACAGCGACCGGACCACCCCCGCGCGGGCGATGAGCAGCTCGGCGGTCTCGCCGACAGCCAGTCCGCGGAGCGCGCCGTCCAGCGCGGCCGGATTGGCGATGCGGTTGCCGTCCAGCGCGAGCAGCTCGTCGTTCGGCAGCAGGCCCGCCTCCATCCCCGCGGTGCCGCGGATCGGCGCATCGACGAGCAGCGCGCCGTCCTGCATCTTCACGCGCGCGCCGAGGAAGGAGCGGTCCGGCTGACGGGCGGCGGTGGCGAAGGCGACGCCGGCCGCGTCGAGTGCGTCCGTGTACGGCAGCGGGTCCGTGCCTTCGACGTAGCGCGCGAAAAAGTCGCCGACGTCCGCGATGCGTGCCACGGCGCGCTCGACCGCGTCCTCTTCCATTCCGCGGCCGGTAAGTCCGTACTCCTGCCAGAGCAGCCGCACCACGTCGTCGAGCGACTTCGCTCCCTCCGTGACCCGCCGGATCGTGAGGTCCAGGAGCGCGGAGACGATCTCGCCCTTGTTGTAGAACGAGAAGAACGCGTTCGGATGATCGTGCATGTGCGCGGGATCGCTCAGCCAGCCGTCGAAGCTCGCCTGCGCGAGCGAGAGGTGCTCGCGCGCGGGGAGCGCCTCGAGCATCTCGATCTCCTGCGCCAGATGCGCCAGATAGCGATCGGCCGTCCAGAGGCCGGAGCGGACGAGGGTGAGGTCGCCGTAGTACGACGTCAACCCCTCCATCGCCCACAACAGGCGCGTCGGCGTCTCGTGCCAGTAGTCGTACGGCAGGAAGCGGGCGGGCAGCATCCGCTTCACGTTCCAGGCGTGGAAGAGCTCGTGCGAGGAGATCGACAGCACCCGGTCGAAGCCGTCGTCGCCCGGTTTCGCGCCGAGGAGGGCGCTGCGGCGGACGACGATGGAGCAGGAGTCTTCGTGCTCCACGCCGTGCCAGCGGTCGCGCACGTGGAACAGAAAGCGATACTCGGAGAACGGAAAGCCTCCGCCGAACAGCGCCGCCTGGGACTTCGCGATCGCGCGCATCGGCTCGACGTAGCCCTCCGTGTCGATCCCTTCGTCGCCGCGGAAAACGAGATGGAAGCGCGCGCCGCTCTCCGCGAACGAATGCCGCGTGAGCGACGCCGCGGCGATGGTCGTGGAGTCGATCAGGTGATCGTAGTCGCGCGCGCGGAACGTGTGGCCGTCCTCGCGCGGCAGTTGCGTCTCGATGAGCCAGTCCGTGGGGGCGGCGATGGTCAGGCGATGCTCTTCGTGGCGCAGTCCCTCCACGAGCATGAACAGGTTCGTCCCGTTGAAGTACGCCTCGTCGTCGTCGAGGAAGCTCGAGCCCGCGTCGAGCACGCCCGCGTAGTAGCGGTAGCGGAACGTGACCTCCTCGCCCGCCCTCGCATCCACGCGCCAGGAGGTCTTCCCGTCCTTCCAGACGCCCGCCTCGCCCGCCGTCCACTCGCGCACGTTCGCGGCGTAGTTCTGCAGGAGATAGCGTCCCGGACGCCACGCGGGCAGCAGCAGCCGCGGCGTGTCCGCGGGCGCCGTGAACCGGATGGTGATGTCGTAGAGCCGGTCAGCCGGACGCGACCAGGCGAGGAGATACGAGGGCATGCGGCGACGATCATAAGACAGGGGGCAGGGGGCAGGGCGCGGGGGGCAGGAGAAAAGCAACGGCGTTCGTTCTCCTACGCCCTGCGCCCTGCCCCCTGTGCCCTGTTCGCGGCCTAAAAGTCGACCCCCGCGGTCAAGAATGAACCCTCATTCAGGGCCCGAAAGGTTCAATGCCGGACCCCCGCCGCACGTAACTCCTTGAAAACACGTTCGGCACTCCCGTCGCAGTAGCCCGCTCTCCACACAGGAGGAAAAAAGGAAGCATGATACGTAGCGTTCTGCTCTCTCTCGCGGTAGCTCTGTTCGCCAGCACTCCCCTTCTCGCCAAGACCGGCGTCGTGTTCATCCACGGCAAAGGCGGCTCCAATCTCGCGCAGCCCAGCGTCGCACGCGCGTACTGGGGCGAGGACATGATTCGCGCGACGACGAAGGGGTTCACGGTCCCCCATCTCATCGTCGGGTACGACGGTACGCAGTACATGTGGGTCGCCGGCGGGCAGGTCGCCGGGCAGATCTATAACTGGATGACGGCGAACGCGATCGACGACATCGTCGTCGAGACGCACTCGTTCGGCGGGATCGTGATCCGCTGGATCCTGTCCAACCCCACCTACGACTCCCGCTATCAGCCGATCATCGACCGCATCCGCTGGGTCAACTCCATCGCGCCGCCGAATGCGGGCTCCGAGGCGGCGAACCTGGCGGGGACGCTGTCGGGGTCGTGGCTCACGGGATGGATGGTCGACCTCGTCGGGCAGAACACCGACTCGACGAAGAACTGCACGACGTCGTCGATGAGCTACTACAACACCTACTACCTCAAGGGCACCGCGGGGCGTCCGGCGCTGCCGAAGACGGTCTGGAACATCGCCGGCACCGGCTTGTGGAACGACTTCGTCCACTCGGAGGACTACGGGCTGGCCACGCTGTCGGGCATCGTGGGGATGCCGGGCGAGGACGACGGCATGGTCTCGCAGTACAGCGCGCAGGCGGTGGGCATCGTCTGGTTCACGACCCTGGCGAACCACCATCACAACCGCCGCAACGACTACCGCAAGATCGGCGACTCGCTCGCCACGGACTTCTGAGGAGGAACGACCATGAAGAAATCACTCCTGCTTCTCCTCAGCCTCGCGCCCGCCGCACTCGGTGCCGACGTCACCGGCCGCTTCGACGCCGGAGCCCGTTACCGCGAGCCGGATACCCACGCGCCCGCGCAGGTGTCGCGGATGTTCATGCGCGCGATGTCGAAGTCCGGGTCGGTCGAGCTGCCCGCGACCGGCAAGGGCGGCATGATCATCTGGACCATCGCCCCGGAGACGGTGAAGACGCGCCTGCGCACGCCGACGGGCGCGACGCTCGCGCCGAACGACAAAGGCTCGATCGAGCGCGGCATCCGCCGCATCAAGGACGGCACGGACCAGGTGCTGCACGTGATGCGCACGTCGCCCGACACGTACGCGGTCGACGTCGACGGTGCGGCGACGATCGTGGCCGCGGAGCCGGACAGCGTGCTGACGCTGTCGACCTGGGCCGCCCCCCTCTCGCGCCAGCCGGGTGAGCCGGTGACCTTGCATGCCGAGCTGCGCGACGGCGAAACGCCGGTCGCCGGCGCGAAGGTGACGGCACGGCTCGCGTCGCCGAACGGCCATGCGTTCGAGACGATCGCGCTCGAAGATCGCGGCAACGGCGTCTATGAGACGACGCTCGCCGATCTGCCCGCCGGGATGGCCGGCGCGTGGCAGGTGCGCTTCGACGCGGAAGGCGCAACCGCCGCGGGCGTGCGGTTCGCGCGCACCGGCGCGGGCGAGCTCGTCGCCGAGCGCGGCGCCGCCCGCCTCGGCAAAATCCGCACGGAAGTCGTGGGCGACGCGCTGCGCGTGTCCGTCCCCACCGAAGTGGCTCTGGCGGGCGCGTACCGGTTCGACGTGATCGTCGCGGACCGCGCGGGCAACTCGCTCGCGTGGGCGGAAGGCGCGCGTGCGCTCACCGTGGGCGCGACGTCGCTCGAGATCGACGTTCCGCTCGCGAGCCTGAACGGCGTGGCAGTCGAAGACCTGTTCCTCGATGCGCGGCTGCTGGGGCTGGACGTGATGGGCGTGGCCGGCCGCGTGACGTCGGCGAAGCAGCAGCAGCAGTAAGCAGTCTCCCGGACCGCCGGCGCCTCGCCGGCGGTCCCGTTTGAGACATTCCTCCCGCGGCCTTCCGCACTCCACATCCCGCCTCTCCCTGAATCGGCATTCTTATTGTAATGACGCGCTGCGAGGCCGCAGCCGAGACCTCATCCGCTTCAGGCAGTGCCATTCAAACAATTCCGTACCCCAGCTCTCGAGAGGAGAGGTGTGTCCATGATCCGCAAACTGCATAGCATGATGTTCGTCGCGGCAGCGTGCCTGCTGCCGGTTTCGTTCGCTTCCGCCGACGACTTTCGCCCCATTCCGAACAGCGTGAAGTACAAGGACAGCAGCATCGCCAACGCCAAAGGCAGTTCCGGCTCCGCGTCCATCCAGGTGCGGGCGCTTTTCAACAAGGACGAGACCACCGACGTCGAGATCACGACAGGCGTCTTCGACGAGCCCGGCACCGCCAGCGGGACGATCAAGAACGTCCACATCGACGTCAACGGGCAGACTCACGACTTCAACGGCAACGGCGGCAGCACGTTCACCGCGACCGGGCTCGCCGGACTTGCGCCGGGCGCCACGGTCGGGGTGCACGTGAACGTGAAGGACCTCGCCGGCGGCAACCAGAGCATCAGGGTCTCGGCGACGGTCAAGAAACGCCCGGACCTCACCTTCGTCTGGATCCAGTCGACGCAGCATGCGATGGTCGGGCTGCCGGTCAATATCGTGGCCACGATTCACGAGCAGAACCGCCAGAGCGGCGCACGAGCCGACTGCGTCGCCTACGAGAACGGCGTCGAGGTCGATCGCGCGGACGACATCTGGATCGACGCCGGAGGCACGGTCGACTGCGTGCTCGCTCCCGCGTTCGCGCAGCCCGGCTGGAAAGACATCCTGGTGAAGGTGGAGCACGTCCGGCCCGGGGACTGGGACCTGGCCGACAACCAGGTCTACGCGCACACCACGGTGCACGCGTACGACGAAGAGGTGGACTCCTGGAGCGCAACGGCGCGGGATGAGACGTCCAGCTACTACAGCCGTTACTACGGCCGGTACAGCGACGAAGTCTCGAGCAGCTCCGGCTGGAGGTCGGGCGCCAGCGTCGACGCCACGCAGCCCGAGTTCCTCAACCCGAACAACATGACCATGGACTTCTCGATCACGACGGACGGCGTGTCGTTCACGGACCTGCAGGGCATCCGCTTCGAAGGCTGGGAGCCCGGCGAGCGGCACAGTTGCGGACGCGCGTTCATCGGTGCGACGCGCGCGACGATCTGCACGATGCAGCGGCCCTGGGAGATCGGCACCGACCGCGGCTACACGCAGATCAGCGCGTCCACCAACAACGGCGACGTGACTTACTACTCGCGCTCCTGGTGGGTGTGGTACGACTCCAACGGCACGCCGAACTACTACACCTATGAAGGCACCTGGCGCGACCAGAGCGGCAACGGCCAGCGCCTCGGCAACACCGTGGCCATGCGCATGAGCGTCACCGACGGCACGCGGACGCTCTGGGCCGAGCCGTTCATCACTCTGCAGCCCAGCGAGATCCACGACAGCTACGAGGTCTGCTGGAGCTCGGGAAGTTGCGAAGAGTACCGCCGCGACCTGATCTTGAAGTACGGCACGGCGCGGGGCGGCTTGAACAACTGAGATCGCATCTCCGTCCCACTCTGTGCCTCTGTGTCTCTGTGGTGAATAGGCTCGTGCGACGCACGAAGCATGGGCGTATTCACCACAGAGGCACAGAGAGCACAGAGTGGGACGGAGGAAACTCTACTCGCGCACCGCGATGTTGTACTTCTGGATCTTCGACTTCAACGTGTTCCGCGCGAGCCCCAGCCGCCGGGCCGCCTCGCGGATGCGGCCGTTGGACGAGTCGAGCGCGCGCAGGATGAGCTGCTTGTCGACGGCGCCCATGACCTCGTCGTAGACCTCGCTGGTGATCTCCATCGTGCCGGCCAGCGGGTTGAGGATGGAGCCGGGCATCGATACCGGTCCCGCCGGCACCACGGCCGGCGCCGCTCCCTCGGAGTAGAGGTTGTAGAACTCGTTCTTCGTGACCGTGTCCCCGTTGGACATGACGATCGCACGGTGCAGCGTGGCTTCGAGCTCGCGCACGTTGCCGGGCCAGCTGTACCGGATGAAGAGGTCGAGCACGCCCGGCTCGAGACGCTTGTTGTCGATGCCGAATTCCTTGCAGATCTTGCGGATGAAGTGCTCGACCAGCGTGGGGATGTCGTCCTTCCGCTCGCGCAGCGGCGGGAGCGTGATGGGGATGATGTTCAGGCGGTAGAAGAGGTCCTCGCGGAACGTCCCTTCCTCGATGGCCCGCTCCAGGTCGAGGTTCGTCGCGGCGATGATCTTGACGTCCGTCTTGATCGTCTGCGTACCGCCGACGCGCTCGAACTCCTTGTCCTCCACCACCCGCAGGAGCTTGGCCTGCATCCCTAAAGTCATCTTCCCGATCTCGTCGAGGAAGATCGTGCCGTTGTTCGCCAGCTCGAAGCGCCCCTGCTTGCGCCGGTCCGCGCCGGTGAACGCGCCCTTCTCGTGGCCGAACAGCTCCGACTCCGCCAGCGTCTCCGGCCCCACGGCGCAGTTGAAGTTGATGAACGGGCCATGCCGCCGCGGTCCGATGTTGTGGATGATCCGCGCGACCAGCCCCTTGCCCGTGCCCGACTCGCCGCGCAGCAGCACCGTCGAATGGCCGGCGGAGGCCTTGCGGATCGCGAACTGGATCTTCGCCACCGCTTCCGAGCCGCCCACGATCGAGTCGAGATGCTTCTCGACCAGCACCTCGCGCCGCAGGGTCTCGTTCTCCAGCGAGAGCCGCGTGCGCGCTTCCTCCAGCTCCTCGTACAGCCGCGCGTTCTCGATCGCGATCGCCGCCTGGTCCGCGAACGCCTCCAGGAACGTGAGGTCCTTCTGCGAGAAGAGGTGCCGCGCCTGTCGGTGGTCGATGTAGATCGCGCCGGCGATCCGCTCCTTGATGATCAGCGGCGCGCAGAGGATCGAGACGATGTTCTCCGCGATCACAGACTCCGACTCGACGAAACGCTCGTCCGCGCGCGCGTCCGCCGACATCACCGGCTGCCCGGTCAGGATCACTTCCTTGACGATGGACTGCGGCGAGCGCTTCGCGCCCGGGCTCGGGTCCGCGCCTTCGCGGATGTTGCGCACCACGCGCGTGCGCAGCGCGCCGGTGAGCGGGTCGAGCAGGATGATCATCCCCCGCTCCGCGCGCAGCCGGCGCACGCACACGTCGAGCACGCGGTTGAGCACTTCCTGCAGATCGAGCGTGGAGTTGATGATCTTGACGATCTCGTACAGGCCGACGACGCCCGCGTCCGGCGCCTTGCCCGCAGGCTTGATGCGGAACAGCGCGCCGCGCGCCCGCTCCAGGTCGTGCGTCGCGTCGAGCCGCTCGAAGATCCGGATCGCGCTGCGGATCATCTGCGTCGCGTCTTCCGGCTCCTCGCGGAGCAGGCCGATGTCGAACAGCAGGCGGCCGAGGTCGTACGGCGTGTCGAGCTCCTCGAACGTGGCCCGCACCGATTCGAACTTCGCCGCCGCCGCGTCCCGCTCGCCGCGCGCGCTGTCGATCTTCGCGCGCGCCCAGTCGTTCTTCGCCAGCGAGAAGCGGTCCCCGAGCTGGCGCGCGTAGCGCTCGCCGAGCTCCGCGTGCTCGATCGCTTTCTCGAGGTCGCCCCGCTGCAGCACCAGCGCCGCGGTCGCGGTGTGCGAGCGCGCCAGCCCATGCAGCGTGTGATTCAGCTCGAAGATGCGCATCGCGCGCTCGAGGTGGCGCTCCGCCTCGTCGAGGTTGCCGCGCTCGTCCTCGATCGACGCGAGGATGTACGACGCCTCCGCGATCAGGTCCTCGTCCCGCCCCCGCTCCCCTGCCGCCAGCGCCTTCTGCGCGTATCCCAGCGCCTTGGCGATGTCGCCGCGCTTCTTCGTCAGCCGGGCCATCGGGACGTACACAGACAGCCGCGACGCGCGCGTCTCGTCGAACCCCTCGATGCCGACGCTGCGCCGGAACTGTTCCGCCGCCTCGTTCCAGTGGCCGAGCATCTCCAGCGCGTCGCCGAGGTTCTCGCGCGCGAGCGCTTCGTGCTCGAGCGAGCCGATCTTCTCGTCGATGCGCACCGACTTCTCGAACAGCTCCGCGGCGGCGTGGAAGTTGCCGCGGCCGTACTCGACGACGCCGACGTTGCTGTACGCCGTCGCCAGGTCCCACAGGTCGCCTTCCTGCTCCGAGCGCTCCAGGATGCTGCGATAGAGGTGCAGCGCCGGTCCCCAGTCGCCCAGCTTCCAGAGCGTGTTTGCCAGATTCATCGACCCGACTTTGCGCAACTGGTCCGAGGAGAGACGGTCGCCGATCGCCACGGCCTCCTCGAAGATCGCCCGCGCCCGCTGCCAGTTGCCGCGCGAGAACTCGATCAGCCCGAGCATGTTCTTCACGTAGCCGAACACCACCGTCGGCGGCATCGTCTCGAGCAGCGCACGCGCGCGGTCGGCGTAGATGAACGCGTTGTCGACGTCGTCCCGCGAGCGATGCAGCCAGGCCATGCGGTTCAGCGTCTCCGCGACGTCCACGGTCTCGCCGAGGCGCTCGTAGATCGCGAGCGCGCCGTGGTAGTACGTCATGGCCGCGTCCATGTCGCCGCGGCGCGCGAGCACCTTGCCGATCTTCTTCATCACCCGCGCGACGTCCACGTTGGCGGTGTCGTCGGGGTGCCGGCTCTGGATACTCTTGAGGAGGAACTGGTACGCGTGCATCGCGCTGCGGTAGTCGTCGCGGCGGTAGTACGCATCCGCCAGCGACTCCCGCACCTCGGCCTTCCGCGCCTCCTCGACGCCGCCGAGGTCCATGAGCTCGAGGGCGACGCGGTAGAACTCCGTCGCTTCCTCGTGCGCGAGCGTGCGCGTGGCGAGATCGCCGGCCTCGATCGAATAGCGCGTGCCCCGCTCGATGTCGTTCGCACGCGCGAAGTGATAGGCCACCTGCCCGATGAGCTGCGTCGATCCGTCGTTCGCCGCCGTCTCCAGGGCCTCGGCGATGCGGAGATGCAGGTCGATGCGGCGGCGCTCCGGCATCGCGTTGTAGACCGCGTCGCGCAGGTGGATCTGCGGGAACGCGATGGTCCTGCCGTCGTTCGACTCGTCGACCAGGCGGTCGCGGTCGAGGACCCGCACCGCGGCGTACGTCGTCTCGGCGTCGAGGTCCGACACGCGCGTCAACAGCTCGAGCTCCATCGACTCGCCGTAGACCGACGCGATCTCCAGGATGCCGCGCTCGGCGGGAGCCAGCGTCTCGACGCGCTCCATCAGGATCGCGCTGAAGCCGCCCGGCATGCGCAGCGTGCGGATGCGCTCCATGTCCGCCGCCCAGCCGCTGGGCTGCCACTTCAGGTAGCCGTGGGCGATGAGGTAGTCGACGATGCGGCGGATGTTCAGCGGCGTGCCCGCGGACTCCCAGAACATCCAGCGCGCCAGCTCGTCGGGCACGGTCATCGTGCCGAGCAGGGACTGCAGATGCTCGCGGACCAGTCCCTCGGTGAGCGCGTCGACGTGGATGATCGGATAGGCGGCGTCGCGCGCGTTCTGCTCCCAGAACGAGAGGTTCGGCGACGACGACTCGATGGCCGCCTCGCCGCCCGTCTCCAGCGTGAGCGTGCCGATGACGAGCAGCTTGTTCTGCTTGGCTTCGCCGACGAGGAAGGCGAACAGCTCGGCCGTCGACGGATCGGCCCACTGCAGGTCCTCGATGACCAGGATCAGCGGCGAGCCCGCGTTCTCGCTGCCGACGATGAGGAATCCGTAGATGTCCTGCAGCGACTGCACGAGACGGTTGAAGAGGCGGTATTTCTGGCCCGTCTGCGGCTGCGCGGTGGTGTCCGGACCGGCCGAGGCGGCGACGGGACGGAGGATCCGGCGGAGCTCTTCGGCGACGTCGGCCTCGGGGTTCACGGCCTGCACCATCTGCTGGAAGATCTCGAAGAACGGCGCGTAGATGGTCTTGCGGTTCACGGGGCAGCGCCCGCAGAAGACGCGCGCGCCGTCGAGCTGCGCGCGGAGCGTGGCGTCCCGGATGATGCGGCTCTTGCCCATGCCTTCCGCGCCGGCCAGCATCACGCCGTTCCCGCGTCCCTCGCGGGCGTCGGCGATGAGCGCGGCGAGCTGCTCGACCTCCGCATTGCGGCCGATCAGCGGCGCGGCGTAGAGCTCACCGCGTCCGGCGAAGAGGTCGGACTCCGGCACCTGGCGGCCGGCCGCGTCGGCCACGGCCTGCATCAGCGCGGCGGCGGTCGGGAAGCGATGCCGCGGGTCTTTCTCGAGGAGCTTCCGAATGATCGCGTCGAGCGCCTCGGGCACGCGCGGATTGATCGACGAAGCCCGGCGGATCTCCTCGTCGAGATGCATGCGGATCACTTCGATCGGCGGCCGGCCGTAGCCCGGCAGCGCGCCGGTGACGGTCTCGTACAGCGTCATCCCCAGGGCGTAGAGGTCGGCGCGGGAGTCGACGCGGTCCTGCTTGAGGACCTCGGGCGCCATGTACTGCAGCGTGCCGCGGATCTGGCGGTCGAAGACCTGGTGGCTCTCGATGGCCAGGCCGAAGTCCATGATCTTCGCGACGCCGTCGTCGCTCACGAGGATGTTGGACGGCTTGAGGTCCAAGTGCACGATGCCCGACTTGTGGATGTGATCCAGGCCCGAGGCGATCTGCAGGATGACGTCGTAGAGCGCCTCCCAGTTCTGCCCGTCGAAGAACTCCGTGATCCGCTTCCCCGCGAAGTACTCCATCGTGAAGTAGGGAAAGCGGTTGTGGAGGATGCCGAAGTCGTAGACCTTGATGACGCTGGCGTGGTCGAGGGACGCGACGGTGTTGAACTCCGTCTTGAACCGGAGGAACTGCTGGGGGTCGTGAATTTCGTGACAAAGGATTTTGATCGCCTCGTCCCGCCGGTCAGGGACGTCGAAGACGCGATACACACACGTTTCGGCGGCCTGCTTGAGCGCCGCCCGGACCTGGTAACGGGGCGGAAGGAGGATGTCAGGTACGACACCTTCAATGGTCGTCACGGGGTGAGAATATAACCCACGTGACCCTCAAGGGGGTCAGAAGTGTGACCAACGGAGGAACGGCGCGCAGGGGACAGGGCGCGGGGCGCAGGAGAAAAGGCCGTTCGTCTCTCCTGTCCCCCGCGCCCTGCCCCCTGCGCCCTCACCGTGTAGAATGCCGCCCGGCCAAATCCGCATGGCAGAAGCACTTCCTACGTTCGACGGCTTCGAGATCGTCCGCATTCTCGGTAAGGGCGGGATGGGTACGGTTTACCTCGCCCGCGACCAGCGCCTGGGCCGGTACGTGGCCATCAAGGTCCTGAATGCCAGCGAGCTGGCCTACGATGACCGGAAGGCCCGCTTTCTGCGTGAAGCGCGCTCAGCCGCGTCGATCCGTCACCATAATGTGGCGACCATCCACGAGGTCGGCGAGACCCCGGACGGCCTCCCCTTCATCGTCATGGAGTATTGCGAGGGGGAAACGCTCTCCCAGCGGGTCCGGCGCCGCCCGATCGACGCGGCCGAGTTCCTGTCGATCGCCCGCCAGATCGCGGCCGGTCTGGCCGCGGCGCACGAGAAGGGCATCATCCACCGCGACATCAAGAGCGCGAACATCATCGTCGAGCCGAACGGGGCGGTGAAGATCCTCGACTTCGGCCTGGCCAAGTCGCTGCCGCGCTCCATGACGGACCCGGGGATGGAGCGGACGTTCGAGTCGACGGCCGGCCACTTCTTCGGCACGCTGCACTTCCTCGCCCCCGAGCAGGCGCGCGGCGGCAACGCGGACGTGCGCAGCGACCTCTTCTCCGTCGGCGTGGTGCTCTACCACATCGCCGCCGGCCATCTCCCGTTCAACGCCGAAGCGCCGCTGATGGTGCTGGACAAGATCCGCGACGGCGAGCCGGAGCCGTTCGTCCCGGTCGATCCGTCCTTCCCGCCGACGGCGACGAAGATCATCGCCCGGCTGCTGCAGAAGAACCCGGACGACCGCTATCAGACCGCCCGCGAGCTGCTGTCGCACCTGGACGAGATCGACACGCCCACGGTGCGCATGGCCACCACGTCCACGCGCACGACCCTCGGCCGCACGATCCCGCGCCGCCCGCGGCACTGGCTGCGCGTGGCCATCACCATCGGCGCGGCGCTGATCGTCGCGCTGGCGGTCTTCATCGGACAGCGCACCGGCGATTCGGCGCAGGCGACGACCACGACCGCGCCTCCGCCGATCCGCTCGATGGCCGTGCTGCCCCTGCGCAACATCGCGAACAGCACGAGCGACGAGTTCCTCTCCGTGGGACTCGCGGACGCGCTCGTGACCAAGCTCCAGCAGATCCCCTCGCTGCAGGTGCGGCCCACGTCCGCCGTCCTGGAGTTTCAGGGCGCCAAGACCGACACCCGCGCCGCCAGCCAGAAGCTGAAGGTCGACGGCATCCTCGAGGGCCATTTCCTCGCCGCCGGCGATCTCGTGCGCGTCACCCTGCAGCTCACCGACTCGCGCACCGGCTACGCCGTCTGGTCCGACACCGTCGACGGCAAGCGCAGCGACCTGCTCAAGCTCATCGACGAAGTCTCCGCGCGCACGGTGGCGGGCCTGAACGAAAAGATCGGCGTCGAACAGGTGCGCGGCATGCGCTCCGATCCGCGCTCGTCGAACCCGCAGGCCTACGAACAGTACCTGCGCGCGCGCGCGCTGCACGGGAGCTTCCTCCCCGATCACTTCAACGACCAGGTCGCGGCGCTCAAGCGTGCCATCGCGCTCGATCCGCGGTTCGCCGCCGCGTACGCCGATCTCGCCACCACGCTCTCCCTCGGCAGCGCGCGCTCGCTCGTCTCCGCCGAGGAGTTCGAGAAGGCGGAGTGGTACGCGCGCCAGGCGGTGCGTCTCGATCCGAACCTGCCGGAAGCCCATCTCGCGCTCGGACGCGTGTTCGTGCGCGACCCGAACCGCTTCCGCGAATCGGTGCGCGAAGTCCTCGCCGCCCTGCGCCTGGAGACGACCGACACGCAGGCGCTGCAGTCGCTCGTCACGTACTTCGTCTCCACGGGCGACCTGCAGCTCGCGCAGTGTGTCGGCGATCGCCTGGTGAAGATCGATCCGCTCTCCAACGAGGCACTCACGCGCGGCTACTGGAACATCAACGCCGTCGATCTCGAAGGCGCCATCGAGAACGCGCAGCACGCCATCGCCAACAAAGACACCGCCCTCGCCGGCCACGACATCCGCGGCATGGCGTTCATCCTTCAGGGAAACCTGACCGAGGCGCGGAAAGAAGCCGACGCCGCCACGCAGCTCGTCCCCCGCCACTACCTCGGCAAGAGCCTCAACGCGATGATCGCCGCCGCGCAGGGCGACCGGAACCGCGCGCTCGCCGCCGTGCGTACCTTCGAGGCCGACGCCATGCGCAATCACTGGGCCGCGCTGCGCGTCGCCCTGGTCTACGCAAAGCTCGGCGACGATGCCGAGGCCCTGGTCTGGCTCCGCCGCTGCGCCGAGCTCGGCAACCACTCCTGGTACGCCCTGGTCAAGCATCCCTGGCTCCAGCACCTCCAGAGCGCCCCCGAGTTCCAGGAGATCGTCACGAAGATCAAGGCCGACCTGGACGACGTGCGGGACGACGTGATCGGCGTGTATCAGCTGATGTGCAAATGAAAAAGGGTTGGGCCACGGCGGCCCAACCCCGATCTGACTCCTGCCGGTGCGTCGATCGTTACTGACCCTGATAGAGCTTCAGGACGAACGCGGCGCCGATGGCGCCGCCGGCGCCCGTCGGACCGCCGGCCCACCACACGTCGACGTAGTAGATGCCCGGAGGCACGTCGCCGCGCTGGGTGCCGATGCGCTGGAAGAAGTTCACGCCGATCGGGTCGACGTCCCCTTCCGCCTCGATGGCCACGGCCGGGCCGTAGATGCCGTACGGCGTCTCGTAATGGCCGTACATGTGCTGCGGGGGACCGCCCGCGCTGGGGGTGAGCGTGACCTGGAACAGCGTGACCGGCGAGACGCCGTACATCTGCGCGCTGCCGACCAACGCGCTGAAGTGCGCGTTGAGGCATCCGTCGCGCAGCTCCACCTTCGTGCTCAGCACGGGAGTCTTGTCGAAGCGCAGCGACTCGCCGCCGCCCGTCGGGTTGATGAAGTTGTGGGCCGTGGTCTGGATCCCCTCGAACCCGACGTCCTGCACCAGGCTGACCAGGCCGCGGCAGCCCGCCTGCTGCGTCTGGTCATGAGAGCCACCGGCAGCCACCGGGCCCTGCGACAGCAGCCCCTTGGCCTGCGACACGAGCGGCATCGCGGCCACCACCAACATCACGAAAATACGGATAGAACGCACCATTTCTCCTCCTTCGGTTTCTGACACGACCGGCAGACGGACCGGTGACACCGAGGACGTGGCGACGTCGTTCGTTAGCTGGACGTTGTCGAGAAAAGCGCTCCCCACAGAGCTCTCGACGGTCAGTCGCTTACTCGGTTCCTGCGAATCACCGATACGTGACTGACAGAAATACGTCCGGCTTCAAGTATTGGCAACCTGAAATTATGGAAGGCACTACGGCAACGGTGCGCGCACCAGCAGGCTCGCCGGCACCGCCGCGATCTGCAGCGGCGTCTGCATCTCCACCAGCTCGCCGTCCAGCGAGACGCGCAAACGGCGCTTGCCCGTGTCCACGCGCAGTTGGGTCGTGCGCACGCGGCGGAAGCCCTGCACGTCGCCAATCTTCCCGCGGAAGTACTTCGCCGCGGCGCGGACGAACTGCCAGCGGCCCATGAACGACAGCGAGTAGATCGACACGCGGCCGTCGTTGAAGGTCGTCTTCGGCGCGACCAGCCCCACCTGCTCGAGGTCGTAGGAATTCACCGCCACGACGAACATCTGCGTGCGGAAGGTCTCCACGCGGCCGTCCAGCTCGACCACCAGCGTCACGTGCGGGAAATGATGCAGCGCCAGGCGCATGGCCTTCAGGTACGCCGACCAGCGGTTGTTCATCGACCGGTACCGCTCGCGGAAGGCGCTCAGGGTCGGATAGATGCCGAGCATCACGCTGTTGATGAAGTACCGGCCGTTCACGCGGCCGACGTCGATCTGCCGCACCTCGCCGCGCACCGCGATGTCCATCGCCGCGCGCCAGTCCCCGATGGGGATCTCCAGATCGCGGGCCAGGTGGTTCACGCTCCCCACCGGCACCACGCCGAGGATGCCCTCGGTGTTCACCAGCGCCTGGGCCACGTGATGGACCGAGCCGTCGCCGCCCGCGACCACGAACGTGCGCATCCCCGCGGCGAGCGCCTCCCGCACGATCGTCCGCACGTCGATGTCCGGGTGTACGTCGACGACGCGCAGGCTCTGCTCCTCCGCCGCGGTGCGGAGGCTCGACTCGTCCGTGAACGTACCGGCGCGAGGATTGAGGAAGAGGATGCCCTTACGCACTGGCGTCGAACATTCTGAGCAGGGCCCGCTCCGCCGGCACGCGGATCTCCTCCGGAACGTTGATCTCGTACTGCAGGTGCAACAGCGAGTCGCGCACGTCCTCGAGGGTCGTCACCTTCATGAACGCGCACAGCTTGCAGCCCTTGAGGAACTGCTTCTCCGGCACTTCCATGGCCAGGCGGTCCGACAGGCCGCACTCCGTGACGATGAGGAAGCGATTCGCCGGGCGCTCCTTCGCGTAGCGCACCATGCCCGAGGTGGAGAGGACCGCGTCCGCGAGCTTCGCCACGTCCGGACGGCACTCGGGATGGACGAGGATCTCCAGCTCCGGGTCCGCCTGGCGGATCCGCGAGATCTCCTCGGGCGTGATCTGCTGGTGCACGTAGCAGAAGCCGTCCCACGGGATGATGTTCTTCTCCGGCACCTGCTCCGCGACGTGGTTCGCGAGGTTGCGGTCGGGCACGAAGAGGATGTTCTCGTTCGGCAGCGTGCGCACGACCTTCGACGCGTTCGCCGAGGTGACGATGATGTCGGACAACGCCTTCACGGCCGCGGTCGTGTTCACATAGCTCACCACCGCGAGGTCGGGATACTGCTTCTTCAGCTCGTCGATCCGCGCGGCCAGATCCTCGGCCGGCGCCGAGTCCGCGAGCTGGCACCCCGCCATCAGGTTCGGCAGCAGCACGGTCTTGGTCGGATTGACGATCTTCGCCGTCTCGGCCATGAAGTGCACGCCCGCGAACTCGATCACGTCCGCGTCCTTGACCTTGGCCGCCATCAGCGCGAGCTCCAGCGAGTCGCCGACGAAGTCGGCCACCTTCAGGATCTCGGGGCGGTAGTAGTTGTGCGCGACGATGACCGCGTTGCGCTCTTTCTTGAGCCGGCGGATCTCCTCATGGAGCGCCTCGAACTCCCGGACTTCGTCCTCGGAGTACTCATAGGTGGTGACGCGGCTGAGCTCTTCGTAAAGCGTTGACATTGCGTTTCCTTATAGCGAATTCGACGCCACTTAGGGCGAGCCTTGGCGCGCCCGTGTCGACAACAGCACGACGGTTGCGCCCCATCCGCCGCCCGATCCATCTGCGTCCTGGAACCCCTCGACGAACTCCAGCGTTTGCAGCAGCGACCGGATGCGCTCCCGCTGCACGCCGATCCCCCGGCCGTGGATCAGCCGCACCTGCCGGAAGCCGCGCGCATGCGCCTCGATCAGGTACTCCCGCGCGACGTCCTTGATCTCCGAGGGCCGGAACGGATGCAGATCCAGCGTGTCCGTAATCGGGATCTCGATGGCCTCGTCGCCGTCGAACTCTTCCTCCACGCCGCGGATTCTATTAGAAGCAGTTCCTCGGTTCCTCGGAGTTCCTCGGAGTTCCTCGGCGAGGTTGCCCCCTCCGAGGAACTCCGAGGAACCCGAGGCACTCCGAGGAACCCCGGTATGCGATACTTTCGCCTCCCATGGTTCTGTTCAACCACGCCACGCGCGAGATGACGGCGAAGATCGTTTATTACGGTCCCGGCCTCTGCGGCAAGACGACCAATCTGATGGTCATCTTCGACAAGCTCGACCCGAAGTCGAAGGGCAAGATGCTGTCCCTCGCGACCAAGACCGACCGGACCCTGTTCTTCGACCTCCTTCCGGTCGACATCGGCAAGGTCGGGCCGTTCAATCTCAAGATCCAGCTCTACACCGTCCCCGGCCAGGTCTTCTACAACGAGACCCGCAAGCTGGTCCTCAAGGGCGCGGACTCGGTGGTCTTCGTCGCCGACTCCCAGCCCGCCATGGTCGAAGCCAACCGCGAGTCGTTCGCGAACCTGCTCGAGAACCTCGAGGAGAACCAGATCGACGTGAACGACACGCCGATCGTCATCCAGTTCAACAAGCGCGACCTCCCCGGCGTCCTCCCCGTCGAGGACCTCCAGGAGCGCCTCGGCTTCGAAGGCTATCCGTACACCGAGGCCTCGGCCCTCAAGGGCCAGGGCGTGATGGAGACCTTCAAGCTGATCTCCAAGATCACGGCGAAGCATCTCTTCACCCGGCTCAAGGGCGGTACCAGCGTGGCGCCGAAGAAGACAGCCGCGCCCGCCGTCACGCCGAAGGTCGAGGTGCGACCGGCTCCCGAGCCGGAGCCGGAGAGCGAGCCGCTCGCGATGCTCGACAACGAGCCGCTCGCCGAGGCGCCGAACCCGTTCGCCGACTCCGTCCCCTTCCCCGAATCCGACGTGCCCGTCGAAGCCGATTACGACCGGGCCGAGGAAGTGTCGCTGGACCAGCTCCTCGCCGAGGGACGGACGCGTCCGGCGACGTTCGCGGGCGACGTACCGGTCCCGGCCGTTGCCGACGACGTCGATGACGTCGACGAGCTCGGCGCAGAGCATCTCGTCGAGGAATCGCCCGTCGCCGTCGCGGTGATGGAAGAAGAGCCCGTCGTCTTCGCCGACTCCCGCGTGACCGAGCTGGAATCTCAGATTGCCGCGCTCGAACAGAAATTGCGCATCCGTGAAACGGCGTTGCAGACGATTCTCAGGGAGCTCGACGATTTGCGGGCGCGGGTCAGCGCTCAGCTGGAGTGAGTTCCTCGGAGTTCCTCGGTTCCTCGGAGTTCCTCGGAGCGGTTCCCTCCGAGGAACCCGAGGAACTCCGAGGAACCCGAGGAACTCCGAGGAACCCGAGGAACTTGATAAAATAACCATCGGAGGCCAAGGAAACCCAATGCATCGCTCTCTCTCAGTCGTGCTCTGCCTTTCACTCGCTCTGGTCGGCTGCAAGGCCAAGGAGCTCGCCGACAAGGCCGCCATCTCGAAGGACCTCGAGAAGCGCGGCACCACGGACCTCATGAAACAGGTCGCCGACGACATCTACGAGCCGCCGCAAGACGGCCGGATCACCGAGGCGCAGGTCCAGATGTACCTGAAAGTGCGCGAGCACGAGAAGAAGATCGCCGAGGTGGCCAAGGCGGAGCTCAAGCAGCACGCCCAGAAGGTCGAAGAGAAGGGCGACAAGTCCATCGGCGGCTTCATGGAGGGCATGAAGGCCCTCGGCTCCGCCGCGGACTTCCTCACCGCCGACATCCGCGCCGCGAAGGACCTCGGCTACAACACCCAGGAGTACCTCTGGGTCAAGCAGCAGATCCTCGCCGCGTCGACCGCGCAGATGGCCGAGCAGTTCAGCAACGCCATGGCCGCGAACTTCGACAAGGCCTACGACGAGGCGAAGAAGGCGCACGACGAGGCGAAAGACGAGCAGACCAAGAAGCTCTACGCCGACGTCCTGGCCGGCTACGACAAGTCCAAGCAGGAGATGACGTCGCAGCAGGATGCCGATCCTTCGACCGCCTACAACCGCCAGCTCCTCTCCAAGTACGAGAACGCCCTGAACGCGTACGCCCACGAGCTCTCGAAGTACGAGGACAAGCCGGGCGAGGTGGACAAGGCCATGGACGAGATGCAGAAGAAGCTGGCCGAGCCGCAGAAGTGACGCGGCTGCAGTGCTCGCGCTGCGACTGGCATTCGCCGGCCGACGCGCTCTACAACCTCTGCCCGAAGTGCAGTGCACCGATCCTGGTGCAGTACGAGCTCACGCGCGGAACGCCGCGCGTGAGCTTCGGGCGCAGTGACATGTGGCGCTACCGCGCCGTCCTCCCCGAGGTCACCGACGACGAGATCGTCACCCTCGGCGAGGGCATCACGCCGCTGCTCCCCTCGCGCACGCAGCCGAACGTCTACGTCAAAGACGAGTCGAAGAACCCGACCCGCTCGTTCAAGTCGCGCGGCATGGCCGCGGCGGTGACGATGGCGAAGAAGCTCGGCGCGCGCAGTCTGGCCGCACCGACGGCCGGCAACGCGGGCGCCGCGCTCTCCGCATACGGCGCACGCGCGGGACTGCCGGTGTTCGTGGCCATGCCCAGGGACACGCCGCAGTCGATCGTCCGCGAATGCCGCGGCTACGGCGCGCAGGTGGAGCTCGTCGAGGGCGTGATCACCGACGCCGCGAAGCGCGTGCAGCAGTTCATCCGCGACAACGGCGGCTTCGACCTCTCCACGCTGAAGGAGCCCTACCGCGTCGAGGGGAAGAAGACCATGGGCTACGAGCTGCTCGACGACCTCGGCAGATTGCCCGACGTGATCCTCTACCCGACCGGCGGCGGCACGGGTCTGATCGGCATGTGGAAGGCGTTCCACGAGATGGAGCACCTCGGCTGGATCGGCGCGCATCGCCCGCGGATGTGGAGCGTGCAGTCGAGCGGCTGCGCCCCCATCGTGCGCGCGTTCGAGCAGAACCTCGAGACCGCGCCCGAATGGGAGTCGCCGCGCACGAGCGCCTGGGGCCTGCGCGTGCCCCGCGCGGTCGGCGACCGCCTGATGCTCGCGGCGCTGCGCGAGTCCGGCGGCGGCGCCATCGCCGTGGACGAAGCGCGCATCGAGAGCGCCGCGGCGGAGCTGCGCCGCAGCGAAGGCATCGACGCCGGCCCCGAGACCGGCGCCGCCTGGCTGGCCCTGTCCGAGCTGCGGGCGCGCGGCGCGATCCGCGAGGGCGACGTGACGGTCGTCTTCAACACGGGCGGCGATAAGTACCAGTAGTGACCCGAGTCACGCCCCGCCGTAAACGAAAGCCGTACATTGGAGTCCATTCCCCCGGGGTCCCGACAACGGAGAGAGAAATGAACAAGCTCGTGCTGGCAGCGCTGCTCGCGCTGATCTTCGTGCTTCCGGCCAAGGCCATCTGCCCGGCCGGTCCGCCGGTGCTGCAGTCGCCCGCCAACAACGCGACCGTGCCGTTCGGGAACGTCCTCCTGAACTGGTCGGATGTGCCAGGCGCGGCGGAGTACCAGGTCTGGCTCGGCGTGGACGGCGACCCGACGTCGCTGATCGAGACCACGACCGCCAGCCAGTTCGCGCTCCAGATCGAGCCGGGACGCACGATCCAGTGGAAGGTCGGCGCCGCCGCTCCGAGCTGCTCCACGCAGTACGCGAGCTATTTCTTCTTCACCACGAGCTGCCCCACCGCGAAGCCCAACCTGCAGGAGCCCGATCCCGGCGAGTCGTTCCAGCCCGGCCAGGCCATCACCTTCGACTGGACGCCGACGCCCGGAGCCACGAGCTACGACGTGATCGTCACGCCCGACTTTGGCCAGACGTTCGACACCATCGCCGAGAACGTGACGGCCTCGCAGTTCACCACCGACGACCTGCCCGAGGGGAACTGGGGCTGGCACGTACGGGTGAACTTCGACGGCGACTGCGATCCGGTCTTCTCCAACCCGTCCAGCTTCCTCATCTCCGATTGCGCGCACTCCGCGCCGCAGCTCCAGTCGCCCGCGAACAACGCCACGGTCGCGCAGCCGGCGACCTTCCAATGGAGCAACGCCGGCGCCGACGAGTACCAGCTCTACGTCGAGAAACCCAACAGCCAGCCGCAGCTCGTGAGCTCGACGACGTCCACCTCGACCTCGGTCGACGGCCTCGCCGGCGGCACGTACGCGTGGTTCGTCGTCGCCAAGTTCGACGACTGTCCCGACGTCGTCTCCGGCCGGCGCCTGGTGACCCTCCAGGGCGACGGCGAATGCCCGTCCAATCCCGGCAAGGCCGCGCTGGTATCACCCGCGGCGAACGCCACGAACCTCGCCTCGCCCGTCACCTTCGACTGGAATCCCGTTCCGGGCGCGCGCGGCTACCGCGTCCTCGCCGCCTTCGGCAACGGCGAGGCCGAGTCCCTCGGCAGCACCGACGGCAACACCACGCAGCTCACCGTGAAGCTCCCGGCGGGCACCGGCGCGTGGGTCGTGCAGACGTTCTTCGGCGAGGACTGCCCGACGACGCTCAGCGAGCGGCGTACCTTCACCGTCACCCAGGGCGCCGCCTGCCCCACGACCGCGCCGCAGCTCCTCTCTCCCGCGAACAACGCGCCCACGGTCGACTCCCCCGTCACCTTCGATTGGACCGACGTCCCGGACGCCATCGGCTACGCGCTGTTCGTCAATACCGGCGGCGACGACTTCTCGCTCTACGGCACCACCGACGCCGGCACGACCCAACTGACCCGGCTCATTCCGGACGGCGGCATCGACTGGTTCGTCGTCGCGCGGTTTACCGGCTGTCCGGACGTCCGCAGCGCCACGTTCCACTTCGGCACCGACACGCATTGCCAGCTCGGCCCCGTGAACATCCTCACGCCCGCCGGCGGCGCCGAGGTGGACTCGCCCGTGACCGTGTCCTGGAGCGCGGTGCAGAACGCCACGCAGTACCGGGTCACGCTGAAGACCGCGAACGGCGCGGTCGCGCTCTCCTCGCGCACGCCCAACACGAGCGCCACGCTGCGCCTCCCCTCGGGCGCGTTCACCGTGCAGGTGGAAGCGCTGCGCGAAGGCTGCGAGCCGTCGTCGGCCGAGCGCGGGTTCACCGTCAGGCAGGGCGCGAACTGCGCGAACAACGCCGCGCCGGTCCTGGTCGCGCCCGTGGGCACGCAGAGCCAGCCCGCGCAGGCGCAGTCTCCGGTCACGCTGACCTGGAACCCCGTCGCCGGCGCCCTCGGCTATCAGATCTTCGCCGCGCAAGGCGACGAGCCGTTCGAGGACATCGGCATCACCACGCAGACCAGCGACGAGGTCGAGCTCGAGCCGGGACGCTACCGCTGGTTCGTGCAGGCGGTGTTCGAAGGCTGCGAGCCGGCGCGGTCGGTGCTCGGGTATTTCGTCATCCCCGATACCGCGGGCTGCACGCGCCAGCCGCCGCAGGTCCTCACGCCCGCGAACAACGGCACGGTCGACTCACCCGTCACCATCGACTGGAGCGGCGTCCCGGGCGCGCTGAAGTACCGCGTCCTCGCGATCGTCAACGACAAGCCCACGCTCCTCGGCATCACCGAGGGCGACGAGACGGAGCTCACGCGCGCGCTCTTCCCCGGCGAATACGTCCTCGTCGTGCAGGCGGAGTTCGCCGAGTGCTCGTCGACCGAGTCCGCGCGCACGAAGTTCACCGTGCGCCGCGCGCAGAGTTGCCCGTCCGAGGCGCCGCAGCTCGTGTCGCCGGCGAACGGCACGACGGTCGTCGAGCGCGAGCAGATCGACTTCGTCTGGCTCCCCGTGAGCGGCGCCACCGAGTACGCGGTGCTGGCCAAGGTCAACGACGGCGCGGAGACGCTCCTCGGCAAGACCGAGGGCACACAGCTCAGCCGCAGGATGCCTCCCGGGAAGATCACCTGGCGCGTCGTGGCCTTCCTCCCCGGCTGCGATCCGCTGCGCGCGCAGCCGTTCACGTTCACCGTCCCCCGCCCGCAGGGCTGTCCCGACCGCAAGCCCGTGCTGCTCTTCCCGACCAGCGACCACGGCCGGGTGCCGTCGCCCGTGGACTTCTCGTGGCTCGGCGTGCCGGGCGCGATCGAGTACCGGATCTGGGTGCCGCAGGGCTCCCCCGTCGTCATCGCCACGACCACGGAGACGCACGCGCGCGTCGAGCTGCCGCCGGGCAAGTACCGCTGGTACGCCGAGGCGCGCTTCGGGAACGGCTGCCCGTCGACGTTCTCCGCGGAGACGCAGATCATCGTCGTCGAAGCGCTGCCGTGCGCCAGACCGCGGCGCCCCGAGGCGAACGTGATCGGCCAGGCGCTGTCGGGCGTCGCGTACCAGTTGCACTGGACGCCGCTGCCGAACGTGTCGCGCTACGAGGTGCAGGAGTCCACCACCCTCGACTTCGCGAACGCGGCGTCGTTCACGTCCGCCAAGCCGTCGCTGAAGTTCACGCACGCGGTCACGGGCGCGCCCGTGCAGTACTTCTACCGCGTCCGCGGCGTCGCCGACTGCAACGACGAGCGCGGGTCGTACTCCGACGTCGTCGGCGTGTTCGTCGTCGATCCGAAGACGAACAACGCCAGCACGGAGCTCGGCACCGACGCGCCGATCGTCCAGAAAGTCTTCCTGAAAGGCGGCGCCGCGCCGCAGCAGTTCAGCGTGCGCGCGGATAAACCATGGCTGACCGTGACGCCGTCGAGCGGCACGCTGCCGGTCGAAGGGCTCACCCTCACCGTCACCGCCGACCCCAATCACCTCGGCATCGGCACGAACACCGCCACGCTGCAGGTGACGTACAGCTCCGGCGCCGCCGGAGGGCCCGCGCGCGATGACGACACGACCGTGTCGCTGCCGCTGTCCGTGAGCCTGGTGACGCCGGTGACGCCGAGCGGCAAGGGCACGCCGCCGCCGGACGCGCTGATCTTCGCCGCGGTCGGCCACGCGTCGGGCATCAACGACTCGCTGTTCGAGTCGGACATCCGCCTCACGAACCTCACCGCGCAGACCATGAAGTACGAGCTGAACTTCACGCCCTCGGGCGTCGACGGCACGCAGAACGGCATCTCCAGCACGATCGAAGTGGCGCCGGGCGTGACCATGGCCCTCGACGACGTCGTCGCGACCGCGTTCGGCTCCGGCACGATCGGCAGCTCCCTGGGCATGCTCGAGGTGCGCCCGCTGCCGACCGAGCAGACCGGCGGGTTCTTCGGCTCGGTCACCGACGCCGCGCAGCAGCAGCTCCACACCGTGGCGTCGAGCCGCACGTACAACTTCACGCCCAACGGCACGTTCGGGCAGTTCATCCCGGCCACGCCGTTCGCGAACTTCGTCGGCCGCGGCACGATCCTCTCGCTGCAGCAGGTGGCGCAGTCGATCGCCTACCGCTCGAACTTCGGGTTCCTCGAGGCGTCCGGCCAGCCGGTGAACCTGGAGGTGCGCGTCTACGACGTCACCAACAACCTCCTGAAGACCATCCCCCTCTCTCTCGGCGCCATGCAGCACCGGCAGATGAACGGCCTGCTGCAGAACAACGGCATCGACAACCTGGCCGACGGCCGCGTGGAAGTGGAAGTGCTGAGCGGCGACGGCAAGGTCACGGCGTACGTGTCGGCAGTCGACAACGCCACGAACGACCCGCTGCTCGTGTCCCCCGTGGTCAAGGGCGTGATCCGCGCGAACCGCTACGTCGTCCCGGGCATGGCCTACCTCAACACCGGCTCGGCGTTCTGGGTGAGCGACCTGCGCATCTTCAACGCCGGCACGGCCGCGACGCCCGCCACGCTCACCTTCTATCCGCTGGCCAACCCGGCCGCCGCGATCGCCCGCGAGATCAACATCGAGCCGGGCGAGATCAAGGTGCTGGACAACGTCCTCGTGAGCACCTTCGGCTTCGCGTCCAACGCCGGCGGCTCGATCGTCATCACCACGCCCACCGAGACGGCGCTGACCGCGACGGCCCGGACGTACAACCAGACGGCGAACGGCACCTACGGCCAGTTCATCCCCGGCGTAACGGTGGCCGAGTCGATCGGTCTGAACGACCGCGCGCTGCAGATCCTGCAGGTCGAGCAGTCCACGCGCATCCGCACGAACATCGGCGTGAACGAGACCAGCGGCAACCCGGCGACCGTGGAGGTCAGCCTCATCACCCCCGACTCGCTGACGACGCCGGTCGTGACCATCGCCCTGCGGGCCAACGAATACCGCCAGTTCGGGCTGCTGGAGTTCGGCCTCGCGGACGCAGTCTACAACGGCCGCGTGACGGTGAAGGTGGTGAGCGGCGAAGGCAAAGTGACGGCCTACGGCAGCGCCATCGACCAGATCACCCAGGACCCGACCTACGTGCCCGCGCAGTAAGCGGTTCCTCGGGTTCCTCGGAGTTCCTCGGAGTTCCTCGGCGCCGGGATGCCGGCTTCCTCCGAGGAACTCCGAGGAACCGAGGAACTCCGAGGAACCGAAGCGCCTACCGCGCCGTCCTCACCACATCGCCGTCCACCGTGTTCACGATCGCGGCGCAGCCGTCGAGGAGGAAATCGTCTCCGTCGAGATGGTTGCGCACGCTCACCGGCTCCGCGGGCGCGTCGACGCTCACCCACGCCAGCTCGCTGCCCGGCCCGACGGCCGCCTGAAGAAAGTACGCGCGGCGGTCGGCGACCCGGAGACCGGCCTCGATGAGCTCGGACGAGTACAGGACGCGCACCGGCGACGCGCCGCTCTTCTCCACCGCGAGGACTCCCATCGCCTCCGGAGTGGAGCCGAGGAGGACGAGCGTGTTGCCGTCGAGGACGAGCGGACCGACCGCGACCTCCTCGGCCACCGTCACGACCGCGCCGCCGCTCTTCGCCACGCGGAAGAGCCCGACGCTGTCGTCGTCGTCCGCGCTGCCGCTCTCGCCGAAGTACACGTCCGTCGCGTCGAGCGCGAGACCGATCGGGACGGAGAGATCGCTCGCCAGCGTGTCGCGTACGGCGCCATCCTTCGTGATGCGCTCGATCTTCCCGTCCGATGCGATCGTTTCCTCGTTGAAGTCGAACGTACCGGCCGCGGCCCAGTAGAGATGCGTGGCATCCAGCGCCAGCGTGAGCGGCATGCTCACGCCCGACGCCAGCACGCCCGCCACTCCCCCGCCCTTCGGCACCGTCAGAATCACCCCGGGCGACGGGATGAAGAGCGCCTCGAGCGGAAGCGCGCCGATGTAGACGTGCGTCTCGTCGACGGCGATCGACAGCGGCAGCCATTCCTCGAACGGGTCCGCGAGCGGCTGCACCTCACCGCCGAGCTTCGGCACGCGGGAGAGCACGCCCATCTCGTCGACGAAGTAGAAGAACTGCCCGTCCGTCGCGAAGAGGGCCGCGTACGTCGCCTGCGCCAGCGTGACCGGAGCGCACGCCCCCGGGCCACGCGGCATGATGGCGCGCCGGCGCGCGAGGGCAGGCAGGGCCACGAGCGAGAGAATCACCGCGCACAACCACAGCCGTCGCGTCATGTCCGGAGTGTACGTCCGAAGCTCCCGCCCGACCGGCCCCCCGCCGCACTCGCACCCGATTCGTCACCGACGCCTTCCCTGTCATCCTGAGCCGGCGGAGCGCGGCGAAGGACCCCCTGCCGATAGCACGCGACGCGCGCAAATCAGGGGGTCCTTCGCCGTCTACGCGGCTCAGGATGACAGGAGGAAGATCCGAGGGCGGCGCGGGAGTTGCGGCCGCTACAAAGCCACGTTCACCGCGGGACTTGCAGCACCCCGGCGCCCCCGGAGGCGGCGATCAGCAGAAAAAGTGCGGCAACTCGCATCTGCATATAATGCGCGCCGCTATGGCAGACCAGACTCAGTACGACGTCCTCATCCTCGGCAGCGGGCCGGGCGGCTATGTCGCCGGCGTCCGCGCCGGACAGCTCGGCCTCAAGGTCGGCGTCATCGAAAAAGATCCCTTTCTCGGCGGCACGTGCCTGCACCGCGGCTGCATCCCCACCAAGTCGCTGCTCGAGAACGCCGACGTGTGGGGCAAGATCCAGAAGGCGAAAGACTTCGGCATCACCGTCGGCGACGTGACCATCAACTGGTCCGACGTCCAGAAGCGCAAGCAGGGCGTCGTCGACGCCAACGCCAAGGGCATCGAGTTCCTCTTCAAGAAGAACAAGGTCGACAAGATCACCGGCTTCGGCAAGATCGTCGACCGCAACACCATCGACGTCGACGGCAAGCAGCTCAAGGCGAAGAACATCATCCTGGCCATGGGCTCGGTCCCGAAAGACCTGCCGCACATCAAAGCCGACGGCACGAAGATCATCAACTCCGACCACATCCTGCAGATCGACCGCATCCCGAAGTCGATGCTGGTCATCGGCGCCGGCGCGGTCGGCTGCGAGTTCGCGTCGATCTTCAGCCGCTTCGGCACGAAGACGACCATCGTCGAGGTCATGCCCCAGCTCCTCCCCATCGAGGACGAGGAGATCTCCAAGGAGTTCACCCGGGTCATGAAGAAGAAGGGCATCGACGTCCTCGTCGACGCCAAGGTCCTCTCCTGCGAGGTGACCGACGCCGGCGTGAAGTCGGTGGTCGAGACCAAGGGCAAGCAGCAGACCATCGAGACCGAGATCGTCCTCTCCGCCACCGGCCGCGGCCCCGTCACCGCCAACTGCGGCGTGGAGAACCTGAAGGGCGTCAAGCTCGACAAGCGCGGCTTCATCGAAGTCGACGGGATGATGCGCACCGGCGAGCAGGGCGTCTACGCCATCGGCGACATCGTCCCCACCCCCGCCCTCGCGCACTGCGCCTCGGCGGAAGGCATCCTCGCCGTCGAGCACATCGCCGGCAAGGAAGTACGCCCCATCAACTACGACCACGTGCCGAACGCCACGTACACGGAGCCCGAGGTGGCGTCGGTCGGCCTGACGGAGAAGAAGGCCAAGGAGCGCGGCTACGACGTCAAGATCGGCAAGTTCCCGTTCACGGCCAACGCGAAGGGCAAGATCATCGGCGACGCGAACGGCCTGGTGAAGTACGTCGTCGACGCCAAATACGACGAGCTCCTCGGCGTCCACATCGTCGGCCCGAAAGCCACGGAGCTGATCGCCGAAGCCTGCGCCGCGCTCGAGCTCGAAGCCACCGCCGAATCGATCATGAAGACCATCCACGCCCACCCGACCCTCTCCGAGGCGTTGATGGAGGCGGCGGAAGACGTGCACGGGCACGCGATTCATTACTGATCCCAAAATGAGTCCTGAGTCCTGAGTGCTGAGTCCTGAGCAGGGCTCCGCGCACTCAGGACTTCAGGACTCAGGACTTAGGACTGAACTCTTGACCGAAGTGCTCACATCGACAAACACCCACGGCCTGTCCAAAGAGCAACTGCTGGACATCGACTACTACCTCCGCCTGACGCGGACCCTCGAGGAGCGCCTGGTCGCTCTTTTCCGCCAGGCCAAGGTCATCGGCGGCCTCTATCGCTCTCTCGGCCAGGAAGGCGAGTCCGTGGCGGCGGCGTATGCGCTCGATTACGCGCAGGGCGACGTCGTGCAGCCGCTCATCCGCAACATCGGCTCGATCCTCGTCGCCGGCGCGAAGCCGGCCGACATCATCAAGCAGTACATGGCCAAGGGCGACGGCCCCACGCGCGGGCGCGAGCTGAACATCCATTTCGGCCATCCCGCGCGCGACGGCTTCATCGGCCAGATCTCGATGCTCGGCGACATGATCCCGGTCATGGCCGGCATCGCCCTCGCCGGCCGGATGCAGAAGCGCAAGCTCGTCACCCTCGCCTTCATCGGCGACGGCGGCTCGTCGACCGGCGCGTTCTGGGAAGGCTTCAATTTCGCCGCCGTGCAGAAGCTGCCGATGGTGATCGTGGTCGAGGACAACGGCTACGCGTACTCCACGCCGACTCCGAAGCAGACCGCGGCGAAGACGCTCGCCGACAAGGCCGTCGCCGTCGGTTGCCACGGCGAAACCGTCGACGGCAACGACGTCCTCGCCGTCTACGGCTCCGTGAAGACGGCCGTCGAGCGCGCCCGCAACGGCGGCGGCGTGTCGCTCATCGAAGTGAAGACCTTCCGCATGAAGGGCCACGCCGAGCACGATAACCAGGCCTACGTCCCGCCCGAGCTCATCGAGCAGTGGAAGGCCAAGGACGCGCTCGCGCGCTACGAGAAAGTGCTCATGGAGCTGGGCATGGCGACGTCCGAGGACTTCGCGCAGATCCAGCAGCGGGTGAAGCAGGAGATCGACGCCGCGACCGACGAGGCCGAGCGCTCCCCCATGCCCGACCCGGCCGACGCCGGCCGCGGGCTCTACATCGAGGACGGATACTGGGAAGGGGGCCATCGGAATGCCTGAGACGAGCTACCTCGAGGCCATCACCCAGGCCATGTCCGAGGAGATGGCGCGCGACGAGCGCGTCTTCCTCATCGGCGAAGACGTCGGCCAGTACGGCGGCGCGTTCAAGACCAGCTACGGCCTGATCGACAAGTTCGGGCCGGAGCGCGTCGTCGACACGCCCATCTCCGAGATCGCCATCATCGGCGCGGCGTCCGGCGCGGCCCTCATGGGCATGCGCCCCATCGCCGAGATGCAGTTCATCGACTTCATCACCTGCGGCTACGACATGCTCGTCAACTTCGCCGCCATGAACAGCTACCTCTTCGGCCGCGCCTGCCCCATCGTCGTGCGCGGCCCCGCCGGCGGCGGCACGCACGGCGGCCCGTACCACTCGCTGAATCCCGAGGCGATGTTCATGAACCGCCCCGGCCTCAAGATCGTCGCGCCCGGCACCGCCTACGACGCCAAAGGCCTCCTCAAGGCCGCCATCCGCGACGACAACCCCGTGCTCTTCATCGAGCACAAGTACCTCTACCGGCGCATCAAGGAGAACCTCCCCGACGACGACTACATCGTCCCCATCGGCAAGGCCAACCTGCGCCGCCGCGGCAAGGACCTGACGATCATCACCTGGGGCGCGATGATCTACCTCGCCGAGGACGCCGCGAACGAGCTGGCCAAAGACAACGTCTCCGTCGAGATCATCGACCTCCGCTCGATCCTGCCTTTCGACGAGGAAGCCATCCTCGAGTCCGTGGCCAAGACCAACCGCGTGATCATCCTCCACGAGGCTCCCCTCACCGGCGGCGCCGGCGCGGAGTTCGCCGCCCGCATCGCCGAAAAGGCGTTCGACTACCTCGACGCGCCCGTCAAACGCATCGGCGCCCTGGACGTCCCCACCCCGTACTCGCCGCCGCTGGAAGCGGCGGCGCTGCCGGACAAGGCACGGGTGCTGGCCGCGGCGCGCGAGCTGATGGCGTACTGACGGAGTTCCTCGGGTTCCTCGGTTCCTCGGAGTTCCTCGGAGTTCCTCGGAGGGGACCTACGTGTTTCCCTCCGAGGAACCCGAGGAACCCGAGGAACTCCGAGGAACCCGAGGAACCGCTGTCTCACTTCCGCGTCTTCGCATCCACGCTGATCATCCGTGACAGGCCGGGCGGCCGTCCCTTTCATGAGCTCGAATTGTTGATCCAACCCGTCGCCACCATCATCCCTCCGTACGTGACCATGAGTCCATACTGCGTCACGCACGCTGCCAGCCAGAGCGTGGGGTTGACGGCGGGCTCGATGTTTGTGATCGGAAAATCGAGGACGCCGCCCGCGTTGAATGCCCAATTCCCAATCGACTCGACGACCAGCGACGGGTATGGATTCGCTGCGTTGGCCGCCAGATTCGCGATCACCGGGATGAACCAGATCAGGTTCAAAACGGATTCCACCAGCGAGGAACGGTCCCGCCCGACCGAGGACACGGGACACGCCAGTTTGATGTTGACGAGCCCCTTCATAAGACTGCAGCCGGTGAGGGCGACGTTCATGTTCTGCCACCATGGATGCGTGGCGGCATTGATCGCAGTCACGATGTTCGGAGCGAGATAGGCCGCGTTGGTCACGGCCGCCATGCAGGCCAGCACCACGCGCGTTATCGGAACCCTGTCGGCCGGAGCCCGTTGAAGACAAAACACGATCACTGCACCGATGGCTCCCCCGAATGCGAAGAATCCGGCGATGACTCCGAAGACCTGCAGGCGCTCGGCGTCCAGAAGCGGAGAATCGTCCTCGGCACCAGAGGAACCGCCCCTCCCCGCCGCCTTTGCCATCGAGGCCGTCGGCGTCGAGTAGAACTGGCGCTGTACCTCATCGAAGCTCGCGGCATCGAGCAAGCCATCGGTGAACGGGTCGCCAGCCGGAAACGGCGGGGCATTGTACGCAATCTTGTAAACGATGGTCGCGGGGATGGCCGCAATGAAGCAGAACAAGTCCAGGAAGGTAAGGTTGTCATTCGTCAACTCTTGGTACAGCCAGGAGAGCACCGGGATGTCGATCGTGGCGCTCAAGACGTCGCTGAGGTTCTGAGTCAACTGAGAAAGCACGTTGCATACGGCGAGCAGGATGTCTTCGGCGGCCTGCAGCAGGGTGTCGGCGGCGATCGCGACGAACTTCTGGATGATCTGCGCGATCGAAAGAGAATTGAACTGATCGATGATGTCGGTCTGGATGGCGGTCGCGGCAGCGCTGAACGTCGCTTCCTCACTGTCCAGCAGATTGATCAGGTCCTGAAAAATGGAGGGGTCGACCGCAGGGGGGCTGAACCGCGACGTCGCTGCCGGCGCGCCGCCCTGGTAGTGGTGGATCCCGAGTTGCGCCGGCGCGCTGTTCTGTCCGGGCAAAGGAGGATTGGCGGCGGTGGTACCGCCCGGGGTCTGGTTGAACGGCGGGATGTCCGCCCATTGGCCGATGTTCTGCTGCAGCGCCGCGAACGCGGCCGACAACTGGGGGCCGAGGCTGCTCACACCGTCTATGGTGAACGCGACCCATTGCGCGAACACGTTCTTCATCACGCGGTGCGTGATGAGGATATCCGGGAAGTCGAAGACGAACTGAAGGTAGCGAATCAGGTCGTCGACGGCGGTCTCGATCATGCTGAATACCGCTACCGCCGCGGCTACGACTTTTTCGGACACGTCCAGGACGGCGGCGTAGACCTGCCCGGCAATGTTCGCGATGAAGTTCCAGGTCTGGCTTCCGGCGTCTTCGACGATCTGAATGACGGCGTCCACGCCGGACTCCAGCCATCGAAAAAGATCGCCCGCGTCGACCCACAGAGCATCGATGGCGTCGAGGCCGGCTGCGACTGTCGGCCGCGCGGCAGGAATGCTGACGGCAGAAGAAGGCGACAGCGTGCTGTAGACACTGCCCAATTGCCCGTTCGCTGCGGCGACGGCCGGGAGGGCGGCGGTGGAGGACGCAGACGTGCTGACCAGCGGGCTGGTCGAGCCGTTGTCCTCGATGATGGTTGCGGCCTGCAGACTGCCCACGGTATTGAGCTGCGCGATCTTCGCCATCGGCGCATCCGTCGGATTCACCGCGGTCGCTTGTCCGCTTCCGTCTGTCACGAGCAGCTTTGCGCCGGTGAGACCGGTGATCCATTGCACGACCGTGATGCTGCCCAGGACATCGGTCGGAATCGAGACGCCCGCCGGATCGAGCACGTAGTAGAGATAGTTGATGTAAACCGGCGTACGCACGTTCGCGCTGATCGTGATCGGCTCGCCGACCATCGGTTGATTGTTCTCGTCCAAGGCCTGGATCCTGGTGGTGTAGGAACTGTATTTCTGAGTGTCGGTGGTGCTCGTGGACGGCAACGTCACGCTCTGGGACGTCCAGACCGCGCTCCCCGGTGCCTTGACAAGCTTCTGGAACGTGTCTCCGGCGGCCACGAAGAACGTGTTCCCCTGATCGACCTGGTTGATGTATGGCGACAGGAGGTCCACCTCGGTGCAGATCGGAAGCGGGTAACTCCACGCCGAGGGCGATGCGGTTTCTTGGCCGATAGGACAGGTGGTGTAGAACACCTCATCGCTTCCGTTCAGCCCCCATACGATCGAGATGTCGTTCGACTGCCCGGCGAACATGAGGCGCACGCCGTCGAACATCGCGTTCTGCGCCACCAGTACGGCGACCGCGCCATCCTGCTGATTGCTGCTGGCGAAGTAGTACAGGCCTCCCGACGCGGAGGCGTACAGGTCGGTCGATAGGTCCTGCTTGCGGCAGGATGCGATGGTGTCGGCTACGACGCCGCCGGGTAGCGAAAGCCTGGCAACCGGCGCCGGAATGGAGGAATCGAATACGTTGTAGAGCGGCTGAAATGTCAGCTGCGGATTGCCGTCCACCTGCCCTGACGTATACAACCCGTCGATCGTCGGCTGGTGTGCGTCATCGGGGAAGGACTGCCGCCCCAGGCAACTCGTGTAACTGTTCGCCTCGAGGTCGATCGCCACGTCGTGCGGCTGCCAGGCCGGCGTACTCTGCGTGTCGATGTAGTAGCGCGAGACCAACTGTTCGGAGCTCGCCGGATCGCGCAGAATGTCGGCGACGATGTACTGCATGCTTTCGGCCGTCTCGCTGAGAAACACGCCGGCGATCGTTATGGATTGCGGCGGATCGTCGAACGGGTATGCCGTCCATGCCGGCGATTGCATCCAGCTCGTGTCCGTATTGGAGTTGCCGAGGCAGAGGAACAAGTGATCGTTGGTACCGTCGGTGACGATCATGGCCAGGCCGATGGTGCCGTCGGCGGCGCTCTGGGCCGCAGCGAAGGTCTTACAGCTCATCCCGGTCTGCCCCGGGAAGCTCGCCGCGATCTGCGCCGAGCTCAGGTCCGTCTGCGTCCATCCGGTCGAGTGCGCCGAGGTTTCGGCGGTCCCATAGAACACGCCGTCGGTTCCGATGGAGAACAACAGCGAGCTCCCGGTGGCGGTCTGCAGCGCCTCGAATTGCTTTTCCGGCGACATGACCAGCGCCTGTTTGTAGTTCTTCATCAACTCCGTCGAGACGGTGATCGTTGGAACGCTCATGGTTTCTCCCCCGGACATCGCGATGTGCGCTGTCCTATGGATTGCTCTGCTTTATCAATTGCTCTGCACGTAGGAGATGTGCGAGACGAGATCCTGATTGCCTGAAAAGACGACGTCCTTGAAGGCGAAGGTGTTGCCGCCCGGGAAGACGAATGCCTGGGCGACGTTCACCGGCAGGCTCTGGAACGAGGTAGCGGCGAGACCCTGAACCCAGCCGGCAACGTCATTGGTGAGATCGTCGAGCTGAGTGAAGATTTCGATGAACCAGTTCGTGCTCGGCGTGGGGTCTGACTGGTCCGTGACCACTGTGTTGAGGCTGCTGGTCAGCTGTCCGGCCTGGGTGACGGCCAGCGTATAGGTGTCGGCGATGGTCCTGTCGACCGCATTCCAGGTCGCCGAGGTTTGCAGGAAACGGACGTAGACGTTGATGAGGAGACGCTGGGTGATCACGATGGTGGTTCCGGAAAACGCGACCGTCGCCGAATACGACGGCGCCAGGTTCATGGATCCCATGTCCCCGTCGGCCCCCGCGTCGTCGGTCGCGAACCCGCTGTAGGAATACGACAGGACATCGGCGCCGGTGCTGGGGGTGGTGAGCGCCGGCGTCTGGCCTGGCGCCATCTCCCAGCTATAGTCGATCTCCGTGTCGAGGGGGCCGCACAACGTGACCCGTACCGACGGCAAGTAGCAGTTCTGCGAAACGAGGTCCGTCAGCTGGCCTTGAAAATACCGCGCAAATGTGTCGCGGTTGATCGAGACGACGCCGTCGAAACTCGATGTCTCCGAGGATTCGACCCAGTTCCAGGTGAAGGGAACCGGCGGCGGCAGGCCGTCGCCGTTGGTCGCACACAGATAGTTGAGTGTATTCAAACCGTTCGTCGCCGGGCCCGCGGGCGTATAGGGGCTGACCTCCAACTCCAATTGGGTGAGAGTGAGCGTCCCCGGGTCGTCCGGCGACACCGTCTGCACGATCGAGTAGTTGAGGATGGGCTGTCCGCTCACCTTCATCGCCGCGAAATACGCGCCGAGAAAGACCTGCTGCAATGCCGTGTAGGCCGGGCTTCCGGGATCGACTCCGCTGATGGCTGGCGCGGATTCGAGGCTCGCATTGTCCAAATCGAAGAACAACTGCTGCACGCTGAATGCGTCGGGCCCCAGGTCGTCCAACTGGGACTGAACGGACGCCGGCAGGTTCGTATCGTCGAAGATCTGTTTTAACGGCACGATGGATGTGAAGGTCCATGGCGTATCGGCCGGCTGGGACACGTTGAGGTAGCTGGTGAGGCCGCGTCTTCCGAAGTTGCACGTCACGACGGTGAACTGCGCGCACAGCAGGTTGAAGACCACGGACTGGCTGTCCGGCTGGAGGGCGATGATGTCGGGAATGTTCCAAGGAGCGAGATCCGCCGGGATTCCGACCGCGGCCTCGAACGCGAAGTAGAAATTGCTGTTGCTGATGTTCTGGATGTCCGGCGTCATCGGCTGGCCCTCGGTCCAGCCCGGGACGAGCAGCGGGTCGGTGCCGTTCGTCTGCGTCAGCAACTCGGCACGCGTTACAGGTACCGGACTCCCCTGGGAATCCTGGTTCCAGTACATCTGGATGGATGGAAAGGTGATGTCGTACAGATACTGTTTGAGCGCTCCGTTGATGCTGTTCTGAGTCGTGGCTACGACCAAGTCGTATCCGTATGCCGCATTCGAGAGATCGGATTGATTGGCGCTCATGAGTACGGCTCCTCCGTGTGTGAGGTGAGTGTTCCAAGGAGGCCGCGAGAGGGCCAGGCTCCTACCCATGCGCCATGAGCAGGGGTACACACCGGCCTTGCGGCGGGCGTATACGGAAGTCTCAGTCTTTCGGGCAGATAAAAGCTGCCGGTATGTCTGCTGATGGGTCTCATGGTGCTTTTCCTCCGGATGGTTTGAAGCGTTGAACAGGCGGGTGGATTGTTGCCGGCGGCGTGGACCGGCGGGCGGTACGGCGTAGGGGATGCCGAAGTAGCTGAAAGCAGGGACGCCCGTTCCGCTGATGGCGGCGGTGGTGCATCGCGGGCTTCTGGGCCCGGACGACGAGCGATCCGCCGGCCATCAGAGTGAAGGACTGGAACGCGGCACCGATGCGATATCTCTGATCCATGTGCTGCCTCCTTTCACGGTGGACCCGCTGCCGTGGCGAAAGGATGGACGGTGATGCCGATCTGTTTTTCCAGTGCGCCGCTGTGGCAAGCGGCGTAACTCATGACACGCGAGGTCGTGTTCACGGGCGCCGGGTGCCGCACGGGCGTCTCACCATCCCCGATGGCGGATAGCGGCGCGCGGGGGCAGTCCTTCGTCCTTCTCGGAAAATCCTCGCGTAACCGTCTCTCCTCGGTGGCGGCGCAGCTCACGGAGCTGCGCCGCTGATCGGAGGACGCCGGCTGTGGGGGCGTGGAGTTTCGCTTGCGCCCGCACCGCCGCTGGAAGCGGCGGCGCTGCCGGACAAGGCACGGGTGCTGGCCGCGGCTCGGGAGCTGATGGCGTACTGACGGAGTTCCTCGGGTTCCTCGGTTCCTCGGAGGTTCCTCGGAGGGGACCTACGTGTTTCCCTCCGAGGAACCCGAGGAACTCCGAGGAACCCGAGGAACTCCGAGGAACTCCGAGGAACCCGAGGAACTCCGAGGAACCCGAGGAACTCGAGAAACCGCTTTCTCACTTCCGCGTCTTCGCGTCCACGCTGATCATCCCCGAGCCGAACGCCGCCACGAGCGCCAAGCCGCCGAGGAGGCCGAGGTTGTTGATGAAAGAGAGACGCTGCATCTCCGCGGCCTGGCCGGTGAACGTCCAGAAGTCGTGGAAGATGAGCGTCGTTGGCACGAGGAACACGATCAACGCCAGCGCGCCGAGGCGGGCGCGGTAGCCGGCCAAGACCGACAGTCCGCCCAGGACTTCCAGCGCGATCGCCCCCACGAGGAACAGCGGCACGAGCGGCATGCCCTCCGCGCGCATGTAGCCGGCGGTGGTGTCAAAGTCCACGATCTTCGAGAGGCCGCTGCGAAGGAACGGCAGCGTCAGCAGGATGCGGGCGACGAGCGCGATCGTGTCGGAAAGCGGCGTCGCGGCGGTCGATTCGTCATCGGAAAACGTCACGGGACTGGTGGTCATCAGATGCTCCTTTCATGGTGCGGCCACGATGACCGATTCCACCCCCCGCGCGCTTCGGCCCGTGGTACAGGCAGGACGTCGTCCAAAAGGACGAGATCCGCAGACCCGATATGGAGTGCGGAGACAAGGCTTGTCTCAGCGCCGCTGAGCGCGCCGATCTCGGCCGGGTTCGACACCGCGCCGCTGGCCTGCCCGGTCTTCAGATTGACGTACATGGACGGCAGGCCGGTCGGCGATTCGAAGATTCCACGCGTGCGTCTTGTACGCGGCCCACGACTCGGCCAGCGCGGTGCGCACGCGCGCGGCCATGTCCAGACGCTCGGCGGCGGACCAGCGTTCGCCGCCGAGCGCGAGAGGTGCGAAGAGAAGAGTGAGAACGGCGGCGCGGATCACGCCGCCGATGGTAGACGCTACGCCGGAACCTTGAACAGAGTCAGGCCGGCCACCTGGCCGTACGAAGTGGAGTTCGTCGCGCGGATGGTGATGGTGACGGTGAGGAAGTCCCCGGCGTTCCAGCTATTGGGATAGTCGCTGGCAACACTGCAGAATGTCGTCGAGCTGGTGTTGAGGAACGTGCCGGAATCGATGCTCGATCCGCTGCGGGTGACGTTGTAGCTCGCCTGGATGAAGTTGCTGGTGTCCCCGCCGTTGTTGAAGTCGTAGTCGACGCGGATCTCCCAGCCTGTACTGGTCTGCGGAATGATGTACTGGTAAGTGATGGTCTGCGTCGAGGCGTTGTTGGACACGTAATGCACGGTGCCCAGTGGACAGCTTCCGACGGCCGTTCGCACGGTCACGCCGGACGTGACCGACGGGCAGTCCGTGGTGAAGTCGTACACCTTCCACGTGAAGCCGCCGCAACACCCTTGTGTGGCGATCGACGGACAGTCCGCGAACAGGTTGCCAGGAGACAGCATCAGGAAAACGCCCACTGCCGCAAATGCCTTCAAAGAAGCTTTCATGACATCCTCCATGCCGTAAAAAATAAGGAGGGTGCCGGCTTTGGGGTAGGGACAAAATGTGATGCCCGCCGGCCTCATCGTCAGGCCGCCGGGCATCGAGTGGGGAACGTCTGGAGCTACGGTACCTGGATGTTGCGTGAGCCGGCACGTGCGGCGCGAACATCCGCCGCTCACGGACGGGAATCATCGCTGCGGGCGGATTCCGGCGCGTCGCGGCGAGCTCCATGAACTAGGATCAGCGAGTGATCCCGACCCTCGCCCTGTCCCTGGTGCTCGCCACCGCCGTCGAACCGGCGCGCGCCTCCGTGCAGTGGTCGCAACGCGAGCTTGCCTACCTGCAGAGCCGCGGCCCGATCCGCATGTGCGTGGCTCCGGACTGGATGCCGATCGAAGGGATCGATGCCGACGGCCAGCACACCGGGATGTCCGCCGATTTCATCCGCCTCATGGCTCGCCGCGGCGGACTGAGGATCGAGCTCGTTCCGGCGAAGACGTGGGAGGAATCGTTCGCCCTCGGCCAGCGGCGGCAATGCGACATCTTCTCGCTGCTCATGGACTCGCCCTCGCGCCGTTCGTTTCTCGACTTCACGACCCCTTACCTCGAGATTCCGGGCGTGATCGCGACGTCCGTGAACGTTTCTTTCATAGCGGGGCTGGATCAGGTGGCCGGTAAGCGGCTGGGGCACATGCGCGGGTTCGCGGGAATCGAGCTGCTGCGCCAGCGCCATCCCGGCATCCAGCTCGTGGAGGTCGGCAGCTACGAGGAGGGACTGAGCAGGGTCCAGAACGGCGAGTTGTACGGGTTCATCGGAAACATGATGAGCATCGGCCGGGTACTTCAGCAAAACAAGATCTACGACGTCAAGATCGCCGGCCGCATCGGCCACGACAACCTGATGAGCGTGGCCACGCGCAACGACCAGCCGATCCTGCGGGAGGTCTTCCAGAAGCTCGTCGATTCGATCCAGCCGACCGAGCGGCAGGAGATCATGAACCGCTGGATGGCTGTCCGGTTCGAGCAGGGATTCGACTACCGCCGGTTCTGCAGGTGGTCGGCGTGTTCGGTCTGGTCGGCGCGATCACGCTGTTCTGGGCGACGAAGCTCCGCCGGCTGAACGCGGAGCTGCGCGCGGCCAATCAGCGCTCGCCGAGATCAGCCGTCGCGACGCGCTGACCGGCCTCCACAACCGGATGCACTTCAACGAAGTCGTCGCGTCGACGCTGCACCTCTGCGCCCGAAACGGGCTGACCATGACTCTCGCGGTGATCGATCTCGATCGCTTCAAGGAGCTCAACGACTCGTTCGGACATCCGTTCGGCGACGCATGCATCCGTCACGTCGCGGCGGTCCTGCAGCGATCCTTCCGTCGCGACACGGACACGGCTATCCGCTATGGCGGCGACGAATTGGTCGTGATCAGCGTGGGTGGAACGGCGGCGGAGACGAAGGGCCGGCTGGAAGGCTTTCGCCAGGAGATCGAGCAGTCGGTCGTCGCCGTCGACAGCCTGACGTCGAGGCTCACTGTCAGCATCGGAGTCTGGTCCAGGGTTCCCGGCATCGAAGACGATCCCGCGGGCCTCCTGAAGCAGGCCGACGCGGCCGTCTACCGGGCGAAGCACGGCGGGCGGAATCAAATCGTCGTCGCGGGAGACGCGGTCACTCCCCGTCAGTCCAATGGCGCGGTACAACTGCTGCCGCCTTGAAGAGCTCGAGCCACCCGACCTCCGGCGTGACAGGCCGGGGGTCTGGGCCAACCCATCGCTCGCCGGCTGGACATCGTGCATCAGGGGCGCCATCAGCACTGCTACTTGCGGCGCGGAACCAGCTTCGCGAGGTCGTGTTCACGGGCGCCGGGTGCCGTACGGGCGTCTCACCATCCCGATGGCGGATAGCGGCGCGCGGGGGCAGTCCTTCGTCCTTCTCGGAAAAATCTACTCGCGTAACCGTCTCTCCTCGGTGGCGGCGCAGCTCACGGAGCTGCGCCGCTGATCGGAGGACGCCGGCTGTGGGCGCGTGGAGTTTCGCTTGCGCCCGCAACACCGGCATAGGGAAAACCGCGTCAACATGAGGAGAGATCGAGATGAAGCACCTGGTCGCGCTGACGTTGATCACTGCAGGACTCGTGGCATCAGCAGGCGGGCTCGATGCGCAGCCGCTGCCTCCTGCCCCGAACAAGACGGTGGTCGTCTTCTTCGAGAACAAGAACTATGACGAGATCGTGGCGTCGTGTTGCGCGCCCTATCTGAACTCGCTCATCCGGGCCGGCGCATCGCTGCAGTTCTGGGGATTCCATCACCCCAGCCAGCCGAACTACTTCGAGTTCTTCGCCGGGACGACCGCCCTCAAAATGCTGGACGGCAGCACCGTCAACGTGTGGGACGATCGCTGCATATCGTCGCTCGATCCCCAGCCGCCGGGATCGAAGGTGCAGTCGCTGAGCGTCACGCCGACTCTGGGGGACGCATTCGGCGATCAATTCATTGGCTATGCCGAGGGCTACGACAGCTCGAATCCGAGCCGGTGCTCGTTCGGCGACGAGGGTGCCCAGCCCGACCAGCCCCAGCTCTTGTACGCAACGAGGCATTGCCCCTGGACTGCGTTCGCTTCGCTGCAGGACAACGGGAGCGGCTCCCTGGCGCCCTTCACGAACAAGCAGTTCCAGCAGCTCACCACCCTGTCCATGGTGACGCCGGACATCTACGACGACATGCACTCGCCCTCCACCGTTCCGCCCCCGAGCCCGCCGGGATGCAACTGCAGGGGCGAGGTCGACCAGATGGTGTTGCAAGGCGATACCTGGCTCCAGCAGACGCTCGACCCCTACGTGCAGTGGGCGAAGACGAACGACAGTCTGTTGGTCGTGACGTGGGACGAAGACAACGCGGAAGAACGAGAGGGACCCGACATCGACGGTGCGCGCTATCAATGGCCGCAGAATCACATCGCCACCATCCTCGTCGGTCCGATGGTGATCCCCGGCAGCACGGGCTACCAGCCGTACAACCACTACGATCTGCTGAGGACCATTCTGCAGTTGCATGGCAAGCCGCCGATCGGAGGCGCGACGACCGCGAATCTGATCCAGGGCATCTGGAACGTTCCGCCCCCGCCGACCAGGAGATGACGCCGTCCGGAGAGCGCCCTCGGTGGGGACGGGCTGCAACGGAGCCAGCTGATGGCGTACTGACCGGGCGGCGCTCCAGAACGTGCCGGGAGCGTGAGTGGGCGGCGAATGGGCACGAGCGCGCGCCCGAAGAACGCAACAGGACGTACGAAACGCATCGTTGCGCGTGGAAACCAGCCAATTCCGCTGGAAAACGCGCAGCTTCACGAGAAAAACGCGCAACTTCGCGAGGAAAAGACGCAACTCGAGGCAGAAAAAGCGCAACTGAACGAGAAAAACTCACAACTACACGTGTTTTCTTCGCTCAGTTGCGTGTTTTTCTCGTTCAGTTGCGTGTCTTCCTCGTTCAGTTGCGTGTTTTCCTCGTTCAGTTGCGCTTTTGTTCGCTCAGGTTGTGCATTTTTCTCGTGCTCTAGCGGATCTTTCTCGCTTCGTTGCGTTCTTTTCTCGTGAAGTTACGCGTTTCCCTCGCGCAGCCGCGATCGAGCAACGTGATGTTGCCGTCACCGGACGCGAGATCCCGAGCTTCGGGCGGTCCGTTGCGCGCCGGTCGGCTGCCGGCGAGCCAACGGCCGCCGAATCAGCTCACTTCCGCGTCTCGCGTCGACGCTGATCATTCCGCGGGTTCCTCGGTTCCTCGGAGTTCCTCGGAGTTCCTCGGGGTGGAAAGACACGGTTCCCCTCCGAGGAACCCGAGGAACTCCGAGGAACCCGAGGAACTCCGAGGAACCGAGGAACTCCGCGTGCGCACGCCGCCGGCAACCGCCCGACGGCATGCGCACGATCCAAACGCCGGAGATGCGCGGTCAGAGAGCTCCCCCGAGGCGCAGGAGATCGTTGATGGTGAACACGCCTTTCTTCTTGCCCAGGGTCGGTTTCCAGTTGATGTGACTGAGGAACGAGCCCGGCGTACGGCGCACGAGCGCGATCAGCACCTCCGCGACGATCGTGCTGCCGACGGGCCCGAGCCGGCCTTTGCCGAGGGCCGCGGCTTCGATGAGCACGTAGAACCACAGCGGCGTGCGCTTGTGGAAGCCGGATGATTTGAGGATCGCCTTCATCTGCGGGTTCGCTGCGGCCTTCAGGATGTCGTTCGCGCTGAGGGCCCTCAGCTTCATCGCTTTCGCCACCGCCTGGCCGGTGGGCATGCGCAGGAGATAGCCGCGCAGGAGGTTGCGGACGGCGAGACGCGACTGTTCCGGCGGGAGCACCGTGCCGTCGAAGTGGCGCAGCGCGAAGAGCGGCTCGACGAGCTTCGTGTCGATGGCGCGGGCCGGATTGCGCAGTCCTTTTCCTTCGACGAAGCGCTCCCACTGAATCACCCAGTTGTCGGGCAGCGTCGGCAAGCCGCTGCCGGGCGTGGGCGGCGGACCTCCCGGCGCCGGCGGCGGTCCGAGATCGCCCTGCAGCGCGGTGAACGTGAAGAGCTGGTCCAGCGTCGCGCCGAATGCGTCGTTGGGGAAGTTGATGTTGTGGTCGTACGTCGCACGCACCATCGAGTGCCCGAAGCGATACGCGGCAACTGCGAACTCGAAGGGCATGAACGTCATTGCGTCCGACGGGGTGAAGAAGCGGTTGGACTTGACGGTTTTCTCCACGATCTTCGGATCGCAGACCCGCGGCAGGAAATCGTGCACGACGATCCACTGATAGTGATGCCGCAGCGCAACCTGGGCCGCTTTGAAGTCCTTCCCCTTGTCGACGATGGCGTTGTGCGCGCGGAGGAACGCGGTGTGGAGCTGCGCGACGACGAGGTTCTCGTCGTTGCGCGGATCGCCGATCAGCGCCTCGCGGTCGGTGCGCAGGTCCGTGTTGTTGGGCGGACGGCGCGGCAGGTCGTTGAAGGCGTCCTTCCCGGGAATGGGGAGGACCGGCCGCTGCGTGCCGTTGAGCGGCGTGACTTGTCCGAGCTTCATCTTCTCGCCGTCGCGCACGGCGGGCGGGTCGTACACGCTGTCGAGGTCGAGCGTGGCGGTGCGCGTGTTCCGCAACTTGCGGACGGCATTCAGCGCGGCGGGCTTCAAGGTCGCCGGCTCGAAGATGTTGCCGAGGTTTCCGGAGCTCTCCTCGAGCGTGATGTCGTGATCGATGAACTGCCCGAGGTAGGTGTAGACGGCGGGGATCGGGCCGTCGACGCCACCCGCGGGATCGTGCATCGTCTCGCCCAGGGCGATGAGATCCTGGACCGTCTTCTGCTCCTCCGACAGCAGGTTCTTCGGGTCGTTCTGCAGAGCGGGAAACATGAAATCGAAGCGGGTGAACGGCACCGCTTTGGCCAGCGCAATCGGCGCTGCGATCGATTCGTTCAGCGCGAAGACGCCGGCGACGGCTTCCTCGATCTGGGTCGTGGTGATCTGTTCACCGTGTGCGATGCGAGGCATGGACACTTTTCTCCTTCGCTCTAGGAGTGTCCGCTCCGCCGTTTTCCCGACCTCATGACACGGATCGTTTACATCGCGCTGCCGGACGAGACACGGGGTGACGGAGTTCCTCGGGTTCCTCGGTTCCTCGGAGTTCCTCGGAGTTCCTCGGAGGGGACCTACGTGTTTCCCTCCGAGGAACCCGAGGAACTCCGAGGAACCCGAGGAACCGCCTTCTCACTTTCGCGTCTTCGCGTCCACGCTGATCATCCCCGAGCCGAATGCCGACACGAGCGCCAGGCCGCCGAGGAGGCCGAGGTTGTTGATGAACGAGAGGCGCTGCATCTCCGCGGCCTGGCCGGTGAACGTCCAGAAGTCGTGAAAGATCAGCGTCGTCGGGACGAGGAACACGATCAGCGCGAGCGCGCCGAGGCGGGCGCGGTAGCCGGCCAGGACGGACAGGCCGCCCAGGACCTCCAGCGCGATGGCGCCCACGAGGAACAGCGGCACGAGCGGCATGCCCTCCGCGCGCATGTAGCCGGCGGTGGTGTCGAAGTCCACGATCTTGGAGAGGCCGCTGCGCAGGAACGGCAGCGTCAACAGGATGCGGGCGACGAGCGCGATCGTGTCGGAAAGCGGCGTCGCGGCGGTCGATTCGTCATCGGAAAACGTCACGGGACTGGTGGTCATCAGAGGCTCCTTTCAGGTGCCCCAACGATGACCGATTCCACCCCTCGCGCGCTTCGGCCCGTGGTACAGGCAGGACATCGTCCAAAAGGACGAGATGCGCAGACCGATATGGAGTGCGGAGGCAATCGCCTCCGCTTTCGTATTCGGGAGCCTCAGCGCGCGGACGTGCGTTTCAGACACCGGCGAGGACGGTCATCGTTGGCCCTCCGCGCTCCCGCGAACCGACGGCAGCGCCGGGTCGGATTTCCAGGCCAGTCGAAAGTCGAGGCGCCCGTCGCTGCCGCCGATCAGATCGGCGATCGACGCCGAGTCGAGCCCCTCGCGCTCGAGCGCGCGGCGCAGGACGGCCAGCATGGCCTCGATGCGGCGATAGAGCGGCCGCTGGGCCACCGCGAGCATCCGGGCGATGTCGGCGATCGACGTTCCCTTGCCGAAGCGCATCCGCAGGATCAAGCGATCCTCCGCCGTCAACGTGTACATGGCATCGCGCACGATGCGGCTTGCGTGCGCCGACCGCCGCGCGTGGTCGAAGTCATTTGCCTCCTCATCGGCCCTTTGCGCGGCGGCAAAGCGATCGGCGTGATGATCGGCCATGGCCACCATCCGCGCGCGCGGAGCGCGCTCGGGCAGCGCCGCGGCCATCGCGGAGAGCTGCGAAGCCGGCACCTCCGGATGCGCCGCGCGGACCATTTCGATGGCTTCACCCACGCTCCGGCCGTCGCGCGCGATTAAACGCTCCAGCATCACCGCCGCGTCGCCCTGCCGCCGGGCGGCGACGGACGCATAGAATCGGCCGCCGGCACGGCGCTGATCGACCAGCAGGCGCCGGATCACGATGGTGATGTAGGTCGCGAACGAGGACCGCCCTTCCCACTTGCGAAGAATGGCGCAGTCGTTTTCGAGCAGCTCGAGCTTCACCGCAGACGCGAAGTCCTCGGCATCCGCGCCGCGAAGCGATGCCTGTGCGCCGACGGCCTCGATCGCCCTCTCGATGACGGCGAGATTCGCCTCGAACAGATCCCGGACGCTCATGAATCAAAGGAATTGCTGAAGGCGTCATATTAACGTCTTTGCGTCCAGCGATCTATCCGGAAGGAACGAGACGGCTGGAAAATCAACGGCGTTCATCCGTCCATTGCTGCCGACGCGGGGATCGCCGCCCGCGCAAAGAAAGTGAGGCAACCGATGGGACAGGGATATCAGATCGACGTTTTGAACAACACCAGCAGATCGCTCGCCATCAGTCCGGGACCGAGCGCGAACATGAGCGCCAACAGCCTGCCGACGCTCACGCTGACGCCGAACCAGTGGCTCAGCAGCAACAACCAGAACCAGCCGTATTACGTGGAGCTCGACGGATCCGACACAGGGTTCGTCACCATCGCGGTCTCCGCCGGTAGCGTCACCAGCAGCGGCTCGGTCCGCGTCGAGTTCGACACTGCGACGCTGCAGAACTTCCCCGCGACGATCTGCTTCGCCTCGGCGGGCGATCTCACTCCGATCCCGGTCGTCAACGGCACATCCGTCGACTACATCTACGCCACGCTCTACCTCTCCATCTGGGGCGAATGGACCGCGGGAATGGTGGTGCTCTTCGAGGCGACCGGCGCCTCCAGTCAGATCTCGCCGCCTTTCTGAGGATCAACGGCTCGCGTATCCGCAAGGAGGAACCATGGGAGAACGTGGACAGATCATCCTCGTCAACGGCACCACGTACGATTGGACGAATACCTACCAGCATTCCTATCAGATGAATGCGTGGACCTTCCCCGCCACCATTCCGGCGGGAACCAGCACTTCGGTGTCCATCGAATGGGACCAGAGCATCCTCGTCACGCAATCCGATGACGCCGGTGACGTGACGTACACGCTGAACGGCACGGCCTGGAGCTTCCAGCTCCAGGCTCGCGCAACCAGCGGCTTCGATCTCCAGGCCGCGATGAGCGTTCCCACGCAAGGTAATGCGCCGAACGCCGTCATCCCGATCGGCTTCGACAGGGACGGCTATGTCGTGTTCGCGCTCGCCGGGACGAACGGCAACTTCGTGACCAACACACCGCCCGGTGCCTGGATGCAGGCGAATCTCGCGATGCTCGGCGGTCGAACGCTGCGCGAGCTCTGCATGCCCGGCGCGCACGACAGCGGCATGAGCATGCTCAGTGGAAGCACCCTCTTCGGATTTTTGTGCAACACCCGGACGCAGACGGCCGGAGTGCTCGGCCAGCTGCAGGCCGGTGCACGGTACTTCGATATCCGTCCGGTGATCGCCGGCGGCCAATACACCACCGGCCACTATCAACTGATCGACAATACATCCTGGCAAGGCGGCAACGGCCAGTCCATTGCCTCGATCATCGAGGACGTCAACCAATTCACCGCCGCCAACGCGGAGCTGGTCATCCTCGATCTCTCCCACGACCTCGATACCGATCTGGGCAACACCTCCTATGCGTCGCTCACGCAGCAGCAGTGGGACGCGCTGCTGACGCAGTTGCTGTCGCTGGAGCACCGCTTCGTCACGTCCGCCGGCGACCTGTCGACGGTCAAACTGTCGGACTTCATCGGGAACGGCCAGGCGGCGGTGGTGGTGATCGTCGAGAGCTCCGGCATCAGCCTGGGAAACTTCGCCGGTCAGGGGTTCTATACGGCCGCCAACTTCCCGCTCTACAACCATTACTCGGACAGCAACGACGTTGCGTACATGGCGAACGACCAGCTCCAGAAGATGAAGGCCCAGCGGCCGAATCCCGACGCGTCCTATTTCCTGCTGTCGTGGACACTCACTCAGAATGACATCGAGGCTGCGGAGTGCGAGGCGCGACTCGCGAACAGCATTCTCGATCTCGCGGCCATCGCCGATCCGCAGCTGTACCTTCAGCTTTTGAACGCATGCACGCCGTCGACGTACCCGAGCATTATCTATGTCGACAACGTTCAGCCGCCGATCGCCGCGATGGCGATGGCGGTGAACACGAAAGCGTCAGGAAGCTGACGCACGCGAACGGAGGCACCATGCATCGGCGTATCGCGCTTTTCTCGTTCTCGGCACTGATGGCCGCTGGACACTCGCCGTCCGATCTCCGCTTGATGTCCATCAGCCTTGGGAGGTGCTGGGCCGGCGAACAGGCTGCGGGTCAAGTTGCCGGTGACGGCCTTCATCAGCATTGACCACTTCACCGAGCAAACCTGCCGTCGCCTCCATCCGTGTTGACCACCTCATCGGGCAAACCCGCCGGTCGCTTTCGTCAGCGCTGCTGTCGCCTGCGGGCAGACCAGCCGCTCGTCTGCAGCAGTGTTGACGACCCCGCCCGGCAGACTTGCCGCTCGCCTGCAGCAGTCTTGACGGCCTCGCCCGGCAGACTTGCCGCTCGCCTCCACCAGTGTTGACGACCCCGCCCGGCAGACTTGCCGCTCGCCTCCAGCAGTGTTGACGGCCTCGCCCGGCAGATTTGCCGCTCGCCTGCAGCAGTGTTGACGACCCCGCCCGGCAGACTTGCCGCTCGCCTCCAGCAGTGTTGACGGCCTCGCCCGGCAGACTTGCCGCTCGCCTCCAGCAGTGTTGACGGCCCCCCGGGCACATTTGCCGCTCGCCTGCAGCAGTGTTGACGACCCCCCGGGCAGATTTGCCGCTCGCCTGCAGCACTGTTGACGACCTCACCGGGTAAGGATGCTGGCGGCTACGACGGCGGAGGTGTCGTCTGCCTCAGCGCCAGTCCGGATCCCGTACGTCCAGCCCCAACGGCAGGTGCCGGACGCGCCTGGTCTTCACCTCCACGATCTCCAGCTCCGCACGCCCCGAGGCCGTGGAGACGTACGCGATCTCGCTTCCGTCGGGGGACCACGCCGGGCTGCGCTTCGCTCCCGCGCCCGACGTGAGCTGCGTGAGGGCCTTCGACTCCACGTGCAGCAGCCAGATCTCCGTCGGCCCGGAGCGGTCGGACGAAAACGCGAGCGTCGCGCCGTCCTTCGACCAGGCCGGCGTCGTTGATCGCGCGTCCCCGAGCAGCAGCGACGGCGTCCCGGTCTGCAGCGCCACCATCCAGAGCTGCTGCGTGACCGTGGACCCGAAGCCGGGGAGCGCGGTCGCGAGCGAAGACATGTACGCGACGCGGTCGCCCGCGGGCGAGAGCGCCGCGTAGTCCTGCGGGCCCGTCTGCAGCAGGAACAGCTTCGCGCGGCGCGTCGCGAAGTCGTAGACGAACAGGTCGGCGTCTTCGTGGGGCGGGTCGTATTCATACGACGTGTACACGATGCCGCTGCCGTCGGGCAGCCACGCCGGATAGCCGTAGATCCCCGCGGGCAGTTCCAGGCGCACCGCTTCCCCGGCGGCGAGCTCGCGCACCCACAAGGCTCCGTCGCTCGTCGCGTAGGCCACGCGGCTGCCGTCGGGCGAAAGCGCGGGCGCGCGCTCGTCGAGCGGCGTCGTCGTCAGCCGCTGGGGCGCGGTGTCGTCGGCCCGCAGCGCGAAGAGCTCCCAGTTGTCCGCCACGTGCGCGACGAAGACGAGCGTGCCGCTTCGCAGCGTGCGCCTGTCATCCCGAGCGTCGAGCGAGGGACCTGGGC
>DASUSN010000153.1:0-37439 GCA_036375075.1 Thermoanaerobaculia bacterium | reverse complement strand
GCCGCTCTGGTACAGCCAAGGCGATACCCTGCCCGCCCTACCAGAGCGGTGGCTCCCGCCCATCCGCCACCCGCGCCACCGCACTCCTAGAACGGAGCACATTCCGCGGGGAGGCGGGCTGAAGCCACGCCCTACATTGCGCAGTGGCGAAGCAACGCTACAACAACGCACCGTTCGGAGTGCGGAGGCAATCGCTTCCGCTTTCGTATTCGCACGTTCGCGCGCTGAGGCTACCGAATACGAAAGCGGAGGCGATCGGAGGGCGTCTCAAAACTCATCGGACCGCCGGCGTCCCGCCGGCTGTGCGGCGGCGTCCCGCCGGCGCGTCCTCGGGAGGACGGAGCATCTCGCCACGTGGCACGCTCCACCTCCCACCCGGGGCGGCGAGACGCCGCCCCGGCAGCCGGCGGGACGCCGGCGGTCCCGTGGGGGTTTGAGACAGCCTCCGATCGCCTCCGCACTCCAAACGTCCCGGACCGCGCCGCCGCGCCTACACTTCCCTACTGCGCGGCCGCGGTCTGCTCGGGCGCCGTTCCGCGCACTGCGAGGTGCCGCCGGATCGTCCCCTTCTGCTCCCCGCCCGGCACCGTCACGATCGCCTCGGCGAAGTAGTCCCCGTCCGGCAGATCCGCCCATGCCCGCAGCTCGGGCGGCTCGAACTGTTTGCTCTTCCACGCGTCCAGCGTGTAGCTGTGCGTGAGCACGTGATAGCTGTCCGCGAGCAGCGCACCCTTCGGCGTCACGAGGCGCAGATGCACCGTGAACTCCGTCGCCGCGTTGCTCGCCGTTTCCTTGTAGCCGAGGTCGCGGGGATCGAGGACCAGGCGGAGCGGGATGATGTTCCCCTTCACCCCCTGGAACTCCTGCTCCTCCGGAAACCCCACCTGGATGATCCCGCGGATGCGAGGCGCGGCCGTGTCGCTCGCGACGCGAGGGCCTTCGTACGCGCGGCGGTGCTTGAACGTGACGCCCGTGCGCGTCGACCGCAGCTTGATCCGCTCGATGCGCTTCTGCGTCATCGGCGCGTCGTCCTTCACGTAGAACCCGACGTAGTACCCGCCCTCGGCCAGCTCCACCGATTCGCGCAGGCCGTTCGCCACCTGGGTCGTGGCGACGAACGCGCCGCCGGTCGACGCCGCGATCTCGTCGAGGCCCTGCTGCGCGATGTCGAACGCCGTCTTGATCGGGCGGAAGCCCGGCTGGAACGCCTGCCGCCGGCGCGCGGCCGAGTCGCTCGGCCCCACGCTGCGGTCGAGGAAGCTCAGGCTCACGTTCGCGCGATACGCGGCCTGCATCACGCGCTCGATGTGCGGGCGGAGCAGGTCCTCGCCGTACAGCAACTGCTCGATGTGGCGGATGTCCTCGGTCGGGCCGAACACCGCGCGCATGGCCTCGGCCACCTCGCGCGACGGGTCGAAGCCGACGTTGCCGCCGACGGTGAGCACGAACGCGTGGTCTTCCAGGCCCGCGGCGTACTGCACGGCGCCTTCGATCGCGTTGACGAACCCGGTCGCGCGCGGCATCTGCTCGCCGGCGTACTCGTACATCGAGTCGCGCAGGCAGCGCTCGTCCGCGAAGCCGCCGCCGGCGTTCTCCTCGGGGCGGGTGTTCTCGTCGAACTGCGTGTCCGGCTGCTCGATCCGGCACGACTCGATCTTGATCAGCAGGCCTTCCATGCGCGCTTCGAGCGTCTCCCGCCCGCGCGGACGCTCCTCGGCGACCTTGCGCAGCGCGGCGGCGGCCGTGGCGCGGTCGTGCGTGAACGGCAGCCGCAGGCGCAGGTCGCCGTCGTACACCATCAGCGCGACCTGGAACGACGGATCGAGCTCGGTGTCGATGAACTTGCCGAGCGCCTCCATCGTGTCCTTCCGCCCCGTCGGCGGATCGTTGATCAGGTCCGCGAGGATCAGCAGGTGCCGCGGCTCGCGCACCGAGGAGCGGGCCACTTCGACGGCACCGCCGGGGACCTGCGTCATCAGGCGGACCTGCGGCAGGTCTTTGCGCGCTTCCGCCCCTTCGTAGAACGGACTCGCGAACGCGGCGGGATAGGTCTGCCTGCCGTCGACGATCTGCACGTCCTCGGCGCGGAGGTCGGTGACCGGGCGTCCCTGGCTGTCGCGCACGAGGACGGGGATGGTCACGAGGCGGACGTCGATGCGCTCGGAGAACGGCGCCGCTTTCGGGTCCGCCGGCGGCGTCTGCGCCCCCGCGACGATGGGCAGCAACAGGATCAGTGCAATCCGACGAGCGATGGTGCGTGACGTCATGATTCAACCCTCCGCGGAATGACAGCAGGATAACTCCGTCCGCAAAGCGTGGCGCAATCTTCGGTACACCGGTCGCAATCATTCAATTTCTTGAAGCCGGACAGGAGTATCATTTCGGCAACGCTATTCCTTGCAACCGGTTACGATGTGCGGGCGGTGGGAATCGTCCTTGCCCACCCAATCACCACAAGCCACAAGTAGCTCTGCTCCTCGATCGGGTCCTGGGGCGGAGGGGTTCGTCAGCAAGGTCGTTTAACGAAGGAGAACTCTGATGAAGAAATGGACTCTCGCTGTATTGATCGCGCTGGTCGCGCTCGCGCCCACGACGCTCTTCGGGCAGGCCCAGACCACGGGCTCGGTCACCGGGTCGGTCATGACCGAAGCGGGCGCCCCGGTCGCCGACGCGGAGGTCACGCTCACCAGCCCTGCCATCCAGGGCGATCGCGTCACCCGCACCGGCGCCAATGGCCAGTTCACGGCCCGCCTGCTCCCTCCGGGGCAGTACACGGCCACCATCAACTCGCCGGGCCTCCAGCCCGCGGTGTTGACCTTCCGCGTGCTCGTCGGAGAGACGATTCCGCTGAACGTGACGCTCTACCCGGGCGAAGTGGCCGGTGAAGAGATCGTCGTTCTCGGACGCGTTTCGCCGATGCAGACGCCCGAGACCCGTCAGTCGTTCGACTACACCACCGAAGTCGAAGAGCTGCCGATCCAGAACCGCAACATCAACAACATCGCCGGCAACGCGCCGAACACCAGCTTCGGTCCGCAGGGCGCGGGCCAGATCGCGATCGCCGGCGCCCCGGCGTTCGACACGGTCGTCCTCCTCGACGGCGCCGAGATCTCCGACCCGTACTTCGGCTCAGGCACCACCGTCTACCTCGAGGACGCGATCCAGGAAGTCCAGGTCCTCACCACCGGCATCAGCGCCCGTTACGGCCGCTTCCAGGGTGGCGTCATCAACGCCGTCACCAAGTCCGGCGGCAACCAGTACAGCGGCACGCTCCGCATCGAAGGCGACAAGCAGACCTGGAACGAGCAGACGCCGTTCGGCGAAGTCCAGTCGGACAAGCTGAACAAGGTCTATCAGGGCACGCTCGGCGGCTACATCATCCCCGACCGCCTCTGGTTCTTCGGCGGCTACCGCACCATCCCCGAGACCGCCGTCTCCTTCACCACCCAGACCACCAAGGAAGCCTGGGAGCGCACGACGAACGAAGACCGCTACCAGATCAAGCTTCGCGGCGCGATCACCCCGAGCCACACCATCGACGCGTCGTACCTGAAGTTCGAGTCGGAGATCGCGAACCAGGCCGGCCTTCCCGCCGGCGACCTGCTCGCTCTCGGCAACCGTCTCGATCCCCGCGAGATGACCAGCATCTCCTACCAGGGCGTGTTCGGCTACAACACGTTCGCCGACGCGATGTACACCGACAAGGCCGTGCAGATCGCCTCGGGCGGCGACCCGGCCGGCAACGACCCGTTCCTCTGGTCCACGGCCGGCAACTGGGTCTACAACAACCACTGGTGGGACATCAGCGATCCGTCCATCCGCGACAACAAGACCGCGGCCCTGAACGTCAGCCAGTCGCTGGACGCCGGCTCCTTCGGCAACCACCTGCTCCAGGGCGGCGTGCAGTGGGTGAAGTCGACCACCGCCGGCGACAACAAGCAGTCGCCGACCGGCTACAACCTCGTCGCCGGCTCCGCGGCCTTCAACCCGCGCGTCGTCAACGGCCAGCTCCTGTTCGACCTCACGCCGAACCAGATCACGCGCTGGGTCGCCACCGACCTGAAGGCCACCAACGAGATCACCAACACCGCGCTCTACGTGCAGGACGCGCTGAACTGGAACAAGTTCCGGTTCGACGTCGGCGTGCGCTACGACCAGTACAAGGGTGAGACGACGGGCGTGCAGGCGTTCGACCTCGACTTCGGCGACTTCTCGCCGCGCCTGGGCGTCACCTACAACATCACCCCGGCCCTCCAGGTCCTCGGCACCTACGGCCGTTACGTCGGCCGCTTCAACGACAACTGGGCCGGCCCGGCCGCGGGCGTGAGCTCGGCGCCGCGCAGCGTCTGGAACTACATCGGACCGCTGCAGACCGGCCTGACCGCCGCGCAGGTGCAGGCCATCCTCCGCGACGACTCGAACTGGGTGCAGTCGAACCTCATCGGCGACCCGAACTTCCCGACCACCTGGGTCTCCAGCGACGCCAAGTCGCCGTACTCGAACGAGTGGAACCTGTCGGTGCGCTCCGCGCTGCCGCGCAACTCCGGCTTCGTCGCCCTCACCTACACCGACCGCGCGTACAAGAACCTCATGACCGGCTTCGTCGGCCTGGCCTGCACGGACTTCGGCCGTTGCGAAGGCAGCGGCGACCGCTCCGTCCTGCCGAGCGGCTCCTTCGTCGACACCACGGTGTGGGACAACGACTCGCGCGCCAAGCGCGACTACCAGGGCCTGGCCCTGCAGGCCGACTGGCGCCCGACCTCGCGCCTGATCTTCGGCGGCAACTGGACCTACTCCGAGACCAAGGGCAACTACGAGGGTGAGGCCCTCAACCAGCCGGCGTCCGGCTCCGTCTTCGGCTCGCGCGAGCGCGCCATCAACCTGGCCGCGGCCACGCCGTACGGCTTCCTGGCCCAGGACATCCGTCACCGTGCCAACGCCTACGCCACCTATCGCTTCGACTTCGGCCGCGCCGGCGACCTCTCCACCAGCGGCATCATCAACTACCGCACCGGCACGCCGTACAACCGCTCCGCCGCCGTCAACCGCTCCAACGTTCCGGAGTACGTCTCCTCCGTCAACGCCGGCTCCTACACCCACTTCTTCGACGGCCGCGGCAACAACCGCTTCGACAGCGTGTGGAGCCTCGACACGGCGCTCCGCTACAGCGTCCCGGTGGTCTGGAGAGTCGCTCCGTTCATCAAGCTCGACGTCCGGAACATCCTCGGCAACGACACTCTGATCCAGTATCAGACGACCGGCACCGCGGTGCTCTCCAACGGCCAGCTGCAGTGGCGCCCGTCCGGTAACGCCAACCCGGACAACGAGACCGACAACAACCCCAACACGGTCTACAACGCCACCTGCAACCCGGACAGCGCGTCCTTCAGCCCGTCCACCGCGTGCACCGGCTTCGGCCGCATCCGCGACCAGTTCGATTACCAGACCCCGCGCACGTTCCTCATCACCGCGGGCATCACGTTCTAAGACGTCGCTTCAGCAGTACCGCCGTTCCAGGCCGCCGGGGCAACCCGGCGGCCTTTTTCTGGAGTGCGCGTTCGATTCTCAGCAGTACGCCCGGTGGCAGAGCTGCCCGGCGTGGTCCGTCACGATGAGGTCGACGCGATACGGGCCCCACGACGCGGCGTACACCACGTTGCCGATCGTCCCGCTGCTGCGCTTGCCGATCTGCCAGTCCGCCCAGTCGCCGTTCCAGTACCGCAGCGCGACCGCGCCGTCCTGCGCCAGCGCCACCACCACCAGGCGGTCGCGGTCCCACGACGTGGCGAGCGAACGGACCGGCACGAAGGACGGCGGCGCGCCGAGGAACCACGCCTTGAAGACCGATCCTTCGTTATAGGTGTTGCGCACCGTCCCGTCGACGACCTCCGTCACGTCGATCCGTCCCGGCTGGAACGACGCCGCCGAGATCGGATTCGCGTACACGATCCCCGCGGGAGTGACGTCGGTCCACTTCCCCCACGTCGAGCCGTCGAAGGAGCGGTGGAGCAGGCGCTTCGCCTCGTTCGTCGCCAGCAGATCGAGCCTGTCCGGACCGGTCGAGCAGGCGGCCAGGAACTTCAGTCCGGCCGGCGCCTCGATCGACCCCCAGTGCCACTTGCCCGCGGCGTACGAGCCGTGATGCAGGCGTCCCGCCGCGCCCGTGCCGCTCGCGAACACGTGCAGGCGCTCGCCTGTCGCGACCGCGGCCACCGGCGCGGCGAACGTCACCGCCTCCGGATGCTCGACCTTCTGCCACTCCTCCCAGAAGCCGGCGAAGTCGCGCCGGTACAGCGTGCCGTCGATGACGGCGAACGACTGCAGCAGCCCGCTGCCCGTCGACGCCATCGCCGCGGCCGCGACCGTCCCGGACGGGCGCGTCATCGGCGCGCTCCACGTCCCCCGCCATTGCGGCTCGCCCTCCGGCGTGCCCCACCACGGCAGATCGAGCCGCTGCCCCGGCCGCGCCTGAGCGATCCGCTTCAGGTCCTCCGGCGCGATCGGCCCTTCGTCGCTCAGCCGGAGCAACTGCGCCTCGGGGTGGGCGATGCCGAAGTTCTGGTTGTCCGCGTAGACGTAGCCGCTCTTGTCGTCGACCGTCACCGCGTAATCGCCGCTCCCGTTGTTCTGCCGGATGCGCACGCCGCTGTAGAACCGCGACGAACGGTCGCCCACCGGCAGCACGCGGAGGCCGGGCGCCTTCCCGTCGAGACTGCGCAGATACTCGGTCTTGACGTTGATCAGCAGCGACCAGGTCTGCTTCGGGTTGTTGCGCGGGACGATCGCGCAGCGGCCTTCCTCATTGAAGAGGAACGCGACCGTGGACCGATCGGCCGGTGCGTCGTGCTGGCGGCGCACGTATTCATTCTCCGGCTGCGACGCGAGAACGTCCTTCCGGGTCGGCTCGATGAGCTTGTACCAGCGGCCGCGGCGCACGCCGAGGACCTCGACGTCCTGCCGGGCGCAGTACGCGAAGTAGGCGAACAGCAGCGCCACCCGCGCCGGCGCCGGCTCGAACGCCTGCTTCAGGAACGGGTCGCACCGGCTGTCCCACGCGGCGCCGTAGCCCATCTTCTTCGTGAGCTCGTAGAGGCCGCCGTTCCAGATCTTCTTCGAATGGCGCGCGAGGTCGGCGTAGAGCGACGCCGCATCCGGAATCGCCGCCAGCTCCGCGTCCGTCAGAGGCTTGGCCTCCAGCGGCGGATGCTTGACGCCGTCGATGAACTTGTCCGCGTACTTCTCGAAATGCGAATGGCGGAAGTCGAGGAAATTGGGGATGACGCCGTCGCCGAGGACGTTGGCGAAGTTCGCGGCGTGCATGGGCTGGGTGAGGTCGGTGAAGAAGTGCAGCGCCAGGCCCAGGTAGTCGCCCGCCGTCCGGAACATCTCCGCCGGCGCCTCGCCGCCCAGGCGCAGGATGCGCCGCGCCGTCTCGACCGCGAGATTGAAGTAGCGCGGGCCCTCGCTGATCGCCGTGCCGTTCCAGCCCACCGCCTTGAAGTACGGCAGCGTCGACATCGTGTCCGGGTCGCAGAAGTGCGACGCGTACATCGCGATCTTGTCCAGATGCGGATTGAACCAGGGCGCCTTGTAGTCGGCGTCCAGGAGTCCCTTGAACAACTGATCCTTGAAGTAGTTCTCGTTCCTCCAGAAAAGCCGGTTGAACAGACGGACGCTCGGCAGCCCGGCCACGCCCGGGTCCTCCATCAGCTTCGCGGCGCGCTCCACCAGTTGCCGGTGCGCGTGGTCGTTCCAGACGATGTCCGCGTCGCCCGCCACGTGGGTCGGTCCGCAGCAATGGCCGGTGACCGGGAGCGCGAGCATCTCCGGCGTGAACGCGCCGGCCATGACGTCGCCTTCTGCTTCAGGGAACTGCCGCTCGGTGGTTCGAATCGAATTGGTCTCCATCTACCTCTCCTTTCGTCAGAGGTAGCCGGAACCGTCTTTCCGCTTTTCCACACCGCGCTGTATTCTCCTCACATCCCTTCGCCCATGGACGCCCGTCGATTGTTTCAGGAGAACCTGGCGCTGATCGATCGCGTGATCGGCCGCGTGTGTGCGAAAGCGGGGATCACCGGCGCGGACGCGGAGGACTTCGCCTCGGACGTGCGCGTGGCGCTGCTCGAGAACGACTGTGCCATCCTGCGCGAGTGGGAGCAGCGCGCGGCCCTGGGAACGTATCTCGTGGTCGTGGTCCAGCGTCTGCTCGCCGACGCGCGGCGGCGCACAGCGGGCAAATGGAAGCCTTCGGCGGAAGCGCGGCGCCTCGGCGAGGCGGCGGTCACGCTCGAACGGATGATCCGCCGCCAGGGCCGCACCGTCGACGAAGCCCTGCCGGCGCTGCGCGCGATCGATCCGTCGATCACCGCCTCCGATGCTCGCGCCATCGCCGAACGGCTGCCCGAGCGCGCGCCGCGTCCACGCCCCGTGCAGTTCGATCCCGAGCTGGACGTGCCCTCGCCCCGCGATGACGCGGACGCCGCGGTCGTCACCGCCGAGGCCCGCCGGCTCTCCGAGCGCACCGCCGCCGTCGTCCGGCAGACCCTGGAGACCATGCCCATCGAGGACCGCATGATCGTGAGCCTGCGCTTCGCTTCAGGAATGACCATCGCCGACGTCGCCCGCATCCTCCGCCTCCCCCAGCGCCCGCTCTACCGGCGCATCGAATCGATCACGGCCAGGCTCCGGCAGGCGCTGCGCGATGAGGGCATCGATCCGGTCGCCGTCGAGGAGCTGATCGGCTCCCCGCACAGCGACATGGACTTCGGGCTCCGGAGAGATGCGGTTCCTCGGGTTCCTCGGAGCTCCTCGGAGTCCCTCGGGCTGGAAACCCCTCCGAGGAGCTCCGAGGAACCCGAGGAACTCCGAGGAACTCGGAAAAACGCAACGGCGGTTCCGGCTGAAGAAACAGGAGCGGAAACGCGGCCGGACGGCCAGGGGGGACAGCGGCCATGACGCAGACCGGGCACTGTCCTCCCGCCGAAACGATCGCCGCGCTGGCGGAAGGGAAGATCGACCGGAAGAGTCTTCCGGCGCTCCTCGAGCACGTTCATGGATGCGAGACCTGTATGACCGCGCTGGAACTGGCGAACGAAGAGCATGCTGCCGCACAGCCCGCGCCGCGACGGCAGACCCCGTGGCTGGCGATCGCCGCGGCGCTCCTCGGCGTCGCGATCACGGCGCTGCTGCTCACGCGCCCGTGGCGCTCGCCCATCGACCGGCTCGTGGAAGCGGCGCCGCGGTCCGCGCGCGTCGTCGAGCCGCGCCTCTCCGGCGGCTTCCCGTGGGCCGCGTATCGCGGGCCCTTGCGCGTGGACGGCGCGCAGTCCGATCCGGCGCGGCTGCGCCTGAGCGGCGCGGCCGCCGAGGCCGTGGAGCGCGGCAACGAAGAGCGATCGGCCGCGGCGCAGCATGCCGCCGGCGTTGCCCTCGTGCTCATCGACGACCCGATGACCGCCGTGGCCCGTCTCCGCGCGGCCGCGGAGCTCGCGCCCGGCGACGCCCGGACCTGGAGCGATCTCGCCGCCGCCGAATACGCCGCCGCGCTGCGCCTTCGCAGACCGTCGCTGTATCCCGAGGCCCTCGGCCATGCCGACCGGGCCTTGCGCATCGAGCCGCGGCTCGCCGAGGCCCTCTTCAATCGGGCGTTGACTCTCGAGCGCCTCGGCCTGCCGGCCGAGGCCCGCGAGGCCTGGACGCGCTATCTCGAAGTCGACGGCTCCTCCGAATGGGCGGCCGAGGCGCGCCAGCACCTCGCACAGTTACCCGCGTCCAACGCCGCGGTCCTGTTCGGCGCCGATCAGCCGCGGCTGGAGCGCGCGGCGATCGCGGGGGATGCGGGCGTCGTCGAGGAGCTCGTCGATCGCCATCGCGAACGCGCCCGCGCCTTCGGCGAAGTCGAGTACCTCGGACGCTGGGCGGACGCGGCGCAGGGCGGGCGCGCGGACGAAGCGCGGCGGTGGCTCACCGTTGCGCGCGCGATCGGCGACGCGCTCGCACGGCTCTCGGGCGAGTCGCTGCTCCGCGATGCCGTGCGGGCGATCGACCGCCACGGCGCCGCGCTGGCCGAGGCGCACGCCGTCTACCGGCGCGGACGCATCGCCTACAGCAGGCAGACGCCGACCGCGGCCGCGCCCGACCTGCGCCGGGCCGCGGAGTTGTTCGCCGTGTCGAGCGATCCGCTGGCCTTCATGGCGCGTTTCTACGCGGCGAGCGCGCGAATCGATCGGCAGGACCTCCACGGCGCCGGCGCGGAGCTCGAGGCGCTGGCGCGGGAGCTCCAACGATCGCCGCAGTACGCCGCCGCCGCCGCGAACGTGCAGTGGAGCCTGGCGCTCTGCCACAGGAATGCGGGCGACTGGCCCGCGGCGCTCGTGTCTCTCGACGCGGCCGCGGGCGGCTTCGAGCGCCTCGGCGAGACGAGCAATCTCGCCGCGATCGAGGGGCTGCGCGCGGCCACGCTGGACGTCCTCGGACGCCCGGACGAAGCCTGGGCCGCGCGGGTGCGCGGCCTGGCGATGGAATCGCGCGAGCAGCGCGACCGGCTCGCCGGAGCGCTCGCGCTCGCGAGCACGTCCCTCGGACGGGCGGGACGGCACGACGCCGCGCGGGCGCTGATGGAGCTCGAGGAGCGAACGCTGCGCGCGTCGCACAGCGACGGCCCGCTCGTACACGCGCTCACCCGCAAGGCGCAGCTTGCGGCGATGACCGGCGACGATCGCGAAGCGCGCGTTGCGGCCGGCGCGGCCATGGACGCCGCGCTGCGGCTCGCCGATCCGGTCCTGCGCGCTCGGGAGATCGCGACCGCGCAACTCGCCGCCGGAGCCGCGGAGCTCCGCGGCGATCCGCGCAAGGCGGCGGAGCTGCTGACCGGCGCGCTGGCCGGACTGGCGGCCGCGCAACTGCACCCGCGCGCGGCCGAGGCGGCGCTGCTCCGGGCACGCGCGGCGATGGCGATCGGCGACCCCGCCGCGGCCGCGCGCGACCTCGATGCCGGCCTCGCGGCCCTCGACCGCATGCGCGTGCCCCTCGCCGGCGGTGCGGCGCCCGGCGTGTACGACACCGCGGCCGCGCTGGTCGAAGAGGCCGTGCGGCTGCATCTCGACCGCGGCGACCCCGCCGCTGCATTCGCGTACGTCGAACGCTCCCGCGCGCAGCTCGGCGCGACGGTCGTGTCCGCGCGCGAGCTCCAGCAGCGGCTCGCCGGCACCGGCACCGCGGTCGTCGAGACTTTCGTCAGCGGCACGGAAGTCGTCTCCTTCGCCATCGGCGAGCGCGACCTCGTCGCCGTCCGCCGCACCCTGCCTCGCGACGACGACGCCGCGCGCTACGACGCCCTGATCCGGCCGCTCGAGCCGGTCCTCCGCGGCGCGCGGCGGCTGGTGATCGTCCCGGATCCCCAGCTCGCGGGCATCCCCTACGCCGCGCTGACCGACGGCACGCGGCGCATGGTGGAACGGCTGCCGGTCGCGATCGCGCCCAGCGCGTCGGCGCTCGTCCGCGTGCCGCGCCGCGCGCCTCGATCGCTCGCCGCCATGGCCCTCGCCGCGGACGGTCCGGCCGCGCTGCCCGAGAGCGAGAGCGAAGTCGCGGACGTGTCCCGCCTCTATCCCGCGGGCGCGGTCGTCGAGGCGTCCCTCGCTTCCCTGAAAAACGCGCGGGCCGACGTGATCCACATCGCCGGCCACACCGGACGCAACCCCGCCGGCGACGCGGCCCTGCTGTTCGCGGCCGGCGAGCGCGCGGCCTGGAACACCATCGCGTCGATGCCTCTCCACGCCCGCGTGGTCACGCTCGCCGCCTGCGAGACGTTGCGCGATCCCGCATATCCCGGCCGCCGCGCCCTGAGCCTCGGCGCCGGCTTTCTCGCCGCGGGCGTGGACGACGTCGTCGGAACGCTGGTCCCGATCGCCGACCGCGACGCGCGGGCGCTCTTCCGCGAAGTCCACCGCCGGCTCGCCGCCGGCGTCGAGCCGTCCGAGGCCGTCCGGCTCGCGCAGTGGCAGGATCTCACCCAGGGCGGCACCGCCTGGCGCGCCCTCGCCGTCGCCACCCATCGCATCGACGACTGAAGGAGAAGGAGGAGGTCATGGAGCACTCGCTCACCATCATCTTCAAGGGGATCTGCACCCACCTCACCGCCACGCACGAGCTCCAGAAACCGGGGCCTTTCACCCTCTTCGCGCGCCGCCAGCCGATCCAGCACCGCATCTTCATCGCCAGTTCGGCGCCGGAGATCCTGAAGAAGCTCCCGAAGGATCGCTGCGTCGTTCCGCACGTCCCGAGGCTGCGCATCCTCGCAGACCACATCACGCCCGAGCTGAAGGACGTCCCCGGAATGGAGCCCGGCCGCCAACACTACGAGCTCGTCCTGTCCGGCGTCGGGATCACGTTCGAGGACCTGGACCATTCCAAGAAACCGCACAAGCATCACGACGACGTAAGGCCCCTGCCTTCGATGTACGCCCTGGCCGATGAGAAGCACCGTCCGGCCCTTCTCGACGACGTGCTGGCCGGCTGGACCGAAAACGCCAGCGCCTACGTCGACTTCCCCGGCGGCGTGAAGTTCACCGCCGGCCTGTCCGAGGTCCTGGCGGAGCTGGCGTTCCAGGGCCCGCCGCGCATCGTCTTCTACGAAAGGAACGCGGCGCCGGGGAAGAGCTATCCGCTCAAGAGCGGCACGCTCATCGAAATCTCCAACCACCCCTCCCGCAAGGAATGCGGCGACTCCGACTACCTCCTCCACTACCTCGCCACCGATCTCGACCTCAAAAAGCACGCACCGACGTGGCCGAAGGTGAGCGCCGAAGACAAGCTCGACGCGCTGTCCCGAGGAGCGCCGGCCGGCGAGGTGTACTGCACGAACAGCACGTACCCGTGAGCGCCTCTTTCGTGCGGCGCTCCATCTGCGCGCGAAGGCGCAGCGCTCCCGGGTTTTGAGACAGCAAATGTAGGGCGTGGCTTCAGCCCGCCTCCTGGACGGGGAGGGGGAACCCTCCCGCCCACGAGAGGGGCGGGCTGAAGCCACGCCCTACATTGACCAACATCGACTTCACGGACGTCACGAGCGAGGCTTTCCGACGCGACATCGACGTCGCGGACCTCACGAGCGAGACTTTCCGACGCAACATCGACGTCGCGGACGTCACGAGCGAGACTTTCCGGCACAACATCGACGTCGCCGACATCGATGTTCAGTCTCCTGAGCCCGCGATCGATGTCGCACACATCGATTCCGGAATCAAGAACGCCGACATCGATGTCGCGGACGTCGATTCCATGGTTTTCCGGCACAACATCGATGTCGCGGACATCGAGAGCGAGGCTTTTCAGCACAAATCGACGTCGCGCACATCGATTCCGGCATCATCCTTTCCAAAATCGACGTCGCCGACATCGATCCTCGGTCAGACGCCGGCGTTCCGGCGGCGCTCGACGACGCCGATGTGGTGGAGCTGGTGGTAGAGCGTGAAGTACAGCATCTCGCGCACGGTCAGCTTGCCCAGCAGCGGGTGCGGGAGCTGATAGCGATCCAGCGCGCGCTCCGGCCAGCGCGCGATCGCCGCGCGGAGCGCGCGGTTCGCCTCCGCCTGCTGCCCGAGGATCTCCGTGCGGCGCGCTTCGAGGTCGTGCTCCTCCCGCGCCGACGGCGCGAAACGACCGGCCTTCGCGCCCCCCTCCAGCAGCCCGTGATAGCGCTCCACCAGCGCGTCGTACGAAACCGACACGCGCTTCGCCCGGCCGAACATGACCCACAACACGAGCCGCGGCATCCCCAGCGCCTTCGTCACCGGCCGGATCGACTTCACCAGATGCCGGACGTTCTCCGCCGGCGACCACGCCTCCCCCAGTTTGGCGAAGAACGCGGGCGCGTCGAAGGCTCCCCAATACGCGGCGCTCTCGCCCTGCACCTCGTCGAGCCTGCGCAGAATGTCATCGCGGGTCATAGGCGGTTCCTCATCACGATTACTGATTCGCGAGAATGTACGCCAGCCCCGCCACCGCCGCCGTGTCCTGCGCCAGCGCCTTCGGGTCCACCTTGTCCAGCGTGTCGGCCGCGCTGTGGTGGAAGTCGAAGTAGTAGCGGGGATCGGGGACGAAGCCGAAGCCGGTGATGCCGGCGTCGGTGAGTGGCGACGTGTCCGCTCCCGTGTGCTTCGAGCTGATGAAGCGCATCGGGGCGATGCGGTTCAGGGGCGTGGCGCGGCGCTGGACGTCCTCCAGCGACTTGCCTTCCAGCGTCGTGATGAAGCCCGTCGGCGTCGCGACGCCCGCGTCCACCTCGATCGCGGCGATGTGCCGGTGGAGCTCCTCGCGCTTCGAGGCGTTCTCGAAGTACTTGCGGCCCCCGCGGAGGCCGTTCTCCTCGTTCATGAAGAGCACGGCCCGGATGGTCCGCTTCGGCCGGATGCCCAGCTCCTTCATCGCGCGCATCATCTCCATGACCATCCCGCACCCCGAGGCGTTGTCGATCGCGCCCGTGCCGAGGTCCCAGGAGTCGAGATGGCCGCCGACGACGACGATCTCCTCCGGACGCTCGGTGCCGCGGATCTCCGCGATCACGTTCGCCGACTCCGCGTCCGGCAGCGTCTTCGGCGTGAGCACGAGATGCATGCGCACGCGGTCGCCCCGCGCCAGCAGGCGGTGGATGAGGTCCGCGTCCTCCGTCGACAGCGCCGCGGCCGGGATCCGCGGCAGGTTCTCGAGATACCGCGTCGAGCCCGTATGCGGCGTGCGCAGCGACCCGCTGGCCACCGAGCGGATCACCGCCGCCACCGCGCCGTACTCCGCCGCCCGGCTCGCGCCTTCCCCGCGGAAGATCACCGCCTGCCCGTAGGCCTCGAACGCGCGGCCGCTCTCGATGAGCGACATGTCCATGGCCTTGTTGTAGAAGACGATCTTTCCGCGGATCTTCGGCCGCCCGAGCTTCTCCAGCTCGTCGTACGACCCGACCTCCACGACCTCCGCCGTCAGGCCCGCAGCCGGCGTCGCGACGCTGCCGCCCAGCGCGGTCAGCACGAGCTTCTGGTCGTGATGGGAGACCAGGTGCCCGCGCTCGGCGCCGCGCACCCAGTGCGGCACCATCACCTTCTCCTGGCGCACGTCGATGCCCCACGCGCGGAACTGCTCGGTGGTCCACTGCACCGCGCGCGCGGCGTTCGCCGAGCCGGAGAGGCGCGGGCCGATCTTGTCGGTGAGATACGCGACGTGATCGTACGTCTTCCCCTTCGTGAGGATGTGATCGATCAGCGTCTCGACGGAAGTCTGTGCGGCGGCGTTGCCGGCGCATACGAAAGCGGCGGCCAGGGCCGCCGCTTTCCGGAAATGGCTAAAGCTCGGTGTCAATTTGTGCACGCTGCAATGCTCCGGAGTAATCGACGTAGATCGATTTCCATTCGGAGAAGACGTCGATGCCGGCCACACCGGCCTCGCGATGGCCGTTCCCCGTCTCCTTCACCCCACCGAACGGCAGATGCACCTCGGCGCCGATCGTCGGCGCGTTGACGTAGAAGATGCCCGTGTACATGTCGCGCATGGCCACGAAGGCCTTGTTCACGTCGCGCGTGTAGATCGACGACGACAGTCCGTACTTCACGCCGTTGCCGATCTCGATGGCGTGCTCCAGCGACTTGCAGCGGATCACCGCCGTCACCGGGCCGAAGATCTCCTCCTGCGCGATGCGCATGTCCGGAGTCACTTCCGCGAACACCGTCGGCTCGTGGAAGTAGCCCTTCCCGTAGTCGCCGTCGCCCAGCACGCTGCCGCCCGCGACGCACTGCGCGCCCTCGTCCCGGCCGATCTTCACGTACTCCGTCACCGTTTTCAGCTGCGATTCGGAGACCGAGGGACCCATCTGGACGTTCTTCTCCAGACCGTTGCCGACCTTCAGCGACTTCGCCCGGCCCGCCAGCTTCTCCACGAACTGGTCGTAGACCTTGTCGTGCACCACGATGCGCGACGCCGCCGTGCAGCGCTGGCCGGTCGTGCCGAACGCGCCCCACAGCGCTCCGTCCACCGCCAGGTCGACGTCCGCGTCTTCCATCACCATGATCACGTTCTTGCCGCCCATCTCCAGATGGACGTGCTTGAACTGCGGCGCGCAGGCCATGTTGATGTGGCGTCCCACTTCCGTCGACCCGGTGAACGAGATCACCCGGATCTTCGGATGGGTGAGCATCGGCTCGCCGACCTCGCGCCCGCCGCCGGTGACGACGTTCCACACGCCCTTCGGCAGCTCCGCCTCCTCGAACGCCTCGGTCAGCAGGACCACCGACAGCGGCGTCTGCGACGCGGGCTTGATGACCACCGTGTTGCCGCAGATCAGCGCGGCCATGCCCTTCCACGCCGGGATGGCCATCGGGAAGTTCCAAGGCGTGATCAGACCGGCCACGCCGAGGGGCATGCGCACGGCCATGTTGAACTTGTTGGCCAGCTCCGACGGCGTGGTCACGCCGAACAGGCGGCGGCCCTCGCCGGCGGCCAGGAAGGCCATGTCGATCGCTTCCTGGATGTCGCCCTTCGTCTCGTCGACGACCTTGCCCATCTCGCGCGTCATCTCCCGCGCCATCTCCTCCTTGCGGCGCTTGAGGATGTCGCCGACGCGGTAGAGATACTCCGCGCGCTTCGGGGCCGGCACGAGGCGCCATGACTCGTACGCCTTGGACGCGGCGTCCACGGCGGCGTTGACGTCGTCCGCGGTCGAGTCCTGGAAGAGGCCGATCAGGTCGTCCTGATTCGCGGGATTGCGGTTCTCGAAGGCCTTGCCGCTCTTCGACTTCACCCACTGGCCGTCGATGTAGTTCGAGTACTCGCGTGTCTCGCGCAACTGGTGCTTCTGCGCGAAGGTGTTGGTGTCCGTGACTGTCATTTTGATTACCTCCGAAAGTCTTCGAGTGGTCGAGTCGTCGAGTCGTCGAGCTCGAGACTCGAAGACTTGAAGACTCGGCGACTCATCGTGCTTTGCTGGCCGTGTCCGCGCTCTCGCGCGGGCGTGCCGAGCCCATGTCGACGTTGCCGCGGAACTTCGCTCCCTCGGCCACGACGATCTTCGGTGCCTTGATGTTGCCGTCGACGCTGGAGCCGGCGACGAGCTCCACGCGCTCGTCCGCGGAGATGTCGCCTTCCACCCGTCCTTCGATGATGATGCTGCGCGCGTGCACCGTGGCCTCGATCCGGCCTTTGGTGCCGATGCGCAGATCGGCCGAGAGTTTCACATTGCCGCGGATCGTCCCTTCGACGACCACCGGCTCCCCGCCGCTGAGCGTGCCTTCGATGGTGATGTTGGGTCCGATCAACGTCGTGCCCGCCGTGGGCATCGGGGTGTCGCGCCGCGCCGGCGCGGGCGCCGGGGGAGCGGGATCTTTGGAGAAAAGGGCCATGGGTTACCGACCTCGCAAATTGGGGCGGAAGCATAGCACTCCGCCACCGGGCCAAGTTCTTTCGCTATACACTCCGCCGCGCCTATGCGACCGAGATTCACAGCTCTGCTTCTGGTCCTTGCCGTGCTCGCGTGCAAGGGCGGCGGCAAGAAGGACGAGCAGTACAAGACCGAGAAAGCCGACCGCGGCACCGTGACCATGACCGTCACGGCCACCGGCACCCTTTCGGCCGTCACGACCGTCCAGATCGGCAGCCAGGTCTCCGGCGTGATCGCCCGGCTCTACGCCGACTTCAACAGCCAGGTCCAGAAGGGGCAGCTCCTCGCAGAGATCGATCCGACGCCCTTCGAGCAGCAGGTCGAGCAGCGCCGCGCCGACGTCACCCGCGCGCAGGTCCAGACCGACGACGCCCGCATCAAGTACGACCGCCAGAAGCGGCTGCTCGACGCGGGGCTGACGTCGCAGGCGGAGGTGGACGCGGCCAAGGCGACGCTCGACGGCGCCCGGGCGCAGGTGCAGCAGGCCACGGCCTCCCTCAGCCAGGCCCAGACCAACCTCCGCTACACCCGGATCACCTCGCCGACGGACGGCATCGTCGTCGACAAGCAGTACGAGGTCGGCCAGACCGTCGCCGCCTCGTTCCAGGCCCCGACCCTCTTCCAGATCGCCCAGGACCTCACCAAGATGCAGGTCCAGGCCGACGTCGACCAGTCGGACATCGGCCGCGTGAAGGTCGGGCAGATCGCCCGGTTCAACGTCGACGCGTACCCGGAGGAGGAGTTCCGCGGGCGCATCTCGCAGATCCGCTACAACGCGCAGGTCAACCAGAACGTCGTCACCTACCCGGTCATCCTCGAGGTCGATAACCCCGAGGGGCGGCTGCGGCCGAAGATGACGGCGAACGTGACCATCGACGTCGACAGCGTGAAGAACGTCCTGCGCGTTCCGAACGCGGCGCTGCGGTTCAAGCCGCCGCAGCAGGAAGGCAGCGAGAAGAGCGCGCGCGCCGGCGGCGGTGACGCCTCCGAGCGCCTGGCGCGCAGCGGCCAGACCGGAGGCCCCATGGGCGCCGCCGCGCAGATGCCACGCGGACGCCGCGGCGCCGCCGGCCCCAAGACCCAGACCGTCTACACCCTCGGCCCGGACAAGAAGATGACCCCCGTCGAGATCCGCACCGGCATCACGGACGGACGGTTCACGCACGTGGTCTCGGGCGGGTTGAAGGAAGGCGACGCGGTGGTCGTCGGCCTCGCGACGTCCAAGGTCGAAGGCCCCCCGCCGGCCATGGGCGGCGGCCCCGGCGGCGGCCCCCGCGGCGGCGGACGGCGAGGGTAGGGATGGTGCGATCCATCGTCGGTTCCCGGAGCGCCGGCGTCCCGCCGGCTGGCCGGGCGGCGTCCCGCCGCCCGCGTACTCGGGAGGACGGAGCCTCTCGGCTCGTGCCACGCTCCCCCGCCGGCGCTCCGACATCCTGCGGAGGGCTCGCGTGACCCGCCCCGTCATCGAGATCCGCGACCTCGTCAAGATCTACACCCTCGGCGAGGTCGAAGTCCGCGCGCTCGACGGCGTGCAGCTCCGCATCGACGCCGGCGAGTTCGTCGCCATCATGGGTCCCTCCGGCTCCGGCAAGTCCACCCTGATGAACATCATCGGCTGCCTCGACCGCCCCACCAGCGGCTCGTACGTCCTCGACGGCAGCGACGTCTCCACCCTCACCCGCGACCAGCGCGCCATCATCCGCAACGCCAAGATCGGCTTCGTCTTCCAGAGCTTCAACCTCCTCGCCCGCACCTCGGCCATGGAGAACGTCGAGCTCCCACTGCTGTACGCGGACGTCACGCTCACGCGCGCCCAGCGCCACGCGGCCGCGCGCGAGGCCCTGCATCGCGTGGGGCTCGCCGGACGCGAGGGCAATCACCCGTCGCAGTTGTCCGGCGGCCAGCAGCAGCGCGTGGCCATCGCCCGCGCGCTGGTCACCAACCCCGCGATCCTGCTCGCGGACGAGCCCACCGGCAACCTCGACTCCCGCACGTCCGTCGAGATCATGGCCATCTTCCAGGAGCTGAACGACGAGGGAAAGACCATCGTCCTGATCACGCACGAGCCGGACATCGCCCAGCACGCCAAGCGCGTCGTCCACGTCCGCGACGGCCTCATTCAACAGGACGAGCGCATCGAGCAGCACCGCGTCCAGCGGCAGGGAATTGCCGCCCCGGTCGCACCGGTCACACGATGAAGTCGCAGAGCCTCAGAGCCTCAAGTCTCAAAGTCTCAAAGTCTCAAAGGGAGAGAGACGGCCGGATCTTTGCGACTGAACCAAATGTCATCCCGAGCGTCGAGCGAGGGACCTGGGCGGGCGGGGCGCCAAACACCTGCCTCGCGCCCCGCCCGCCCAGGTCCCTCGCTACGCTCGGGATGACATTTGGTTCCAGCTCTGGCTCTCTCTGAGACTTTGAGACCTTGAGACCTTGAGACTTTGAGACCTTGAGACTTTGAGACCTTGAGACTTCGAGACTCTGCGACTGTGAGACCCTGAGACCCCGACCATGCGAAACTCCATCACCCGCCTCGGCAACATCACCATCGTCGGCCTGAAGTCGATCGCCCGGAACAAGCTGCGCTCGCTGCTCACCGCGCTGGGCGTGGTCATCGGCGTGGCCTGCGTGATCGTGTCCGTCGGCATCGGCGCCGGCGTCGCGAAGTCGATGTCGGACATGATCAACTCCCTCGGCTCGAACTACATCATGATCATGCCCGGCGCGGCCACGCAGGGAGGCGCGCGCATCTTCACCGGCTCGTCGAGCCTGACCGAGGACGATGCGGAGGCGATCCGGCGGGAGGCGCCGGCGGTGGCGTACGTCTCCCCGCAGAACCGCACCGCGGGCCAGGTCGTGGCGGCGGAGCTGAACTGGTCGACGCAGGTGTTCGGCGTCGGCGTGGACTGGCCGTTCATCCGCGCCTGGAACGTCGAGGACGGCGGCTTTTTCACCGAGCAGGACGTCCGCACCGGCTCGAAGGTGGCGGTCCTCGGCAAGACCGTCGCGGACAACCTCTTCCCTAACGGCGGCGCGGTCGGCTCGACCATCCGCATCAAGAACGTTCCCTTCCGCGTCGTGGGCGTCCTGGAGAAGAAGGGCGGCAACATGATGGGCAGCGACCAGGACGACGTGATCGTCGCGCCCTACACCACCGTCCAGAAGCGCCTGCAGGGACAGGGACAGCGCATCGGCATGATCATGGTCTCGGCGGCGTCCGCAGAGCAGGTGCAGGAGGCGATGGATCAGATCGACGCGCTGCTGCGCCAGCGCCACCGCATCCCGCCGGGCGGCGACGCCGACTTCATGATGCGCTCGCAGGAGGAGATCGCCGCGGCCAACGCCCAGCAGGTCGGCCTGATGCGCAACCTGCTGCTCGGCATCGCCATCGTGTCGCTGTTCGTCGGCGGCATCGGCATCATGAACATCATGCTGGTCTCGGTCACCGAGCGCACGCGCGAGATCGGGATCCGCATGGCCATCGGGGCCCGCGGCCGTCACGTCCTGCTGCAGTTCCTGTTCGAAGCGATCGTCCTCTCCGTCTGCGGCGGCCTCCTCGGCATCGGCCTCGGCATCGGCGTGGCGACGCTGTTCGCACGCATCGCGAACTGGCCGATGGTGGTCAGTCCGACGGCGGTTCTTTTGGCATTTGCCGTCGCCGCTACAGTGGGAATCTTTTTCGGTTTTTATCCGGCACGCAAAGCATCGCGCCTCGATCCGATCGACGCATTGCGTTATGAATAGTTGAATCGTTTTCGACGGCTTTCCGAATTCTCCTCCATTACAGAACCGTAAACGACTCCCTCAAGTCGTTGCATACGGAGAGTTTCTCCATTTCGAGAAATCTGGCTGCCGGATCGCAGCACACAACACACGTGTGCACTGGCAACGGCGTCGCGACGCCCCGTTTGTAGCTCGCAGAGAAAAGGAGTCGTCATGAGATTCAACACACCCATTGCCACCGCTGTGGCCATCGCGCTCGTGCTCCTGTCCTTGTCCGCGCATGCGGCGACGACGGGCACGCTCGCCGGCACGGTCACGGATACCACCGGCGCGGCGCTGCCCGGCGTGACCGTCACGGTCACCAGTCCGCAGCTTCTGGGCTCGCGCTCCGTCGAGACCAATGCGTCCGGCGAGTACATCCTGGCCCTGCTCCCTCCCGGCACGTACCGCATGGAGTTCATCCTCTCCGGCTTCGCGACCGTCGTCCGCAACGACGTCCGCGTCGGTCTCGACACGACCACGGACGTCGACGTGCCACTGGACCTCGGCCCGATGGAGGCGAAGCTCACGGTGACGGCGGACGCGGTGGTGATCGACCCGACGCAGACCACCGTGCAGCAGAACTTCGGCACGGAGCACCTCAAATACGCGGTGATCGGCTCGGCCGGGCGCTCGTATCAGACCGTGCTGCAGCAGGCGCCCGGCGTGGCCGGCGGCGCGAACCCGCAGGTCATGGGCGCGAACCTCGGGCAGAACAATTACCTGCTCGACGGCGTGAACACGACCGATCCCGTGACGCATACGTTCGGCTCGAACCTCCCGTTCGACGCGATCCAGGAGATCTCGATCCAGACGCTGGGCAAGGACGCCGAATACGGGCGCGCCGTGGGCGGCGTGATCAATGTGGTCACGAAGTCGGGCGGCAACGAATTCAGCGGAACGCTCGATACGCGCTACACGAGCGACCAGTTCTCCGAGACCAACGATTTCTACGGCGACGAGCAGGACTACCAGAACTTCCAGCCCTCGGCCACCCTCGGCGGACCGATCCTGCAGGACCGCCTGTGGTTCTTCGGCACTCTGGAGCGCATCGACAACAAGAACACGGCTCCGCCGTTCACTTACGGCGGCGACCTCACCATCACGCCGGGGACGTTCGCGTTCGACGGCTGGAACTCGCTGGTGAAGTTCACGGCAACGCCGGCGGCGAATCACACCGTGTCGCTGCGCTATACCGACAATCGCGCCACGATCGAGAACGCCGACGGCACCGTCACGTACTCGCCGGAAGCGGACGCGATCCAGACCCAGGATTCCCAGATCTACAATGCCGGCTACGACGCCATCCTCAGCCCGAACTGGATCACCTCGGTGCAGGTCGGCGTCCGCCGCGGCTATCTCGAGACCGCGCCGAAGAGCGGCGACGTCTCGATCCCGGCCGTGTTCCACAATGACTATGGCTTCTTCACCCAGAGCTACGACAACTGGCAGTACGGCGAGCGCAATCGCAATGAGGTGATCGCGTCCTCGACGTATTTCCTGCAGGGCGCCGGCTCGCATACGCTGAAAGCCGGCCTCAATCTCGACCAGGCCGAATTCTCCTCGTTCAACAACAGCACCGGCATCGGCGCCTTCGACGACGTCTGCACCGACGCCAACTCCTTCGCGCTGGGCGTCCCGTGCTCCGGTCTGATCCGCGTGCGCGACCGGCGTGCCGCGGGCGGCTCCGCATTCGAGCCGTATTACGCCGACGTCTTCAGCGTGAAACCGGAAGAGACCTACGAGAGCGATCTCTCCGCGTTCTATGTCCAGGACGAGTGGCAGCCGGTCGACGCCATTACGGCCCGCATCGGGCTGCGCTACGAGACCATGGACTTCAAAACGCCGGGCGACGTGGCCAACCAGCCGCAGTTCAGCAAGCTGCAGCCCCGCATCGGCGCCGCGTGGGACGTCTTCAACAACGCGCGCACGATCGTGCACGGCTTCTGGGGCCAGATCATGGACGACAACGGCCTGTCGCTGGCGAGCTTCGCTTCCGCGCAGCCGACGACCTGGAGCCGCTTCCTCTACAACCCCGCCACCGGACGCTACGACCGCTATGTCGACACGCCGCAGAACGGCAGCAGCGGCAACCAGTACGACCCGGACCTCGAGCCGACCGTCTCCAACGAAGCCAACTTCGGAGTGACCCAGCGCATCGGAACGAACACCAGCCTCGACGTCACCGGCTTGTGGCGCCGCAGCGACAACATGTTCGAAGACGCGTGCTTCGACGAGGAGTGCCACTTCTACTGGATGACCAACAAGCCCAATGGCCTCGACGTCCTCCAGAGCGAGTACAAGGGAGCGGTCGTCAAGCTCGAGTCGCGTCCGTTCTCCTGGCTCAGCGGCCTGGTGAGCTACACCTGGTCGGAGTCCGAGGGATCGGTGGAGTACACGCAGAACGCGGGGGCGGACTTCGACGTGTATCCCGCGCACTACATCAACCGCCTGGGCGGCCTGAGCGACGACGCCCGTCACCGCTTCAAGGCCTCCGGATACGTCCGCGCGCCGTTCGGCACGACGTTCGGCCTCGACGGCTTCTGGGAGTCCGGTACGCCGGACGACGCGACGGCCAACCTCGGCGTGCTCGACGCGCCGGCGGGCTACGGCACGCTGTTCCTCCTGCCGCGCGGCACGCGCCGCCTGGACTCGCTGCACCGCCTCGACTTCCAGGCCATGCATGAGTTCGACCTCGGCAAGCTCCGCATCGGTCTCATCGGGACCGTGCACAACCTCCTCGGCTCGGACGGCGTGACGGACCTCGGCAGCTCGATCGGCGGCTACGCTCCGTGCCTCGACGCGGGCGGGGTCGCGCGCGGCGAGGTCGTGGACGCGGTGGATGCCCGCGCGGGCGACTGCGTGGCCAATCCCCTGTGGGGCGTCGAGCACGGCGAAGACCGTCCCGAGTACCGGAACCTGTACGTCAGCAGCACTTCGTACGGCCTCCCGATCGACGGGCAGCGCCCGCGGCGCTACGAGGTCGGCCTCCGCTTCGAGTTCTGACGGAATTCCCCCGCATGCGCCCGCCTTAGAATCGGCGCATGCGGGGAACCCACGGCTGGGCGGAAGTCTCGCGCGAGCGCAAGCGCGAGATCATCGAGGCGATCGCCGCCAACCGGCCGACGCGCGGCCCCGTGCATGCCGAGCTGGACCTCACCGACCGCTGCAACGTGGCCTGCTACTTCTGCAACCAGCAGGACCTGCGCACCAAGGAGTCCATCCCCCTCCCCAAGCTCACGGACCTGATCGACGAGCTGGCCGAGGGGGGGCTGAAGTCGGTGCGCCTCTCCGGCGGCGGCGACCCGCTGTTCCACCGCGACGTCCTGAACGTCTTCGACTACCTCGCGCAGAAGAACGTCATCGTCGACAACCTGACCACCAACGGCGTGGCCCTCACCAGCGCGGTCGCGCACCGGCTGGTCGACAACAAGGCCCGCGAGGTCATCTTCTCGCTCAACGCCGTGGACGCCGCGGACTACGCGCGCATGATGAAGGTCAAGCCGGCGCTGTTCGACAAGGTCGTGGAGAACATCCGCAACCTGATCGCCATCCGCGGCGACTCCATCTACCCCTCCATCGTCGTGCAGTTCCTCCTCGACAAGAAGAACATGCACCGGCTCGTGGAGATGTACGAGCTGGGCCTCGAGCTCGCGCCGGACCGCGTCGGCATCAACGCGGTGCTGGAGATCCCCCTCGAGCGCATCGACCAGGAAGTCCTGCTCGAGAAAGACGACCGCGACGTGGCCATGCCGCTGGTCGAGGAGATCCTCCGCCGCGACAAAGACCGCGGCCTGCTGCAGCTCGACTTCGCCGTGACGGGCTGGAACGAGATGCTGTGGGTCGTGCGCGACCGCGTCGGCACGCCCGCGCACAACGCCTATCCGCAGTCGCCGGCGTTCAAGGAAGAGAACGGCGGCTGCTTCTTCGCCTGGTACACCGCCGCCATCACCGGCAACGGCGACATCCGCCCCTGCTGCCTCCTCCTCAATCCCACGGTCAAGCCCCTCGGCAACATCCACGACGGCCAGACCTTTCAGCAGCACTGGACCGGCCCGGCCTTCACCAAGATGCGCGACGAGATGCGCGACGTGCTGCTGATGCGCAACAAGGCGCCCTACACGCCCAAGCAGTTCGAGATCCTCAAGCCGCAGTGCGTGGTCGAAGGCCTCTGCTGGCTGAAGAACATGTACTTCCGCTACGACGAGGAGTTCTACTCCGAGCTGGACGTGGCGCTGACGGAGATGCGCAAACGCGAGCTGCGCGGCAAGAAGCGCGCGGTGGTCTTCATCGAGTCCCACCCGCGGGTCAAGCGCATGTACGACTGGGGCCGCGAGCACTCCCGCCCCTTCCGCCGCCTCCTGAAAAAGACCCTCGGCGTCAACCTCACCGACTCCGCGTAATCCCCCTCCGTCCCACTCTGTGGGACGGAGGAAGGCTACTCCTCGCGCTGGGCCGACTTGCGCGTCGACTCGAACCACAGATACAGGCACAGCGCCGTGAACGCCGCGATCGACACGAGCTGCGACACCGTGTCGTTGTCGTAGAACGGCGTCTGGATGCGGTCCTCCGCGTACCACGGGAACAGCCGCAGCGCGGCGCCGAACACGCCGCCCAGCGCGCCGCCCGCCATGAGCCCCGAGGCGATGATGACCCCGCGCTCGCGGATCGTCCGTCCCGCGGCGCCGCCCGCGCGCTCCGAGCGCTTGCCGATGTAGTGCGACAGGATGCCGCCCACCAGCGCCGGTGTGTTCAGCTCGAGCGGGAGGTACATGCCCAGGGCGAAGATCAGCGCGGGCGCGCCGAGCATCTCCATGGCGATGGTGATGAACGCCCCGGCCGCGAAGAGCACGTACGCGATCGGCTGCCGGTTCATGAACCCTTCCACCAGCGCCTGCATGATCGACGCTTGCGGCGCCGCCAGCACCTGGCGCGCGTCGCCGGGCGCCGCCTCCCCGAACTGGAACACCTTCGCCAGCATCACGATCGTCAGGCCGACCGCAATCGCCGCGCCGATGACGCCGAGGAACTTCACCCTTTCCTGCGCGGCCGGCGTGGAGCCCAGCCAGTAGCCCGTCTTCAGATCCGTGATCGTCTGCCCCGAGACCGACAGCGCCGTGCACACCATGCCCGCGATCGCCATCACGAAGAACATCCCCGTGGTGCCCGACACGCCGAACTGCAGCAGGACCGCCGACGAGATGATGATCGTCAGCATGGTCATGCCCGACACCGGGTTGCGCGCCGTCGTCGCGATGGCGTTCGCCGCCACCGACGTGAAGAAGAACGAGAACAGGAGCGTCAGCAGCAGCCCCGCGATCAGCACCACGATCGTCGGCCTCAGCGTGCCGAAGAAGATCGCCACGCCGATCGCGCCGATGACCACGCCCGCCAGGATCGTCATCACGCTGATGTCGCGGTCCGTGCGCTCGCCGTGCTCCTCACCGGCCTTGAACGCCCGCGCCGCGACCCCGAACGAGCCCGCGATCACGCGCAGCGACTTGACGATGCCGAAGATGCCCGCCGTCGCGATGGCGCCCACGCCGATCAGCCGGACGTAGCCGCGCAGCACCTGCCCCGCCGCCATCTGGCCGATCGGGATCAGGCCCGGGTACACCGGCTCCGCGTATTGGTTCCCGATCATGTAGATCAGCGGCACGAGCACGAAGTTCGACAGGATGCCCCCCGCGACCAGGATCATCGACGAGCGCAGGCCCATGACATAGCCGAGGCCGAGGGTGAACGCGATGGCGTCGAATCCGACGACCAGCTTCGCGCGGTCCGCGAGCATCTTCATCGCCGGGATGAACTGGAAATCGAGGTACTCCTTCCACACCTGAAAGGTCGTCACGAAGAAGTCGTACACCGCCGCGATCCCCGTCGCCTGCAGCAGCAGCTTTGCCTGCGACCCGCCCTTCTCGCCCGTGACCAGCACTTCCGTGATCGCCGTCGCCTCCGGATACGGCAGGCGCCCGTGCATCTCCCGCACGAAGTAGCGCCGCAACGGGATCAGGAACAGCACGCCCAGGATGCCGCCGGCCAGGCAGATGAAGATCGTCTGCACCGGATGGGGATTCAGCTTCAGCGTGTACAGCGCCGGCAGCGTGAAGATCGCCCCCGCCACGACCGACCCCGACACCCCGCCGATCGACGTGATGATCACGTTCTCCAGCACCGTCGACCGCCGCCGGTACACCCGCGCCAGACCGATCGCCAGGATCGAGATCGGAATCGCCGCCTCCATCACCTGCCCGACCTTCAGCCCCGAGTACGCCGAGGCCACGGTGAAGATGATGCAGAGAAAGAAGCCCCACAGGATGGCCCGCCACGTCGCCTCCGGCGGCGCCTGCTCCGCCGGGACCATCGGCTGATAGACCTCGCCGTCATTCAGCGGAACATAGGCGTTCTCCGGCAACGACTTGGTTTCGGCTGTTTCCATGCGGCTCTCCCCTGCCTCGGCGAATTTCGGACGCGGTAATAGTAGTCGAGTCTCCCTGCGGCATCCCTGTCACCGGACGGAGCGCGGGGAGCCCGTCGTGCATAATGACCGCACCCATGTCCATCCGTCGTTGTGTTCTTACGGCGCTGCTCGTGCCGCTTGGAGTCGCCGTGGCCGAGGAGAAGTTGAACGGCGTGCTACGCAGCACCTGAGAAAAGAAACGATGCCGTGATGGAGCGCCGGCGTCCCCGCCGGCTGTCGTGGCGGCGTCCCGCGCCGCCACTTGGGTGGGCGAGGGAGCGTGACACAGGGCGGGAGGCTCCGTCCTCCCGAGTACCCGGCCGGCGGGACGCAGCCGGACAGCCGGCGAGACGCCGGCGCTCCGGGAACCGGCTTGAGCTCGAGGATCCGCACGTCGTCACTGTGCAGTGAGGCCGCGTACTGCAACCGACGTCCTTACTGCAGCAGCGATGGCGAGGGCGGCCACGATGAGAATCGCGGCGACGGCAAACGTGAGCCGCATGCCGGCCGTCACAGCGGCGGGACTCGCGGTCATGATGCTGGCGGTCCCCGACCCGAGCGCGAACACCGCGCCCATGACGGAGGCGCCGGTGATGAGCCCGAGGTTGCGCGACAGGTTGAGCATGCCGGAGATGACGCCCCGCTGGTCCGGGCGAAGATCCGCCATCACGGCCGTATTGTTGGCCGCCTGGAACAGCGCATATCCGGCCGTGATCGCGACGAGCGGGCCGATGTACCCGGGGACGCCGAACCTCGCCGGCATCAACGGCAGGATCGAGGAGCCGGCCGCCATTCCCATCAGGCCGGCGACGGTCATGCGTCGTGCGCCGAACCGGTCCACCATGCGGCCGGCAGGCACGCCCGCGACCGCGGCGACGATCGGACCGCACGACAGGACCAGCCCGATCCGCGCCGCGTCGAGCGCGAGGGCGCCGGACAGATAGAACGGGCCGACCACCAGCGTCGCCATCACCACGGTCGTCACGAGCGCGCTCATCGCGAAGCCGGCGCTCAGCACCGGGCTCCGGAACATCGCCAATCGGATCAGGGGGGACGCGGCTGTCGCCTCCACGCGGGCGAAGAGACCCGCGCCTGCGGCGGCCGCAACCAGCAGCGCCACGTTGAGCGGGCCGAAACTGCCGCGCCCCATGGTCATCGCCAGCGCATAAGCCGCGAGCGTCAGCGCAAGCAGCAGCGTGCCGGCATGGTCGAAGCGAATCCCATGCGTATTCGTCCCGCGGCGATCGGCGGGAAGGAAGCGATACGCGAGAAGCAGGGTCACGATCCCCGGCGGGACACTGATGAAGAAGATGGCCGGCCATCCCAGTCCGTCGATCAGGATGCCGCCGAGTGACGGGCCGAGCGCTGTGCCGATGGCGGACATCGTGCCGAGCAGCCCCATGGCACTCCCGGTCTTTGCTTTCGGGACCGTCTCACCGACGAACGCCATGGTCAGGGCCATCATGACCGCTGCCCCGAGGCCCTGGACCGCCCGGGCGGCGATCAGCAGCGACAGCGTGGGGGCGACGCCGCACAGGAGGGATGCCGCCGTGAACAGGAAGGTACCGGCCAGCAGCAGCCGCCGGCGGCCGGTGAGATCCCCGAGCCGTCCGACGCTGACGATCAGGGTGGTGATGGCCAGAAGATACGCAAGCACGACCCACTGGACCTGCGGGAGGGAGGCGTGGAAGGCCTGCGCCAGCGTCGGCAAAGCGACGTTGGCGATGCTGGTACCGAGCGAGGACAGCAACATCGCCAGCGAAAGACTGGCGAACGCCCACTTCGGCGAATGCAGCCGTTCCGTGGTTGCGGTCTGTGGAGGGTCGAAGGTCGTCGAGGTGGTCACACGATCGAATGTAGGCGCTCCCCTGACGAGGCGGAAGACGCGCCGGATGCACTCGATTTGTGCATGTGGCGCCATCCCTGAAGCGGTGCTAAGGTCGATCGGTGTCGAGGCCCGATCTCAACCTGCTCGTCACTCTGGATGTGCTGCTCGCCGAAGGGAACGTGACGCGCGCGGCGCAACGGTTGCGGCTCAGTCCATCGGCGATGAGCCGGGCGCTGGCCCGATTGCGTGAGACGACGGGCGACCCGTTGCTGGTCAGGGCCGGCCGCGGTCTCGTCCCCACGCCCCGGGCGCTCGAGCTCCGCGAGAAGGTGAGCCAGCTCGTGCAGGACAGTGAGGCCGTTCTACGCCCTGCCGAGAAGCCCAACCTCGCACAGCTGGTCAGAACGTTCACGTTGAGAACCAGCGACGGCTTCGTGGAGAACTTCGGACCCGGTCTCCTTGCCCGCGTCGGCCAGGAAGCGCCCGGCGTCCGGCTGCGGTTCCTGCAGAAGCCGGACAAAGACAGCGCTCTGCTCCGTGACGGGACGGTCGATCTGGAAACGGGCGTAGTGGGGAGCGCGGTCGGTCCGGAGATCCGTGCCCAGGCGTTGTTCCGGGACCGCTTCATCGGCGTCGTACGCCCTGGGCACCCGCTGAGTCAGGGCGAGATCACTCCCTCCCGTTATGCGGCCGGCAGGCACGTTCTCTTCTCGCGGCAGGGGCTCGAGAAGGGACCGATCGACGAAGCCTTGCAGGCCCTCGGGCTGGAACGGGAGATCGTCACGGTCGTCGGTGGCTTTTCGACCGCCCTGGCGCTGGCGCGGGCCTCCGACCTGATCGCCAGCGTCCCCGAACGGCACACCGGAAACCTGCGCACCGGCATGCATAGCTTCCCCCTTCCGGTCCCCACTCCCGAAATCACGGTGTCCTTGCTCTGGCACCCGCGGCTCCATGCCGATCCGGCGCATCGCTGGCTGCGCGAGTGCGTCCGGGAGATCTGCGCGGCGATCCCCTGATGCCGACCGGCCGGGAGACGACCCGAAGGTTCCTACTACTGCGGCGTGATCAGCGTGACGTGCTCTCCCGCGTTCTCCGTCGCACTGACGAAGGCCCAGATCTTCTGCCCCGGGCGCAGTCCGAGGATCTCCAGCCCCACGTCGCGCGAGCCGCTGGCGGGAAGGACCGGGTCGAAAATCGCGGACGTCTGGGTATAGCCCGGGAACGCCGGAAGGGAGAACAACGTATCCTGCCGCGCCGTCAGCGGCAACGTCACCTCGGCCAGCACGCGCGAGAGAAAGCCCTCGAACAGACGGATCGTGACGCCGGAGCCCGGGAGCGCATCCGGATCGTACACGCGCAGCAGGAACCGATGCTCGGCGTCGAGCCGGATGCCCGGGAGCACCAGCCGGTCCGTGCGGAACTCGCTTTCCCGCACGACCGGCAGCTCGACTCCGCGAGCCTCGCTCGACCGCGAGCTCGAGAGGCGCCCGCTGAAAGCCGTGCGCGGCTCCGCGCCGCGCTCGACGTACATCAGCACACCCTGCGGCGCCGCGCCGGGCAGCGCGCCGGGCCAGATGCGCTCCGTGCGGCCCGCGCCGAGCGCCAACCCATTCGTGAGGCACTGGCTCATGCAGGCGCCGCCGGCATCGCATTGCACGGTGCAGAAGAACAACGTCGCGTCCTGCCCCGACGCCATCGCCGAAAGATGACTGGTCCACGTCGCCCGCGCGCCCGGCGTCTCATTCGCCAGCACGGGGACCAGCACGCGCGCAAAGTCGGCCGCGGTGCCCGCCACGATGCTGCCCGTGGCGATGCTGTTCGTGAGGTTCGGATCCGTCGCGCCAGCCGTCCATGCCGTCACCTGCACGCTGTACGACCGCGCAACCGTCGTCGACAACCGCAGCCTCAGCGTCGACGTCTCCCCCGCGCCCAGACGCGAGATCGTGCAGGCAAAGTGCACGCTCGGCCCCGGATCCGGCGTACACGTCCACGGCGCCGATGCGCTCACCAGACGCAACGCGCGAACCGCGCCGCTCGCGTCGAACGCGATCGTCACCGGCGCCGCCACCGCCGGGCCGAGATTCGTCACCGTGACCGTCTGCTCGATCGCGTCCAGCGGCTGCGGTTGCGGGTCGAACGAACCGGGGCTCACCGTCACCGCGAGATCCACCCGCGCGGGCGACCTCGCGATCGGCACCTGCTCGTGCGCGGACGAGAACACCGGCTGATCGTCCGGAATCACCGTGCTCGCCGTCACGCTGGCGCTGAGCACCTGCCCCACCTGCGCCTCGTCATTCGTCGCCTGCGCCGTAAACCGGAACGGGATCGCCGCACCCGCCGCCAGGTTCCGGACGCTGCACTGCACGAGGTAATGCACGACATAGCCGCAGTTCGGATCGCCGATCGCCACGATCCGCCCTTCGTCGACGGAGAATGTGTACCCGAACGACAGCGGCGAGCTGTGCGTGTTCCGCACCTCCCCGGTGAACGCAATCGTCCCTCCCGTCGCAACACCCGAGGCTGCCGTCGCGATCGACGTCGAGAGCTGAGCGGCCGTGTCGAGGGAGAGGAGCGCGGCGAGGAGAGCGAGAGACGCGCGGAAGGGAGTCATAGGGGCCTCTGCCCGAGCGGCGATGCGATTCGAGTGCCGGATGGAGGGGTAAGGCCGCTCAGGGATGGCGTGAGCTCAGCCGATCAGACGCTCGTATTCCTCGTGCGTTCCGATCCAGAACCAAAGGATGCCTTCCGGTGAATCGACGCCAAGCGCGCGATGTCCCGAGCCAATGCGGACCGACCAGTACTTCCCCACGCGCTTGAAGTGAAGGGACGGATGCTGAGGATTTGCGCGGAGCAGGCCATAATTGTCGCGCGCGAGCTGCTGCGTTTCCGCGGGCAGGTCATCGAAGTGCCGCCAGAACCGCTTCGATGCTTGATGACTCAAATCTCTCTCGTCTCGCCACGCTCGAGCTCAGCCAGAGCTTCGGCGGCAAATCGGTCGAGGCGCCCCTCCGCGGAGTCGCGCTCGATCTGGCGATCCCAAGCCTGCCAGTCGTGCTCGAGGAACCAACTGCGGAACGCCGCGAGCTCTTCGGGGCTCAGCTTTTCCACTTCATGCTCGAGAGCTTCCACCTTCGTCATGTCAAACGGAAGTTTAGGACATCAGCCACGTATTCCGGCTCGATGCGATCACCGCCCGCGCGGCCGCTCAGCCGGCAACGCCGAACGCGCGCACCGGGAACGTACCCATCCCGCGCACCGGCGCCGGCACGGCGAAGAACGTGAACGGCCGATCCGCCAGAGCGCTGAGGTTCGTCAGGTGCTCCACGACCGGAATCCCACGGCGCAGCAACAGCGTGTGTGCCGGCCGGCTCGCGTCGGCCATGTCGTCGATGTTGACCGAGTCGATCCCGACCAGCGCCACGCCCGATGCGGCCAGGTACTCCGCTGCCGCGCGTGAGACGTACGGATGGTCCGCCTGCGCATAGGCCTCACTCCGCCAGTGGCGCGACCAGCCCGTATGGACGAGCAGCGCGGCACCGCGAAGGTCCATCGCCGCAACGTCGCCCACCTCGAGAGCGCGTCTGCCCTCCGGCAACTGCACCAATACACCGCGCAGATTCGCGACCCCGGCGAGCGGCAACTGGCCGATGTCCAAAGCATCCTCGAAGCGGTGGAACGGTGCGTCGATGTAGGTGCCGGTGTTCGCGACCATCTCGATCCGTCCGATGTGAAACTCAGCCTGGCCGCGGTAACGCTCGCGCGACGCGGCACGCGAGAGATGGTCCGAAATGACCGGGCCGGGCAGGCCCGGATACGTGAGCATCCCATGCTCGATCGGATGGCTGAGGTCAATCAACTCCACCGGCATGCACCCATCGTAAGCCAGCGGGGAGCGGAAGAAATCTCAGAAGTACGCCAGGAACCGCCCGCACGTGATCACCGCCGTCCAGAGCACCAGCGAAGCCCCGCCGGCCACCTTCGCCGCGACGGGCGTGCGGGCGTCGTAATCCCACCTGTCGACGGTCCGCATCGTCCGCCGGTGAAACACGAGCGCGTTGATCCCCGCGGCCGCGATCAACGCGAGCTTGAGCCGGAACACGCCGCTGTTCGCGAGCTCCGTCGCCTGCGTCGCGAACAACAGCAGGCCCGTCGGAACGACGAGCAGGACCAGGCTGCGGCGGGCCCACGGCAGCGCGTGCCGCGCGAGCGCCGTGACGCGGAGGGAGCGGGAGAGGCCGAGGAGGCGGAGGTCGAAGAGGAATGCCGCGCCGGCGAGCGCGACGAAGCCGATGATGTGCACCGTCTCGATGGCCGGGAACAACCACGCCGCCTCGCGGACCCGGGCCGCGAGCGGCGTGGCCTCCAGCCAGCGAAACCACGCCTCCATCAGCGCAGCTCGATGGTCTTGCCGCCGATCGTGATCCGTTCGGCCCGCAGCTCGCCGGCCTTCTCGCGATGCTTATAGCCGGCCACGGCCGCCGTCACCCCCGCCTTCAGCGCATCCCGCGACAATCCCCGGCGCTCCATCCGCGACGGCGGAGCGAGGATGACCGTCCACACCTTCCCCTTCGCACCGCCAACCTGCAGCTTCACGAACCCGTGCGGATTCTCATACCCCGACGACTGGATCGTGCCCGTGAGGTTGAGCGTCTTGTCCGCGTCGTATTCGCTCCAGCCGTGATGCGCGGATGCGGACGCGGCGACGAGAAAGACGGCGATGGCCCACGCGTAGACGTTCTTTCTGTTGCTCATCCCGCGATGCTACACCCCCACATGGCGTCGCCGCGTTCCGGGGACGACGAACATCGTGTGAGGGTGTTGTTGCGGGTTGTGTCACGGCGAAGCCCAGCATCCTCGGAGCTGATTTTGGCTGGGTTGGAGCTGATTTTGGCTCCCTCAAATTGCCTGCGACCTGGCCAGGATTGACTTCGACCGAACCGAAATTGGCCCGCATCGAGCCAGGCGTAGCGCCACTGGAGCAGCCGCTGGCCCGGGAGGTTTGCGCTACAACACCCGTCGGCTCGAGTGGGCGGAAAATGGCGGTCGCGTCCCTCTCACAGTAGAAGCAAAGATCGATGAGCCCCGCTCTCGAGGCACTCATCGGAGCCGGTATGATCAGCCCACTGCTGCCTGCGCCGTTTATCGCCGTAGGAAACCACGACGTCGCGGCGGTACGCCGGCTGCTGGATGACGGTGCCGATCCGAATGCGTGGAGTTCACTGCACGGACAAAGTTTGCTGTTCACTGCCTCCGAGGTGCAGGACCTCACCCTGGTGCGCATGCTGCTCGAGCGCGGCGCGGATCCGAATCAGCGCCTGAACTTCAGGTCCGGCATCAGGTTCGGTCAAGAGGTCACGGTGCTGATGTATGCACCGACCGCCGACATCGCCACCGCGTTGATCGAATTCGGCGCTGACGTGAATGCCCGGGACCAGCATGGGACGACTGCGCTCATGAACGCCGCGGTTTTCGCCAGGATCGACGTGGTTCGGGTCCTGCTCGACTGCGGCGCGGACGTGGCGATGCGGAAGAACGGCATTGTTAGAAATGCCACGGCGCTGGACCTCGTAGAACAGCAAATGGCATTCTGGAGCGCCCGCCCGCACCGGCCGGGCTGCCAGGATTGCGTGGCGAGACGGTTCCGTTACCAGGCAATCGTTCGGCTGCTCCGCACGACATCCCGATACGCGACACAATAGCCGCAGTTTCTCTGCTCAGAACACTCGTCTATCGCGTCACTCTACTTACGTGCGGAGCACAAATGAAGAGACTCCTCCTTGCCCTTCTCATCATTTCGCCGGCGCTCCATGCCGCGACCTACATCGTGCCTACAGACGCGGAAATGATCGCCGCGTCGGAGGCGATCGTCACCGGAACGGTCGTTGATGCGTACCCGCGGCGAGCGGAGAACGGGTTGATCGAGACGATCACGCGCATCGCCGTCGAGGAGCGGGTCAAGGGAATCGATGCCGGCACACGCTTCGTCGAGATCGTCCAGTGGGGCGGACAGCTCGGTGACGAATGGATGGCGGAATCGGGTGCTCCGTCGTTCACGAACGGCGAGCGCGTGCTTCTGTTTCTACGACGCAATGCGCGCGGCGAATGGACGTCTTACGGTCTCTCCCTCGGCGTGTTCCGCTTCGACGGCGAGACGCTCTCTCGCGGCGATGAGATCTCCGGCTTCGATGAAGACGGCAACGCGCACGTCGAACAGACGCGGAACAGAAGCGCGTTTCTCGCGTTCGTACGCGGAGAGACAGCAACGGCCGATTACTTCACCTCCGTTCGCGCCGCGCGGCCGATCCAATCGCATGCGAACTTCACGAGCGGCAGCTACACGAGCCGGTTCGTCGATGCGATCAACACGCCCATCCGTCGAACGGGAAGCGGCCTCACGGTTGCGTGGCGGCTCTTCGGCACACAGAACGATCTCGACCTCGCGGCCGCCGTCGATGCGGGGAGCGCGGCGTGGAATGCTCACAGTCCGTCGATTCACTACTCGCGAAGCTCAAGTCCGGCGTCGGCCGGCCGAAGCGGAGACGATTCCGAGGCGCGCGTCATCGCCAACGATCCGTTCCTCGAGATCGACCAGACGTGCTGTCCCGGTGCAGCCGCGGTGGCCTTCTGGTTCGGCAGCGGCGCTACGCACAGGTTCAACGGAGAGACGTTTCGCACGATCACGCATGCGGACATCGTCGTGAACCGCAGCCTCACTCTGGCGAATACGAGCCAACAACTGTTCAACACGATCATCACCCACGAGCTCGGCCACTCCCTCGGCCTTCGCCACTCGGATCAGGACAATCGGCTCGTCGCCGCATGCGCGCCGCCTCTCGACTGCTGTGTCAATACCTCCGAAAGCGGAAACTGCCGCGCGATCATGAACCACGTCGCCATTCCGGGTCTCGATGGACCGCAGAACTGGGACAAGAAGGCTATCGCCTGCGTCTACGACGCGGCCTGCGTCTCGACGACTTCGTGCGATCCGCTCTCGATCCTCACGTCCCCACTGAGCCGCAGTCTGCCTCCCGATGTGACCGTCGTACTGTTCGTCGACGTGAGTGGAACGCTGCCGCTCTCCTATCAGTGGTACGTTGGCAGTTCCGGCGACACGTCGATGCCGGTGGGGACGAACGCACGCACGCTCGGTGTCGAGACGACGGTCACGACTTCGTATTGGGTGCGCGTGAGCGACTCCTGCGGCAATCGCGCGGACAGCGCCACGGCGACGTTGACGATCGTGCCGTGCCCGCTCCTCGAGATCACGACTGCCATGGCGGTGAACAGATCCGGGAATCAGATCTCGCTCCGTTCCAGCGCAACCGGCCTCCTCGGGCTTGCGTACGAGTGGTTCCGCGGGAGCACTCCCGGCCGCGACGGCGTGTCCGTGGGTGTCGGAAATAACGTGAACGTCACGATCAACGAGCGAACTCCCTTCTGGATGAGAGTCACGAACTCGTGCGGCGCGACCGCGGTCAGCGACCTGGTGTTTGCCGACCTCTGTGGATTGCCGTCCATCGTGACGCAACCCGTCAGTCCAACGATCGCCAGCGGCGAGAACGCAACACTTGCCGTCACTGCAATGGGCGGCGAGGTGACGTGGTATCGCGGATGGCCGCCGGACAAATCTCATCCGGTCGGTGCCGGCGCGAGCGTCAACGTCGGTCCGTTGCGGTCGACGACGAACTTCTGGGCAACTGTGACGAATGCGTGCGGGGAGATTCCGGTGCGCGCGGTGACGGTGAACGTCATGTCCCCCAACCGCCCAGGGCGCAGTCGTTCGATCCGGCACTGACGCGCAACCATCTGCCGCGCTTTGGAGTGCGGAGGCAATCGGAGGCTGTCTCAGAACCCGGACCGCCGCCGTCCCGGCGGCTGAGCGGGCGGCGTCCCGCCGCCCGCATTCTGGGGAGGCCGAAGCCTCTCGCCACGTGGCGCGCTCCACCCGCCCGGGGGTGGCGGCGCGGGACGCCGCC
>DASUSN010000152.1:0-36987 GCA_036375075.1 Thermoanaerobaculia bacterium | reverse complement strand
GGGTCCTTCGCCGTCTACGCGGCTCAGGATGACAGCGATTCGCCGGAGGTGACCCGTGGGTGAAGTCGTCACCATCTGGCTGAAGCGCTTCAAACGCGGGCCGATGGATCGCGTGCTCTTCGCCGAGGCCGTGCCGGGGCGCGGTCTGTCGGGGAATGCGAACCAGGGCGGCAAGCGGCAGATCACGATCATCGACGAGGCGCGCTGGAAGGAGGCCTGCGACGAGATCGGCATCGACGTCGACCCCTCGGCCCGCCGCGCCAACGTGATGCTGCGCGGCGTGGAGCTGGAGAACATGCGCGGGCGCCTGCTGCGTATCGGGCCGTGCGTCGTGCGGATCTACAACGAGACGCGGCCCTGCGAGCGCATGGATGAGGCGCAGCACGGCCTGCGCGAGGCGCTGAAGCCGCACTGGCGCGCGGGAGCGTACGGGGAGATCGTCGAAGGCGGCGTGATCCGTGTGGGCGACGCCGCGGAGCTCATCGAGTCCGCCGAAGCAGTTCCCGTCACGTCGTGATGCGGCGGTAGCGCGCGTTCACGAGCGCGTAGACCCCGTACGCCGCCAGCCCGATCCCGACCACGACCAGCAGCGGCTCCGGCAGCGATGCGAGCGCGCCGGACGTGCCGCGCGCCGCGTTGGGGTTGTGCTTCACCGCGGCGACGACCAGCGAGCCGCCGATGACGATGAAGACCAGGCCGCGCGCGCCGATGCCGAAGCGCGAGATCCCCACCACCTTGCGGCGCACGCGATCGTCCATTTCGCCCAGGCTGAGGCGCTTGCTCAGCTTCGCATCCCAGGCCGCGTACAACTGATACGCACCGTACGCGACGATGCCCAGTCCCACCGCGCCCACGAGCCACGGCCCGAACGGCTGCTCCATCAGCCGGGCCGTCCAGTGCCTGGCGTCCTGATCGCCGCCCGAGCCGCCGCCGCGGTTCATCATCAGGCGGAGGACTTCGATCGTGATCGCAGCGTAGATCAGACCGCGGCCCGCGCTCGCCGCGCGGATGGCCCAGCCCTTCGCGTCGCTGCCGCGATGCTCGCTGTCCGTGGCCGCGCTCACCAGCCGCCAGAGCGTGTAGCCGACCAGGCCGAGGGCGATGATGCCGAGGGCCACTCGGCCGAAGGGCTGGCGGAGGATGACCAGGAACGCGCTCTTCTGCGCTCCCGTCGAGCCGCCTTGGCCCAGGCCCGCCATGGCGGCGAGGCCTCCGACGATCATGTAAACGAGACCGATCGAGGCATAGCCGAGACGTGCGAGTCGCTCAATCATGCGCAGATGCACAACGAGAATCGTGCCACGCTGAGCCGTAGGTCATTTCTGGTGAGCGCGGCGACGCGCGGCGGCGAGGGGATCGGCGCGGGTTCTGCACAAGCAGTGATGCACATCACGCCGAGGATCGCGAAAAGTGCGGTTTTTCGGCCGAAAATCGTGAAAAGCGGTTGCGTATCGGAGCATTCGTCATTACATTGCGACCGCTTGTCCGCACGGACATACCGCTGAAAGGAGAATCAACAAACACATGGCAGCAGGCCCGATGACCAAGTCGCAGCTCATCAATCACATCGCTGAAGAGGCCGAAGTTCCGCGCAAGACCGCGGTGCGTATGCTCGAGGCGCTCGGTGAAGTCGCCTACAAGGAAGCGAAGAAGGGCTTCACGCTTCCGGGACTCGGCAAGCTCGTGCTCGTGAACCGCAAGGCGCGCACGGGCCGCAACCCGGCCACCGGCGAGGCGATCAAGATCCCGGCCAAGAAGGTGCTCAAGTTCCGCATCGCCAAAGCCGCCAAGGACGCAATCCTCGGCGTCAAGAAGTAGCGAGTGCTGGCGCGGGCGCAGGAGTCTCGTGCTCCTGCGCCCTGTCCCCTGCGCCCCTGAATCCGACCGGAGGTTCTCTTGCCGCATCGCTATCCCCAGGAGGCTACGCTCCGCGACGGCCGCCGCGTGCTCCTCCGCCCCTTCGCCGAAAAAGACGTCGACGCCCTCTACGACTTCTTCCACCGCATGCCGGTCGAGTACCGGCGTTTCGCGTGGGACAACGTCGACAACCGTGCGCTCATCGAGGCGTGGGGCCGCGAGATCGACTACGGGAAGGTGTTCCCGCTCCTCGCCTTCGACGGCCACCGCATCGTCGCCGACGCCACGCTGCATCGCCGCGGCGGCGGCCCGCTGCGCCTGGTCGGGCGCGTGAAGTGGATGATCGACCCCGAGTACCGCGGGGCGGGTCTCGGCACCATCCTCGTGCAGCAGTTGATCAACATCGCCCGCGAGCGCGGCCTGCGTCACGCGAGCTGCATGCTGATCAGCGACCTCGAAGCCGACGCCGTCCGCACCCTCGAAGGCCTCGGCTTCGTCTCGTTCGTGCAGCCCGGCTACGGGACCGATCCCGACGGGAATCAGCACGACATGACGAAGCTGATCCTCAAACTGTAGGCTGGCGGAGGCGATTGCCTCCGCACTCCAGATGCGTCACTTCACCCGCGCGTACTGGTCGGGCCATTTCACGTCGACGCCCAGCTCCCTGGCCGCGTGCAGCGGAAAGTAGGGATCGCGCAGAAGCTCGCGCGCCATCAGTATCGCGTCCGCGCTCCCCGCAGCGAGGATGGCCTCCGCCTGCCGTGCGTCCGTGATCAGTCCCACCGCACCCGTGGCGATCTTCGCCCGCTCGCGGATCGCACGGGCGAACGGCACCTGGTAGCCCGGGCCGAGCTCGATCTTCGCGTGCGGCACCGCGCCGCCGCTCGAGCAGTCGATCAGGTCGGCGCCGAGGTCGCGGAGACGCTCGCACAGCGCGATCGATTGCTCCAGGTCCCAGCCGCCCTCGGCCCAATCCGTCGCGGAGATCCGGACGAACAGCGGCAGCTCCGCCGGCCACGCCTCGCGCACGGCCTGTGTCACGCGCAGCGTGAGCCGCATCCGGTTGTCGAGCGAGCCGCCGTACTCGTCGTCGCGCGCATTGCACAGCGGCGAGAGGAACTCGTGCAGCAGGTAGCCGTGCGCGGCGTGGATCTCCAGCACGCGGAAGCCGGCGCGCAGCGACAGCCGGGCCGCGCGCACGAACTGTTCGACGATTGCGTCGATCTCGGCCAAGGTCAGTGCGTGCGGCACCGGATCGCCGTTGCGGAACGGGATCGCGCTCGGCGCCAGCGGCGTCCACGAATCCGGCCCCTCGGCGATCGCGCGTCCGCCGCGCCATGGCTTGTCCGTCGACGCCTTCCGTCCCGCGTGCGCGATCTGGATCCCGGCGACGGAGCCCTGCGCGTGGATGAGCTCGACGATCGGCCGGAACGCGTCCGCGTGTGCCTCCGACCACATCCCGCTGTCCCACGCCGTGATCCGCCCCTCGGGCGACACCCCGCTGGCCTCGACGATCACCAGCCCGGCACCGCCGACGGCGCGGCTGCCGAGGTGGACCAGGTGCCAGTCGTTGGGCAGACCGTCGTCGCTGGAGTACTGGCACATCGGCGAGACCCAGATGCGGTTGGGGAGGGTGACGGAGCGGAGGGTGAGGGGCTCGAAAAGCATGGCGCGCGATGCTACCGCGACGTCAGCGGCGGAGCATCGTCAGCGAGAAATGACTGGTGGTGAAGAACGACGCCAGCCGGTTGCCGGTGAGCCAGCGCCCGGCCGCGTACAGCCGGTTGACGGGCGTCCAGCGGAGGGCGGGTCGGGTGAAGCCGGCGGCGGTCAGGAGCTCGATCCACTCGCGGGGCGGCTGGTGCTTCGTCCAGTCGATGGCCGGCGCGAACGGATTGCGCAGGCCGAGGGTGGGGAACGCGTTGCGCGGCGAGCAGTCGCTGACGAACAGTTGCCCGCCGCTCTTCGTCGTGTCCGCCAGGCGGCCGAAGGCCGCGCGATACGCGGCCCGCGCCTGCTCTTCGCGGCGCAGCGCAATGCAGGCGCGCTCGTCGAGGTGATTGATCGAGTTGTGGAGGACCACGACGTCGAACGGCTCCGAGTCCTCGAAGGTCTGAAGAGTCTCGTTGCGCATGGTGATGCGCGAGGCCACGCCCATCGCCTCGAACAGCTCGCGCGCTTTCGGCCCGGCGTCATGCGTGCTGCCCGCGGCCTCGGGCTCGAGCGCGACGACGTGAGCCGCGCCTTTGAGGACGGCGTAGCAGCTCACGATCCCGGCGCCGCTGCCGACGTCGAGCACGCGCCGGCCCTCGAACCGGATCGGGCGGAAGACCGTGTCGAGATAGAAGCGGTAACGGCCCGCGTGGTGGACCAGGCCGCGCGCGGCGTAGAGACGGCATAGCTCGTCGATGGACGGCACCGGCGACAGTGTATGAAGCGGTGCGCTCCCCTGTCATCCTGAGCCGCGTAGACGGCGAAGGACCCCCCGACTCAAGGCGCGGTCTGCGCAAATCGCAGGGGGTCCTTCGTCGTCTACGCGACTCAGGATGACAGAGCGGCTACCGCTTCCGAATGGCCCGAAGCGCTGCCGTGCGGGCCTCCGCTTCGCGCGACTCGGCGTCGCGGCCGAGGGTCTTGTAGATCCACACCAACTGCAGGGGCGGGCGGAAGTCGGCCGGCTCCAGCGACGACGCGCGGTCGAACATCTCCGCCGCTTCCTCCAGCCTCGCCTGACGCACGCGGAGGTGTCCCAGGCGGTAGTAGGCCTCGGCGGAGCGGGGGTTGATGGAGATCGCGAGCTCGAGCTCGGGCGAGGCATCGGCGTAGCGCTCCGAGGCGATCAGCACGTGGCCGCGGCTGATGTGGGTCTCGGCGAGCTGGGGGGCCAGCTCCACGGCGCGCTGCGACGCGACGTCCGCGCGCTGGAGCAGGCCGGCGTCGCCGCGAATGACGTAGAGCTCGGCGAGCGCGTCGGCGAGGCCGGCGTGGGCGGGCGCGTATTCGGCGTCGAAGTCGATGGCCAGCTCGAACATGCCCACGGCGGCGTCGAACGACTCCGGCGTAGCCTCGGACAGATAGGTCCGGCCGCGCAGGTGGAACTCGTAGGCGTCGATGCGCACGGGCTTGGAGCGCAGTGCGTCGCGCTGGCGGTCGACCATGACGCCGAGGAGGACGCGGGCGGTCTTGTTCGCGATCTCTTCCTGGAGCTCGAAGATGTCGCCGAGCTGGCGGTCGTACTTCTCGGACCAGACGTGATGGCCTTTCGTCGTGTCCACGAGGTGCACGGTGATGCGCATGCGGTCCTCGGCCTTCCGCACGCTGCCGCGCAGCACGTGCCCGACGCCGAGCTTGGCGCCGAGGTCGCGGACGTCGTCGTCCTCGCGGAAGTCGAAGGCGGTGGCGCGGGACACGACGCGGAGCTCGTGGATGCGCGTCAGCGCGTTGATCAGCTCCTCGGCGATGCCATCGCAGAAATGCCGCTGGTCGTGCGCCGGGCTGAGGTCCGTGAACGGCAGCACGGCGATGGACTTGTGGTCCGGCGCCGCTGCCGCCGCGGCCACCGGCGCGGGGGCGGGGGCGGGCGGATCGCCGATCGTGCCGACGAAGCGGAAGCCGCGCCCGTACACGGTGCGGATCCAGCGCGGATCGGTGGGCGAGTCGCTCAACGCGCGCCGCGCGTCGCGGATGGCCGTGGTCAGCGCGGACTCGGACACGTGTACGTCGGGCCAGAGCTTGTCGAGCAGCTCTTCCTTCGGCACGACGCGGTCGCGGTGCTCGATGAGGTAATTGAGCACTTCCAGCACGCGCGGCTCGGCCTTGACGGGCGCGCCGCTGTTTTTCAATTCGTAACGGTCGAGGTTCAGCTCGAACTCACCAAAACGGAACATTGAAGGATTGATCCCGAACTTTCCCCACATTCTCTCCCGGTTTTCCGGGCGGCATCGACTCTACCTTGCTGTAACCGTTTACACCACGGGTGTAAGGGGAACCGGAGGATCGATGTCGGTGATGAACCTGGAGCCACAGATCAGCGCGGATGTATATGCCAATCGAATCGGACGGACGCTGAACAGCGGTTTCGTCTCCCTGATGATCAGCATCGGGCACCGCACCGGCCTGTTCGACATCATGGCATCGCTGCCGCCGTCGACGAGCATGGACATCGCGGTCGCGGCCGGCCTCACGGAGCGCTACGTGCGCGAATGGCTGGCCGCGATGACGGCCGCGCGCATCGTGCACTACGACGTGCGCACCGGCACGTACTTTCTGCCGATCGAGTACGCCGCCGTGCTGAGCCGCGGCGCGGGCTCGGGCAACCTCGCGCCGGCCGCGCAACTGCTGTCGATGCTGGCCAGCATGGAGGACATGGTCGTCGCCGGATTCCACGGCGGCGGCGGGGTGGCGCCCGAGGCGTACGAGCGGCTGCATGCGCTGCTGGCGGATGAGAAGCGCCTGCACGTCGACGAGGACTACGTCGAAGCGCTGCTCGAGCTGATGCCGGGCATGGACCTGCGCCTGGCCGCGGGGGCCTGCGTGCTCGACGCGGGCTGCGGCGATGGCGCGGTGCTGACGGTGCTCGCGCGGATGTTCCCGCGCTCCGCGTTCCGCGGCTACGACATCTCTCAGGACGCGATCGACCGCGCGAACGAGCGCGCCGACGAGGCCGGGCTGGCGAACGTGGACTTCGCGGTGGGCGACGTGGCGTCGCTCGACGAGCCGCGCTCGTACGACCTGGTCCTGGCGCTGGAGTCGATCCACGAGCAGGCCTTCCCGCGGCTCGTGCTGCGCAACATCGCGAACGCGCTGAAGCGCGACGGCCTGTTCCTGATGCAGGAGACCGCGGCGTCGAGCCACCTCTCGCGCAACGTGGAGAACCCCTTCGCGCCGATGCTCTACGCGCTGTCGGTGCTGCACGCCGTCCCGGTCGCCCTCGCACAGGAGGGCGAGGCCCTCGGCCGCATGTGGGGCGAGGAGCGCGCCCGGCAGATGCTGCGGGAGGCGGGCTTCACGAAGACCCGCTTCGACGGCATCGCGTCGGATCCGTTGCGCTACTACTGCGTGGCCGCCAGATGACCGTGACCCGTTGTCCGTGACCCGTTGCCCGTTGCCCGGGCCGCTTCTTCTCCCCCAGCGCTTGCCTCTCTCTCTTCTCTCGCTTCTCTCTCTCTTCTCTCCAATGGAGTCCGGGCAACGGGTAACGGGTCACGGGTCACGGTCTTTGCGGATCTTCCGCACCATCGACAGAAGCAGCGATGCTTCGCGCGTGCTGAGCACCGCGCGGCCGACGATGGCCTGCAGCTCGGCGCACATGCGGTCGGGGCTCTTCTCGCCCCAGTAGTCGACGTCGTCGAGCAGCGCGCGGGTGTGGGTGGTGAGCTGGTGGACGAGCTGGTGCGGGGCGGGGTCGGGGTCTTTCGCGCGGGGACGCACGCCCTTGCCGAGCTCGTAGCAGAAGATCGCCACGGACTGGGCGAGGTTCATGGTCGGGAACTCGGGCCAGGTGGGGATGGAGGCGGTGCGCTGGCAGAGGAGCACCTCGCGGCCGGTGAGCCCCCATTTCTCGCGTCCGAAGACCAGCGCGATGCGATGCTCCTCTCCCAGTTCCTCGGACGCCACGCGGGCGACGTCGGCGGGCGTGAGCTGCTCGTAGACCTGCCGGCCGCGGATGGCGGTGGTGGCGACGGTGAGGTGGCAGTCGGCGAGGGCTTCTTTGAGCGTGTCGACGCGGGTGGCGGCGTCGACGACGTCGATGGCGCCGACGGCCCACCAGCTCGAGACGTTGTCGGTGCGCTCGGTCTTGCCGCCGGTGATCCAGAGGTCGGTGAAGCCGAAGTTCTTCATCGCGCGCGCGGCGGCGCCGACGTTCCCGGCCTCCTGCGGCTCCACGAGGACGACGCGAACCTTCATGGCGCGAAGGCTATCAGCTTCGCCACCCCCCTCCGTCCCACTCTGTGCCTCTGTGTCTCTGTGGTGAATACGAACGTGCCTCGCAGGAGGCACGCGGGTATTCACCACAGAGACACAGAGACACAGAGTGGGACGGAGGGAATCAGCGCTTGACGGTGAAGACCGGCCAGTCGCCCAACCGGTCGCCGAGGCAGGCGACGCCGCGGGGGGCGAACTCCAGCCCGGAGCCGGCGACGAGATCGCGCACGGTGTTCGACACCACGATCTCGCCCACCGCTGCCGCCTCGGCCAGCAGCGCTCCGATCTCCACGCTCAACCCGGCGACGCCCTGCGGCGCCAGCTCGCATTCGCCGGTGTGCAGGCCCGCGGCGAGGCGCACGCCGCGCGCTTCGGCCGCGTCGAGCAGCGCGCGGGCGCAGCGGATCGCGCGCGCGGGTCCGTCGAACGTCGCCACCAGCGCGTCGTCGATGCGCCCGATCTTCTCGCCCTGGAACCAGCGGATCTCGCGCGACGCGTCGCGGTCGAGGTCGTCCGAGAAGTGGTCCGTGCGCGCGAACAGCAGCGTCGCCAGGACGCGCGTGCGGTCCGTGCCGCTGCCCAGCTCCGAGACGAAGCGCCGGACCGGCTCGAGGATCGCGTCCTGGTCGCCCACGAACGGCAGGTGATCGGCGCCCGGCAATTCCAGGAACCGCGCGCCGGGGATGCGCTCGGCCATGTAGCGCCCTTCCTCCACGCGCAGACAGCGATCGCCGGAGCGGTGGATGACCAGCGCCGGCACGCGGATGGTCGGCAGCACGTTGCGGATGTCGATCTCCGCGTTCATGCGCGTCAGAGCCGCGGCCGCGCCGGGACTGGCGCCCATGCGCAGGTACGCGCTCCACCACTTGCGGAACTCCGGGTCGCCCGCGCGGCTCGGCGCGCGCTCCTCGATGCCCACCGGCCCGCCCCATTCGCGCTCCAGCATCTCGATGAAGCGCTCCCGGTCCTCCGGCAGCGCACCCCACGGATAGTCCGGCGCGCGCAGGCGCCGCGCGTAGCCGCCGATGATGACGATGCCGGCGGTGTGCGCCGGGTGCGTCGCGGCGAAGAGGCTCGACATCGTGCCGCCTTCCGACACGCCCATCACCACCGCGCGCGTCGAGCCCGCGGCGTGCATCACCGCGCGCACGTCGTCCATCCGCTCTTCCAGGGTCGGGAGCTGCGAGAGCGGCACGGCGTCGGAGAGCCCGGTGCCGCGCTTGTCGAAGAGGATCAGCCGCGAGAAGCTCGCGAGCTGCCGCAGGAAGCGCGCGACCGCCGGCTCCTGCCAGAACATCTCGATGTGCGAGACCCACCCCATCACGAACACCAGGTCGACCGGCCCGTCGCCGACGACCTGATAGGCGATGTTCACGCTGCCGCTGCGCGCATACCGCGTGACGACCTCCGATGTAGGGCGCGGCTTCAGCCCGCCCTCCTCGTGGGCGGGCGGATCGGAGCCGATGGGCGGGCTGAAGCCGCGCCCTACACTGGCGACGAAGCGGTACCCGCGCCGCGGAATCGTCTGCACGTACTCCGCGGACGGATCCGCGGCCGCCAGCGCCTTGCGCACGAGCGAGATGCTCTGGGCGAGGTTGTTCTCATCGACGTAGGTATCGGGCCACACGCGGTCGAGCAGCTCTCGTTTCGTGAGCACGGTACCGGCGCTCTCGACGAGCACGCGCAGCGTGTCGAAGGCCTTCGGCGCGAGGGTGATCTCACCCGCATCCGTCGCCAGCAGCCCCTGCGCGACGTCGAGGCGGAACGGTCCGAACCGATACACGTTCATCGTTCGCTCGAGAAGCTCGTCACTTCCCGCAGTGTACTTCGCGCTGCAGGTAGCTCATCGCGCCGCTCAGGCGGTCCACCACCGCCGTCGACACCACATACGACCCCGCCGCCAGGGCCAGAGGCATGGCGTGACCGATGGTTGCGCCGTGCCGCGACGTCACGGCGAACGGCTGCATGCGCGCGGGCGTCTCGATGCCGTTCTGGTCGGCGACCGCGAACCAGAAGTCGAGCTGGCCGCGGGTCGCGGCGGACGGCTCCAGCAGCGTGAGGCCCTCCGCCGGGATGTGGAACTGCAGCGACGCGATGCACCCGCGCTCGTGCTGTTCGGGCTCGACGAAGAGGCGCACGTGCAGCGGGTTCTCCTCGTGGCGCCGGGTGAGCTGCGCGCGCACCGCGTTGGCGATGGCCTCGTCGCGCGAGGGCAGTCCGCGCCGCGTGGCCAGGTGTACGCGCAGTTTCGGCTGGTTCCTGACGCTCACGGCGATCTCCGGATGCGCCTCCATCTTCGCCGGCGGGCGCACGGCGATGGAGTAGTACGTCGACAGCCGGTCGTCGAGGTCCCGCAGCGCGGCGTCGAGGTCGTTGCCGCTGGCGATGAGCGTCCCGCCGGTCTCGCGCGCCAGCAGGGCCACGCCTTCGTGCTGCAGATGGCGGGTCATGTTGGTATCGACGTCGACGTCGACGTCGCCCATGCCGCCCTCGTGCATGCCGGTGAAGAGGGACGGGTCGAGCGTGCTGAAGACCACGCCCGCGTTCTGGGCGTGCTTCGCGAGCAGCCGCAGGCCGTGCGCCTGCGAGTACTGCAGGGTACCCATGGGCACGCGCGAGCGGTTGAGCGCCGCGCGCATCTCCGCGCCCGGCTGCATGGGAATGCCCTCCGACACGAACAGGACGATCTTCCGCCCCTCGATGGCGCGAGCCGCTTCGTCCATGACGTCCGCGAGCGCGTCGATGGTCCGCTCCGCGTCGATGGCCCGCGACTGCGAGTAGAAGTCCACCATGCGCGGGTAGCCGGGGAGCATGCGCGCCCCCTCGAGCTGGCGCCGTTCGGCGTCGATGGCCATCCCGCGCGGGATCTCGCGGGCCGACGCGTCGATGGCGCTGCGGAGGAGGTCGCGGCGGGTGGTGGGCGCCGTGCGCGTCGTCAGCGCGCCGTTCCAGGTGATCAGCGTCGCCGTCGTCGACGCGTCCATCGTCTCGTCGACGTACTTGCGCAACGCCCGCAGCGCGCGCTGCTTCGCGCCGGTGCGCAGGGAGAGGTCGTCCACCACGATGATCAGCCGCGTCGGCACCGGCATGGCCACGGTCGCGTCCTGCGGGGCCGCGCCGGCGGCGCTCTCGCGGATCATGCCCCGGCTGACCGCGGCGAAGTTCGTGATCTCCACGGGATGCTCGTCGATCGTGACCAGGAAATCCTCGCGCGTCAGTCCCTCGATCGTGTTCTGGTCGCGATCGACGACCGTCGCCTCGATCTCCAGGACCCGTACCTCCAGCGTCTCGCTGAACTGCGCCGCGGCGGGGAGGGCGAAGAGCGCGAACAGCACCGGGACGTAGAATTTCACGTCATGAAAGTAGCACCACTCGACGTCCCCTCGCTCACCACCGAGCGCCTCCTGCTTCGCATGCTGCACGCCGGCGACTTCGAGGAGTACGCCGCCATTCACACCGACCCCGAGGTGACGAAGTACACGGTGGGGCATCAGCTCGACCGCTCGGACGCGTGGCGGCATTTCTCGATGATCGCCGGCCACTGGCACCTGCGCGGCTTCGGCATGTGGGGCGTGTTCGAGAAGAGCACGGGCGCGCTCGTCGGCCGGGCCGGGTTCCACGAGCCCGACGGCTGGCCCGACTTCGAGCTCGGCTGGACCCTCGGCCGGAACTGGTGGGGCAAGGGGTACGCGTCCGAGGCCGCGAAGCGCTGCGCGGAGTTCGCGTTCCAGGAGATGGACCGCGATCACCTGATCAGCATCATCGACCCCTTCAACACGCCGTCCATCCGCGTCGCGGAGCGCATCGGCGAGACGCTCCAGGGCGAGCTCCAGCGCGGCCAGCAGCGGCTGCTGGTTTACGGGATGAAACGGACGTAGTTCCTCGGGTTCCTCGGAGTTCCTCGGAGTTCCTCGGGGGATCGACGAATTACGCCCGAGGAACCCGAGGAACTCCGAGGAACTCCGAGGAACCGTCCCTCACATCGGCTGCGCGGGTTTCAGCTTTCCGATCAGCGCTTCCAGGCGCGCCCGGCCGTCCGTCTGCTCCTGCACCGTGCCGGTCATGAGGCGCGAGATCGCCGCGAGCTCGTTCACCACGTCCGGGGTTGCGTCGCCGAGGTTGACCGCGCCGGTGGTCGTGCCGCTCTCGGCCATCTGCCGGCGCACGCGCGCCGCTTCCTCCTGCTCCGCCGTGCGCTTCTCCAGCTCACCGGGGAGCGACAGCAGCGCCTCGTCCACGGAGTTCTTGATCGCGCCGCGGTTCATGTCCCGCGCGGCGCTCAGCTCGCGGATCTGGAGGAGCTTCTTCACGGCCGGGGAGTACGGGCTGTTCGGATCGTCCACCAGTTTCGCCTGGACGATCGACACCTCGGCCACGGCAGCTTTGGAGCCGCTCTCCACGCCCAGCTCCGCGGTGACCTTCGCCGATTTGGCGATGTCCGGCAGCGGCACGCCCGTCGCGTCGCCGGGGTTCACCCACGCGTTGACCGGGATCTCGTGATGCGAGGTCTTGCCGTCGAAGGCGGTGAGGTCGGCGATGACGTTGCGCACCCACACGCGGTTGTTCGCGGCGAACGTCCCGCGCTTGCGCGGCACCGTGACTTCCACGCGGTATCCGTTCGTGCCCGTGACCGTCACGTAGCGGAGCTCTTTCTCCGTGTACACGTGCTCGATGGTCTTCTCGTCCCGGACCCGGCCGCCTTCCTCGCGCTGCAGCGAGGCCCACTGATACGTGCCGTCGCCGCGCGGCATGCGCAGCGTCTCGATGTCGTTGTCGGCGATCGCGAGCAGGACCTGCCGCGAGTCGCCGAGGTCCTTCGCGACCGTGGTCACGCGCCCCAGCGCGTGCAGGTCGTTGGCGAGCATGGTGATGTTCTTGTCGGCCGCGGGATCGAGCGCCGCGGCGCTGACGGCGAGGAGGAGGAGAACCAGGACGACGGCGAAGCGATTCATGTTTACCTCTGTGTTGGTTTTTCGAGAGAGCGCGAATCTTACTGAAGGAACGCTCGCGTCCGCCAGCTCGATCTCGGAGTGATAGCTTCTCGTGCACGTGACCGGCCGCTTCGCTCCCTCGCCCACCGGGCCGCTCCACCTCGGCAGCCTCGTCGCCGCGGTGGGATCGTGGCTGTTCGCGCGGGCGGAAGGCGGGCGCTGGCTGGTGCGCATCGAGGACATCGACACGCCCCGCGTGGTGCCTGGCTCGGCGGAAGAGATCCTCGCCGCGCTGACGCGCTACGGGCTGGAGTGGGATGGGGAGGTCGTGTGGCAGTCGCGGCGCACGGCGCTGTACGAGCGTGCCCTCGGCGAGCTGCGCGCAAAGGGGCTGGTCTACGACTGCGCCTGCTCGCGCGCGGACCTGCAGCGCGCCGCGTCCGCGCCATTGGGCAGTGAGCCGGTGTACCCCGGCACGTGCCGCAACGGGATCGCGCCCGGCAAGACCGCGCGCGCGATCCGCTTCCGCGTGCCGGACGAGATCATCGCCTTCGACGACCTCGTCGCCAGGCATCAGCAGGAGAACGTCGCGGAGAAAACCGGCGACTTCGTGGTGCGGCGCGCGGACGGACTCTTCGCCTATCAGCTCGCGGTGGTCGTGGACGATGCGGAGCAGGGCGTGACGCAGGTGGTGCGCGGCGCGGACCTGCTCCCCTCCACGCCGCGGCAGATCGCGCTGCAGCGGGCGCTCGGCTACCCGGCGCCGGCGTACGCGCATCTGCCGCTGGTGGTGAACGCCGACGGCTCGAAGCTGGGCAAGCGCGATGGCGCGCTGCCGTTGCCGGCGCTCGACGAGGCGCACGTCCGCGAGACGCTCGCCCTCGCGCTGCAACACCTCGGCGTCCGAATCGAGGGGATAGCGCAGGGATCGCCGAGGGAGATGCTGGAGCTTGCGCTGCGGCGCTTCCGCGTGTGATTCGGCTCACGCCCCGGGTGCGGATGCGGGCCCACATTCCGCGCAAGAAAAAGGAGCGTGAGTCCAATGAATTCGAAACAGATCGAGCTCGTGCAGTCGAGCTTTGCGGAGGTGCTGCCGATCGCGGAAACGGCGGCGTCGTTGTTCTACGGCCGTTTGTTCGAGCTCGACCCGTCGCTGCGCCCGATGTTCCGCGGCGACCTGAAGGAGCAGGGCAAGAAGCTGATGGACATGATCGCGGTCGTGGTCGTGAACCTGCGCAAACTCGACAGCATCCTCTCTGGCGTGCGCGCCCTCGGCGCGCGGCATGCGGGGTATGGGGTGCAGGACGAGCATTACGACACCGTCGGCGCGGCCCTCCTGTGGACGCTCGAGCAGGGTCTCGGCGAACTGTTCACGCACGAAGTGCGGGACGCGTGGGCGACTGCCTACACGCTGCTCGCCACGACGATGAAGGACGCGGCGTCGGAGGCGGCGGCGTAACGAGGAGTTCCTCCCAGGAGTTCCTCGGGGTTCCTCGGAGTTCCTCGGAGTTCCTCGGGGGGCTCGGAGCTCCCTGGCGCGCGGGCCCTTTCCCTCCGAGGAACCCGAGGAACCCGAGGAACTCCGAGGAACCCGTCGAGCGGCGTAAAGCGTGCACAATGCGCGTCTCATGACGCACGACATCCGCCACAACGAACAACAGTCGCAGTTCGAGACGACCATCGACGGCCACACCGCCTACGCCGCGTACGACCTCGAGGATCCGGACCGCATCGTGTTCACCCACACGATCGTCCCGACGGAGCTCGAGGGGCGCGGCGTGGCCTCTGCGATCGTCACCCAGGCGCTGGAGCACGCGCGGGCGAAGAACCTGAAAGTCGTCCCGCAGTGCGCCTACGTCGCGTCGTTCATCAAGCGGCATCCGGAGTACCAGGACCTGCTGGCACAGTAAACTGACCGGATGCCGCATACGCAGGGCGCAGGGCACAGGGCGCAGGGGACAGGAGCTGAGGGCAGAAGTTGCGCGATTGCTCCTGCCCCCTGCGCCCTGCCCCCTGCGCCCTCTAAAATGCCGCCATGCAGCTCACGCTCATCGCGGTCGTCTTTCTCGCCCTGATCTCGCTCGCGTACTGGCTGTACGGCTCGTGGATCTCGCGGCTGGTGGGCCTGGATGCCGGGGCCACGACACCCGCGCATGAGCTCAACGACGGCGTCGACTACGTTCCGACCAAGCCGTTCTACCTCTTCGGCCAGCATTTCGCGGCCATCGCCGCGGCGGGGCCGATCGCCGGGCCGATCATCGCCTGCCAGGAGTTCGGGTGGCTGCCGTGTCTCCTGTGGATCGGCGTGGGCGTGGTGCTGATCGGGGCGGTGCACGACTTCATGGCCCTCGCGGCGAGCGTGCGGCACGGCGCGCGCTCGATCGCCGACATCACCCGCGAGCACCTCGGGCCGCGCGCGGGCATCGCCATGATGGCGTTCATCTGGCTGGCGCTGGTGTACGTGATCGTCGCGTTCGCGGACATCACGTCGTCGAGCTTCGTGACCGGCACCGAGGAGCTGGCGACGGCGGGAGCGACGTTCCATGCGGGCGGCGCGGTGGCCGCGGCCAGCATCTTCTACCTCGCCCTCGCGGTGATCATGGGGCTCGTACAGCGGTATCTGAATCCGCCGCTCTGGCTCGTCACCGTGGTCTTCGTGCCCGCGACGCTGGTCGTGGTCTGGCTGGGCACGAAGGTGTCGACGTACTTCATCCTCGACGCGAAGTGGTGGGCGCTGCTGATCCTCGCGTACTGCTGCGTCGCGTCGATGGTGCCGGTGTGGTCGCTGCTGCAGCCGCGCGGCTATCTGGGCGGGTTCATCCTCTACTTTGCCCTGGCCCTCGGCGTGATCGGCGTCTTCTTCGGCGGCTACGAGATCAAGCAGGCTGCGTTCAAGACCTTCGACAGCGGGAAGGCCACGGGGCTGCTGTTCCCGTTCCTCTTCGTGACCATCGCCTGCGGCGCGTGCTCGGGCTTCCACGGGCTGGTGTGCTCGGGCACGACGTCGAAACAGATCGCGAGCGAGACGCACATCCGGCCCGTCGGCTACGGCGGGATGCTGGCCGAGGCGTTCGTGGCGCTGATCGCGATGGTGACGGTGATGATCGTCGCGCAGGAGAACCTGACCGGTCTGCGGCCGGGCACGATCTACGGCAACGGCATCGGCGACTTCCTGACCATCCTGATCGGCGAGCAGTACCGCAACTTCGCGATCACGTTCGGGGCGATGGCGTTCTCGACGTTCGTTTTCGACACCGTCGACGTCTCCACGCGCCTCGGCCGCTACATCGTGCAGGAGCTCTTCCGCTGGCCGACGCGCTTCGGCGCGTGGGTGGGGACGCTGCTGACCGTGGCCCTGCCGGTGTACTTCGTCGCGTTCGCGCCCCCGGGAAGCTGGGTGAAGTTCTGGACGCTGTTCGGCGCGTCGAACCAGCTACTGGCGGCGCTGACGCTGCTGGCGATCACGGTGTGGCTGTACCAGCGCCGGCAGAAGATCGCCTTCACCCTGCTGCCGATGCTGTTCGTGCTGGTGACGACGCTCTACGCGCTGGTCAAACTGACGCTGCAGAACTTCTCGGGCGCCACGGTGGATCCGGTCGCCATGGTCAACGGGATCACGTCCGCGGCGCTGATCGCCCTGGCGCTGTATCTCGTGTTCCGGGCGATCGTACGGGTGAGGGTCCCGAGGTTAGCCCCGAGCGCAGTCGAGGGGCCAGGTTAGCAGCAACGCAGCACGTGCACGAAGCGCGGTGCACGTGCGTCCGCCAGTAGGATCGCGCTGCGCAGGTGCTAAGTTGGCCCCTCGACTGCGCTTGGGGCTTACACCTCCACCAACCCCCCTAGAACCGTAGTCCGATCGTGAACGCCAGGTCGTCCGCGGGGCCGCCGTTTTCGTCATCGTCGATGGCGCGGAAGTACTTCACCTGAGCGTACGGCTTGAGGAAGTCGAGGTCGAACTGCACGCCGCCGATCAGGTTGCCGAGGAGGTCGGTGGTGTTGTCGCCGAAGTCGTCGTCGACGTACCAGAGGCCGACGCCCGCGCCGACGTAGGGGGTCACGCGCGAGAAGCTGCCGATGTCCACCGTCACGTCGATGTTCGCCGAGCCGGCGGTGATGTCCTCGGCCAGCGAGTACTCGATGTTCGGGTTGATGTTCACCGCGCCGACGTCGAAGACCATCTCCGCGCCGACGAATTCTTCTTCGATGTCGTCGTAGCGTCCGCCTCGGATGCCGAAGTCAGCAGCGAGCACGGCGGGGGTGAGGACGAGGAGCAACGCGACCAGGGAGAGGAACCGGAATGACTTCATGGGACTGCTTGACCTCCTGAATTCGAGTACCGCGAGCGCTCGCCGGTGCACGAGCGGTTCCAGATCATCTCATTCTGGCGTTTGACGCGCACGACGGAATCGGCACAGAATCGGGGCAACGAAAGCGAAGGCGAGGTTGAACTGATGGCAACGAAATCTCCATCCAAAGGCGGCGGCAAAGGTCTTTCCGCGGCGGTGCAGCCGAGCTCGGACCTGGCCGCCATTGTCGGAAACGAGCCGATCCCGCGCAGCGAGGTCACCAAACGCGTGTGGGATTACGTGAAGAAGAACGGTCTTCAGGACCAGCAGAACAAGCGCATGATCAACGCCGACGACAAGCTCCGCGTCGTCTTCGGCGGCAAGGATCAGGTGTCGATGTTCGAGATGACCGCGCTGGTCAACAAGCACCTGAAGTAGCGGCCGGGCTGCGCTCCACGGTGAATCGGGCGGCCTCGGGCCGCCCGTTTCATTTTGTGCCGGCCGGGACGCGCCCGTCTACGGCTTGCGGATGCAGCAGCCGGTCACCGTGAGCTTCGCCGACTGGACGGCGACGTCGTCCTGGACGAAGATGCCGATCGTGCCGCCCGCGAGCTGCTGGGCGTTGAGCTGGAAGGTCACGGTGTGGACGGTGCCGACGGTCACGCCGCTGCTCAGCCAGGGCTGCTGATAGGTGACACTGGCACCGTTGGCGATCACGTGGACCGCGTCATTGCTCGAGCCGCCGCTGTTCGGTTTGGCGGTCTGCAGGGCCTTGATCGTCACCTCCAGCCGGCCGCTGGTGATGAGGCAGCACTGGCGCTCGGACGGGAACCGGAACGTGTGGCCGAAGTGCTTGTCCGCCGTGGTCTGGTTCCAGACCGAGCCGGCGATCGTGGCCTGCACGTTGGCCGGAAACGTCGAGACGATCGGCGCCGGCGCGGCCGGCGGTCCGGCGGTGAAGGTCTGGTTGTAGGGATGCGGGCAGAGGACGCTCTTGCCCGGAGCGATGGCCGACCCGGCCGCGATGCGCTCTTCCTGAGCGAGCGCGGTCCCGGCCGCGATGCGCTCTTCCTGGGCGAGTGCGGTCCCTGCTGCGACTACGAGGACGAGGAACACGAGGATGCGTTTCATGGGAACTTCCTTTCTCGATCCGAAGTAGACGGACGAGGCAGGGAGTTTCCGGACCAAAGAAAACGCCCACCCTCGCGGGTGGGCGTTTTCACGTCGATGCGAGATGGAGACTACTGGGTACCGAGGCTCACGCCGGACGGGGTCTCGTTGCCGACGTTGCCGCGGATGGCGTTGTTGCCATGTGTGGACACGGTGCCCGAGTTGATGGACAGGCCGGCGGAAGTGTTGCCGGTGATGGTACAGCCATAGAGGCGGGAGACCGGCAGGCCGCCGCCCACACCGCTGAAGATGCCGAACGCGTTGTTCGCCATGACCGTGTTCGACACCATCGCTTCGGCGGTGGACTGCTCGAGCGTCACGCCCGCGCCGAGCGTGTTGTTGCTCAGATCGCAGTAGCTGATGGTCGCCTTGGTCAGGTTGCGGACGTTGATGGCGCTGCTGGCGCCGCGGTAGATCTTCGTATTGTGGACGTTCAGCAGAACGTTCCCGCCTGCCGGCACCGAGTGGATGGCGACGTTGCCCATGTTGTAGAGCGTGCAGTTCGACACGGTGACGCGGACGGCTGCGACGTTCGTCTCGATCGAGATGCCGCGGCCCACCGAGCCCGAGCCGGTGAAGTTCCCGATGTACACGTTCTCGATGTTGACGGCCTTCGCGCTGATGATGCGGATGCCGCTGCCGGCGGTGGTCGACGCGCCGTTGATCGACAGGTTGCGGATGTTCACGACGATCGTGCCGGGGCTGCCGCTGAGCGAGTCGTTGATGATGATGCCCGACGTGCCCGAGGCCAGGATCGACGACTGCGGACCGTAACCGTCGATCGTCATCGACTTGGTGATCGTGACGGCACCGAAACCACCCGGATCGATGACGTTGATCTCACCGTTGGCCGCGGTCTTGGAGATCGCGCCAGCAAACGTCTTGCAGGGGGCCGTGCGGCTGCACGGGTTGACGTCGTCGCCGACACCCGATACCCACGTACGGGTTGCCTGCGCGAACGCCGGTGCGCTGACCATCAGCGCTAAAACTACGACCAAGGACCATTTCCTCATGATGTGCTCTCCTTTTGCGGTCTGAACGACTCTTCCGCCTCCGGTACCGCACCGTAGACAGAAGTCTCCTCGATTGGTGTACGCCTGCGAAAATTTTTGAGGTGTAAGTGAGCCGGAAATTATACGGGTTTGGACTCCCGCGTCCAGTCCTTGAAATTGTAAACTTTATTTTGTGACCGGCATCACGTTTTCGCGTGCAGGATCGCCTCTACGGCGCTGACGCTGGGCTCGATCTCCTGGACGTTCTCCCCCCGGTAGTTCGCCTCCGGGTCCTTCAGGAGGTTTCCCGTGAGAACGCAGACGATGCGCTCCCCGTCCTTCATGACCCCCGACGCGCGCAGCTTGCGCACGCCGGCCAGGGTCGCGGCGGAGGCCGGCTCGCAGCCGATCCCGAGCCCGTCGATGGCCCGTTTCGCGGAGAGGATCTCGCCGTCCGTCACTTCCTCGACGACGCCCTGGGTGTCGCGAATGGCGGCGACGGCCTTGTCCCAGCTCACCGGGTCGCCGATCCGGATGGCGCTGGCGATCGTCTCCGCGGACATGCGATGGCGGGTGGCGAACGACTCCTGCCAGCCGCGGAAGAACGGGTTCGCGCCGTGGGCCTGGATGGAGGCCAGGCGGGGCATCTTCGCGATCCAGCCGTGCGCGAAGGCCTCCCGGATGGCCTTGCCGAAGGCGCTCGTGTTGCCGAGGTTTCCGGCGGGGACGACGATCCAGTCGGGAGCTTCCCACTGCAGGTCCTGCAGGAGCTCCCAGACGATCGTCTTCTGCCCCTCGATGCGGAAGGGGTTGATGGAGTTGACGAGGTAGATCCCCAGCTTGTCGCACGCCTCGCGGACGAGGCGCATCGCGGCGTCGAAGTCGCCGCGGACCTGCAGGACCCGGGCGCCGTACGCGAGGGTCTGCGCGAGCTTGCCGCTGGCCACCTTGCCGGCCGGGACGAACACGATGGCCGGGAGCTTGGCCTGCGCGGCGTACGCGGCGAGCGACGCGCTGGTGTTGCCGGTCGAGGCGCAGGCGACGGCCGTCGCCTTCACCCGCACGGCCTGCGTCACGGCGACGGTCATCCCGCGGTCCTTGAACGACCCGGTCGGGTTCTCGCCCTCGTGCTTGTAGAAGAGTCCCTCGCGCTCGTAGAGGCGCGTGCCGCCTTCGGGATGCGTGACCGCGCGGTCCAGGTTCACGACCGCCTCGCGGAAGCGCCACACGCCGCTCTGGTCGATCGGCGCCCAGGACGAGCGCCGGTCATCGAAGGAGTTGCGGTCGAGGAAGGTGTCCCGCTCGACGGAGAGGAGGCCGTCGCACGCGTCGCAGACGTAGCGCACTTCCAGCTCGTCGTACTTCGTGCGGCAGTTGATGCATTCGAGCCACTCGCTCACGCGTGCCTCCGGCGCCGTGATGGAGCGCCGGCGTCCCGCCGGCTGTCGTGGCGGCGTCCCGCGCCGCCACCTGGGCGGGCGGGGGAGCGTGGTACCAGGCGAGAGGCTCCGTCCTCCCGAGGCCCCGGCCGGCGGGACGCCGCCCGGCCAGCCGGCGGGACGCCGGCGCTCCGGGAATCGGCGTGAGCTCGAAGATTCTGGTTCATGCCCGTCGCACTCCTTGTTTTGCGATCGCACCCACGTGTGTGCCCGCGACTTCGCCGAATGCTGCTTCCATCGCGGCGGCGCATGCTCGCGCGGTGGCCTCGTCCGGGGCGACGGCGAACAGCGTCGGGCCGGAGCCGCTGATCGAGCAGCCGAACGCGCCTGCGCCGAGGGCGGCGCGCTTCACGTCGTCGAACTTCGGGATGAGCGGCGCGCGCCGCGGCTCGGCGTAGCGGTCGTCGAGCGCGCGGCGGAGGAGCTCTCCGTCCGCCACGGCGAACGCGTGCGCGAGGGCCGTGGTGTTGGCCATCTGCTGGATCCACTCCGCGCGCGGGCTGGTATCGGGCAGCAATGCGCGCGCGTCCTTGGTCTGGATGCGCACGCGCGGGGTGACCAGCGCGATCCACCAGTCCGCGCCGACCGGCAGCCGGACCACGTCGATCGGGTCGACGCTCCGCGAGAGGGCGAGGCCGCCGACCACGCTCGGGGCGATGTTGTCGAGGTGGCGTCCGGCGACCGCCGACTCGCCTTCCAGCGCCGCGGCGATGACGTCGGGCGGGGAGGGCGACTGTCCGAGAGCCAGCGCGGCCGCGTAGGCGCCGGCGACGCTCGAGGCCGCGCTCCCGCCCATCCCGCCGGCCAGCGCCAGTCCCTTGGCGATGGTCACGATGGCGTTGTAGCCGAACGGCCGGAGGTGCGCGTGCGCGGCGATGGCGGCGCAGTTGCGGTCCGGATCGCGCGGGACGAGCTCCGCGTCGCGGCCGGTCACGTCCGCGATCTTCGCCGCGCCCTTCGTCAGCTCGACCGTCACGGTGTCGCCGATGCCGTCCACGGCCAGCCCGAGGACGTCGAAGCCGGGACCGACGTTGCCGATGGAGCCGGGCGCGAACGCCGTGGCCCGTGCTGTCATCGCGCCACCTTCCTCCGTTCGTGCATGGTGATGGCGACGATGTCGTTCAGCACGCCCGCCGCGGTCACCGCCGCTCCCGCGCCGGGCCCCGTCACGACCAGCGGATTGTCGTGATAGCGCTTCGACTGGATCACGATCGTGTTCGCCGTGCCCTTCAGGCGGCCCACGGGCGACGACTGGTCGACCGCCTCCACGCCGACCGTGATCTTCCTGCCGATCCTGGCCACGTAGCGCAACACCTTGCCCTCGCGCTTCGCGCGCGCCACGCGCTCCGCGAAGGCGTCGTCGAGCGCCTTCAGGTTCTCCACGAAGCGCGCGGGCTCCGCGGAGTCGACCTCCGGCGTGAAGAGCGATTCCAGCGCGATGTCGCCCAGCTCGAGCCGGCGCCCGAGGGTGCGGGCGAGGATGAGGGCCTTGCGGGCCACGTCCGTGCCGGAGAGATCGTCGCGCGGATCGGGCTCCGTGTAGCCGAGCTTCCACGCCTCCCGCACCGCGTCGCTGAAGCGCTTTCCTTCCTCCAGCGCGCTCATGATGAACCCGAGCGTGCCGCTGAACGCGCCGACGATCGTCTCCACGCGGTCGCCCGCCTCCTGCAGCTTGGCCAGCGTGTCGAGCACCGGCAGGCCCGCGCCGGCCGTGGCCTCGTAGCGCAGCGACAGCCCGCGCTCGCGGGCGGTGGCGATCAGCTCGTCGAACTGGATCTGCGACACCGCCAGCGGCTTCTTGTTCGCCAGGACGATGTGGAACCCGTTCTCCAGCGCCTTCTGGATCAGCGGCGCCGTCTCCTCGGACGTCAGATCGACCAGGATCGGCCGGTGCGAGGGGAGGAGCCACAGCTCCTTTTCCATCGCCTTCTGCAGGTCGTCGATGGACAGCAGCGAGTCGTTCGCGAACAGGCGTCCGCCGGCGGCCTTCTGCTTCGCGAGCTTCTGCAGCGCGGCCGCGCTGAAGCCGTGCTCCTGCACCTTGATGCCCGAGCGGTCCGCGACGCCGACGATGGTGACGTCGAGGCCGAGCTCCTGGCGGAGGTGCTTCTCCTGCGCGGTGAGCTGCGAGGCCAGCTCCCGGCCGATCTGGCCGAAGCCGAGCAGGGTGAGCTTCGACTCGCGGCCGGTGGTGTCGGCGAGGGGATGGAGCTTGTCGAGCTGATATTCGCTGTGCAGCGCCTGCAGCGCCCGCGTCGCGTCGGCTTCGTCGACCGCGATGGTGATGTTCAGCTCCGAGGAGCCCTGGGCGATGGCGACGACGTTCACGCGCGCGCCGCTCAGCGCCGAGAACGTGCGCGCCGCGATCCCCGGGCGTCCGCGCATCCCCAGCCCGACCACCGCGATCAGCGCGATCGCTTTCTCCGCCCGGATGCGGTCGATCAGCTTCGCCTTGCGCTCGAGCAGGAACGCCTCCTCCAGCGCCTTCGTCGCATGCAGCGCCTCTCCCTCCGGCACCACGAAGCAGATGGAGGACTCGCTCGAGGCCTGGCTGATCATCGAGACCGAGTGCCCCGCCTGCGAGAGCGCGGTGAACGCGCGTCCGGCGACGCCCGGCACGCCGATCATGCCCGAGCCTTCGATGGAGATCAGCGACTGGCGATGGATGGCGGTGAGGGCTTTGACCGGATAGGCGCCCGGCTTCACGTCGTCGGCGATGCGCGTGCCGCCGCTGCCGTCGCGGAAGGTGTTCTTCACGAACAGCGGGATCTTGCGGTCGACGAGCGGAATCATCGTCCGCGGATGCAGGACCTTCGCGCCATAGAACGCGAGCTCCGCCGCCTCGCGGTAGTGCAGCTCGCCGAGGAGACGGGCCGCGGGGACGCTCTTCGGGTCGGCGGTCATCAGGCCGTCGACCTCCTTGAACAGCGTCACCGCGTCCGCGCCGATGATGCGCGCCAGGATCGCCGCGGAGAAGTCCGTGCCGCCGCGGCCCAGCGTCACGACCTCGCCGTCCGGACCGCTGCCCAGGAAGCCGGGCATGACCACCACGCGGCCTCCGTCGAGGATCGGCAGCACGTGCTTCTTCGCCGCGCGCTCGCATTTCGGGAAGTTCGGCCAGAGGCTGCCCAGGCGATGCTCGGTGAGGATGACGCTGGTCGCGTCGACGTACGTGGCGTCGACTCCCTGCTCGTTCAGCGCCGCGGTGAAGATCCGCGCCAGCATCCGCTCGCCGCGCGCGACCAGCGCGTCCTGCGCGCGGGGCGTGAGCTCGCGCAGCACGGCGATGCTCTCGCACATCGAAAGCATCTCGTGCGACGCGTCCGCGATCAGCGCCCGCAACTCGTCCGCGCGGGGACGCTTCTGGATGACCGCGGCCACGAGCTCGCCGTAGCGCGCCTCGAACCGTTTGGCGTTGTTGACGAACGTGACCCGGTCGCCGCGCAATGCGGCCTGTCCGGCCTCGAGCAGGAGATCGGTGATGCCGTTGGCCGCCGACACGACCGCGGCCACGCGCGGCGCGGCGCGCTTGACGTGGTTGACGGCCATGAGCAGCGCTTCCGGGCTGCCGACGGCCACGCCGCCGAACTTGAACACGTCCATTACCGCCGGCCCTCTCTCATTTCTTCACTCCGCGGTAAAGGTACGCGATGCCGAACGTCAGGGGGACGAAGTCGACCGACGCGAACTCCGCCGACTCGCGCATCAGCGCCACGAAGTCATCGGCGCACGGGAAGCGCTCCGAGGACGTCTGCAGGTAGCGGTAGGCGGCCTCGTCGCCCGTGACGGCGCCGCCGAGGCGGGGGAGGATGTGCTGCGAGTACCAGTTGTACAGCGCGCCGAAGGCGCGGCCCTGCGGCTGGCCGAACTCCAGCACGATCACCCGGCCGCCGCTGCGGACGGCACGCGCCATCTCGGCGATGCCTTTCCGCGGCTCGCCCACGTTGCGGATGCCGAAGGAGATGCTGGCCACGTCGAAGGAGCCGGTCTCGAACGGGAGCTGCGTCACGTCGGCGACCTCCCATTCGATGTTCTGCGCTTTGACCCGTGCGACCTCGAGCATCTCCGGAACGAAGTCGGTCCCGACGACGCGTCCGGAATCGCCGACAGCCTTCCGGAAGGCGATGGCCAGGTCGCCGGTGCCGGTCGCGCAGTCGAGGACGCGGTCTCCCGGCCGCACGCCGGCGCGCTTCACGGCCTTGCTCCGCCAGAGATGGTGCACACCGGCGGACATGACGGTATTGGCCCGGTCGTACCGCCGCGAGATGGCGGCGAACATCGTGCGGATCTTCGCGGGATCGGGGCCGGTGTAGTTGGTCATACAATCACGCGCGGTGCGCGACTTCGCTTTCATCCAGACGTCTCCCGGCCGCGCGTTGGTGGGCTGGGGACCGTTCGAACAGCTTCCGTTCCGGCGCCCGGAGCGGCCGGCATTCTACGTCACCGACTTTTTCCTCGATGACCCGCACCCGTGGCGGCATCCGGCGGAATGGGAGGAGCTCTCCTTCGAGGAGCTCGCCGCCCGCCTCGGCGACCAGGAGCTGCCGGAGATCGAGTGGGAGCCGCTGTCGCTGGAGGACTTCCGCCCGCTGTTCGAGTCGGCGCACGAGGCGATGCTGCGCGGGGACTTCTCGAAGATCGTGCCCGTGCTGTTCGAGAACGGGCGTGCGGCCAACGGCGGACGCTCGTGGCGCGCGCTGGCGTCGCACCTCGCGTTCCTGCCGCGCGGGCTGCACGCGTACGGCTACTCGTACGCGCAGCACGGGATGATCGGCGCGACGCCGGAGGTGCTGTTCCAGGCGGAGGCGCGCGGTTATCGGACGATGGCGCTCGCGGGAACGCGCCCCGTGCTGCGCGCGGAGGAGCTGCTGGCGGATCCGAAGGAGCGGCGCGAGCACCGGTATGTGGTCGACGACATCGTCCGCCGCCTCGCCCCGTTCGGAAACATCGAGGTCGGCCCCCTCGGCCTGCTGCGCCTGCCGAACATCGCCCATCTGATGACGCCGATCTTCTTCGCGGAGTCGGGCGGGTCGGAGGCGATGTCGTTCGCGGAGATGGTGCGGCGCCTCCACCCGACGGCGGCGCTGGGCGTCTCGCCGCGGAACGAGGCCGGCGAGCGCTGGCTGCGCGGCGCGGACCGCGGCGTGAAGCGCCGGGCCTTCGGCGCGCCGTTCGGGATCGAACGGGAGGATCGCTCGGCGATCGCCCTGGTGTCGATCCGCAACGTGCAGTGGAACGGCGACCGCGTGCGCGTGGGCTCGGGCGCGGGGCTGCTCGCGGAGAGCCAGCTGGAGCGGGAGTTCGAGGAGCTGCGCCAGAAGCGCGACCAGGTGAAGGCGCTCTTCGGGATCGAGTCCGAGGCATGGACAGCGTCGAACGCGCGGCACGCGTGATCGCGGAGCTGCAGGCCGCGGGCGTGCGCGAGTTCTGCGTGTGCGCGGGGTCGCGGAACGCGCCGTTGCTGGCGGTACTGGGCGCGTCGGACGCGAAGTTGTTCTCGTTCGTCGACGAGCGCTCGGCCACGTTCTTCGCCCTCGGCCGGATGAAGCTGCACGGGGACCCAGTGGCGGTGGTGACGACGTCGGGCACCGCGGTGGCGGAGATGCTCCCGGCGGCGATCGAGGCGTTCTATTCGGGCCTGCCGCTGGTGCTGGTCTCGGCGGACCGTCCGGCAAGATTCCGCGGGACCGGCGCGCCGCAGTCGATCGAGCAGGTGGGGCTGTTCGGGGTGTACGCGGAGACCGATCTCGCCGAGTGGACGCGCACGCGCCCCCTGCACCTGAACGTGGAGCTGGAGGAGCTCGAATGTAGGGCGTGGCTTCAGCCCGCCCCCCCCGGTGCGCCGGCTCGGTCTACGAACCCCGTCCGTTCGGCCGAGGGGGGCGGGCTGAAGCCACGCCCTACATTGGGGTTGCGGCCCCTGGTCATCCTCGGCGCGATCGCACCGGGGCACCGCCAGCGCGTGCGCGAGCTCGTGAAAGCCCTCAACGCCCCCGTCTACGCCGAGCCCCTCTCCGGCCTGCGCGAAGACCCCACCCTCCCGCACATCACCGCCGGCGAGCGCATGATCCGCCGCGGCAACTTCGACTCCGTGATCCGCATCGGCAACGTCCCCACGCTGCGCTTCTGGCGCGATCTGGAGACCCTCGACCTCCCGGTCACGCACTTCAGCGATCTCCCCTTCCCCGGCCTCACCCGAGGAGACGTGCACCCCATCGAAGCACTCGACGACTCGACGACTCGACGCCTCGACGACTCGTTCCTCCTCGAACAGGACCGGGAGATGCGCGCCCGCATCGAAGCGATCCTCGACTCCGAGCCGGCCTCGGAGCTGGCCATGCTCCGCGAGCTCTCCCGCGGGCTCCCGGAGCACGCGCGCGTCTACCTCGGCAACAGCCTGCCCATCCGCGAATGGGACCTCGCCGCGACGCGCGACCGCCGCTTCGACTATGAGGCCAACCGCGGCGCGAACGGGATCGACGGCCAGATCTCCACCTTTTTCGGCTGGTGCGCGCCGGACCGCGAGAACGTCTGCGTCGTCGGCGACCTCACCGCCATCTACGACCTCGGCGCGCCGTGGATCGTGCCGCAGCTCGACGCGCCGTTCCGCATCGTCATCCTCAACAACGGCGGCGGGCGCATCTTCGGCCGCGTGGCGTCGCTGCGCGCGCTCGACCCGTCGCTGCGGGAGCGCGTCATCGAGAACGTCCACGACGTGCGCTTCGAGCACTGGGCGCAGATGTGGAGCATCGACGTGACGGAGCTGCGTCCGGATGAAGAGGCGTCCCGGCGCGTCTGGGCGAGGTACGACGAGCTTTGGGCCTGACCGTGCTGCCGGGATTTCTCGGCCTGCCCTCGGATTTCGACTTTCTCCCGCCACTGCCCGGCGACGTGCTCCTCGGCTATTCGATGGGCGGCCGTCTCGCGCTGGACCTGCTGCAGCGGAGGCGTTTCGACAGGGCCGTCATCATCTCCGCGGGCCTGAACGCGCCGGACGAAGCGCGGAAGCAGCGCGACGAGGAGTGGGCGAGGCGCTTCGAGACCGAGGAGTGGGCGTCGCTGATGCGCGCCTGGAACGCGCAGGAGGTCTTCGGCGGCCACGTCGTGGAGCGCCGCGAGGAGGACTTCGACCGTAGGGAGCTCGCGCGGCAGCTTCGCGAGCATTCGCCGGCTGTCCTTCGGCCGCCGCGGCTGGAGGTCATCGAGACGCCCGTGCTGTGGGTAGCCGGCGAGCGCGACACGAAGTACGTCGACATCGCCCGCCGCGCCGTCGCGCGTCTGCCGCACGCGGAGCTGTGGATCTGCCCGGATGCCGGCCATCGCGTCCCGTGGGAGCAGCCGGACGCCCTCGTTGCACGCATCCTCGACTTCATCTAACGTGCGCCCCGCAATGAGCGAGACCTGGCACAAACTGCACGACTTCGAAGACATCAAATACGAGCGCACCGGCGACGGGATCGCGAAGATCACGATCAACCGCCCCGAGGTCCGCAACGCGTTCCGCCCGAAGACGGTCGCGGAGCTGAAGGTAGCCTTCGACCTGGCCCGCGACGACGAGGAGATCGGCGTCGTCATCCTCACCGGCGAAGGTCCGGACGCGTTCTGCTCCGGCGGCGACCAGCGCGTGCGCGGCAAGGGCGGCTACGTCGATCCGCAGGAGAAGATCCCCCGCCTGAACATCCTCGACGTGCAGAAGCAGATCCGCAGCATGCCCAAGCCGGTCGTGGCGATGGTCGCAGGCTACGCCATCGGCGGCGGCCACGTGCTGCACGTCGTCTGCGACCTGACCATCGCCGCGGAGAACGCCCGCTTCGGCCAGACCGGCCCCAGGGTCGGCTCGTTCGACGCGGGCCTCGGCTCGGTCTACCTGTCGCGGATCATCGGCCAGAAGAAGGCGCGCGAGATCTGGTTCCTGTGCCGCCAGTACGACGCGCAGCAGGCGCTGGAGATGGGCCTGGTCAACACGGTCGTGCCCCTCGATCAGCTCGAGACGGAGACGCTGAAGTGGTGCCGCGAGATGCTCGCCCTCTCGCCGATGGCCCTCCGGTTCCTCAAGGCCGCGATGAACGCCGACTGCGACGGCCAGATCGGCCTGCTCGACTTCGGCGGCAGCGCCACGCTCCTCTATTACCTCTCCGAGGAGGCGCAGGAGGGACGGGACGCGTACGTGGAGAAGCGGAAGCCGGACTTCAAGAAGTTCAAGCGATTCCCCTGATTTATGGTCCGGCACTGGATCGCCGCCGTTCGCCCCAAGACGCTCTCCGCGGCGGTGGTGCCGGTGCTCATGGGCACGGCGCTGGCGGCGGATGAGCCGCCGGCGATCACGTGGTGGGTGTTCTTCTGCGCGCTGCTCGGCGCGGTGCTGATCCAGATCGCAACGAACCTCATCAACGACGCGCTCGACTTCAAGAAGGGCGCGGACACCGCCGAGCGCCTCGGGCCGGTGCGGGTGACGGCGGCGGGGCTGATCCGCCCGGAAACGGTGATGACCGCGGCGTGGGTCTGCCTGATGGGAGCGGCGCTGTGCGGGATCCCCCTGATGGTCCGCGGGGACTGGCCGATGCTGGTCATCGGCCTCGCGTCGATCGCCGCGGCGTATGCGTATACCGGCGGGCCGTATCCGCTCGCGTACCGCGGCCTCGGCGAGATCTTCGTCGTGATCTTCTTCGGGCTGGTGGCCGTCGGCGGTACGTTCTACGCGCACTCGCTGCAGTTGACCCGAGGGGCGCTGCTGGCGGGGTTCGCGGCGGGGTCGCTGGCGACGGTGCTGCTGGTGATCAACAACCTCCGCGACGTGGAAGGCGACCGCCGCAGCGACAAGCGGACGACGGTGGTGCGGTTCGGCGAGCGTTTCGCGCGCGCCGAGATCGCGTTCTTCACGCTGGCGCCGTTCGTGGCGGTGGCGGGGATCGGCATGCGCGGGCTGCTGGTGACGCTGCTCGCGCTGCCGCTCGCGGTCGCGCTCCTGGTGCGGGTGTCCCGCAGCCGCGGCGCGGAGCTCAACCGCTGCCTGGCCATGGCCGGCGGGCTGCAGTGGGCGTTCGGGCTGCTGTTCGTGATCGGCTCGATGTTCTGATGTTCGTCCATCGCTACACGCTTCGCATGCGCCGCGGCGCGGTCCGCGAGGGGGCGCTGCTGCGCGTCGACGGCGGCTTCGCGGACGTACACCCCTGGCCCACCCTCGGCGACGCGCCTCTGGACGAACAGCTTGCGTTGCTGGCCGAGGGGAGAACGACCCCGTTGACGCGGGCGTCGCTGCGCTGCGCGGCCATCGACGGCGAGGCGCGGCGGCGCGGGGTGTCGTTGTTCGAGGGCCTGACCATTCCGCTCAGTCACTGGCCGGGGGCCGATCCGCCGCCGGAGTTCGACACCGTGAAGCTGAAGGGTGTGCCGGAGGTGCCCCCGGACGTGCGGCTGCGCGTCGACTTCAATGCCCGGCTGACGGCGGAGGAGTTCCTGCGCGTAGCGGCGACGCTGCCGCGCGAGCGAGTTGATTTCATCGAGGACCCGTGTCCGTATGACGAAGAGGTATGGCGCGAGCTGCGCGCGCGGACGGGACTGCGGCTGGCGCTGGATCGGTTCGACGGTGCCGCGGACGTCCTCGTGCACAAGCCCGCGCTGCAGACGGAATGGCCGTCGCATCCGGACGTGGTGGTGACGTCGTACATGGACCACGCGATCGGCCAGTTCTTCGCGGCGTACGTCGCCGCGACGCATGAGACCAACCCGCGCTGCGGCCTGATGACCCACGTGCTGTACGAGCCGGACGCGTTCTTCGAGCGCGTCCAGCGCGACGGCGCGCGCCTCCTGCCGCCGCGCGGCACAGGCCTCGGATTCGACGATCTATTGGAGCGCTTGCCGTGGACATCGATTGGCTGAGCTCCGCCTCGCACGTGCTGCTCAACCCGCGCATGCCGGAGGACGAGCGGCGGCGGCTGGAGTCGTTTCTCGTCGACCTGCCGGGACACGTGTGGCTGTCGACGTCCGGCACGACCGGCGCGCTGAAGCTCACGGCGCTGTCGAAGCGCGCGATCCTGGCCTCCGCCGCGGCGGTCAACCGGCACCTGCAGTCGGACGCTGGTGATGTGTGGCTCTGCGTCCTCCCCACCTTCCACGTCGGCGGCCTCGGGATCTACGCGCGCGCCTTCCTCTCCGGCGCGCGCGTGGTCACCAGCGGCTGGGACGGCGTGACGCTCGCGTCGCTCGTCCCCGCCCAAGTGAGCGATCTCGTGCGCGATCGCGTCCCGGCGCCGCGTTCGTTGCGTGCAGTGGTCATCGGCGGCGGCGCGCTGTCCGACGAGCTCTACGACGCTGCCAGTTCCCTCGGCTGGCCCCTCCTCCCGAGCTACGGCATGACCGAATGCTGCTCGCAGATCGCCACGGCCGCCGCGGAGCGCCGCCGCTCGTCCTCCTCGATCACATCGAAGCGCGCATCGAGCCCGACGGCCGTCTCGCCCTGCGCAGCGAGGCGCTCCTCACCGGCTATGCGACCGAGGAGGGATTCATCGATCCGAAGGTCGACGGCTGGTTCCTCACCGAGGACATTGCGTCGATCGACGGCCGCATCCTGCGCGTCGAAGGCCGCCGCGGCGACTTCGTGAAGATCGGCGGCGAGTCCGTCGACCTCTCCCGCCTCGACCGCATCCTCGCGTCTCTGGGCGCCGACGCCGCCGTCTTCCCCGTCCCCGACGAACGCCTCGGCCACGTCATCGCCCTGGCCGTCGCCTCCGGCGACCCCGACGCCATCGCCGCCGCCTTCAACGAGCGCGTCTTCCCCTTCGAGCGCGCCCGCCACATCGTGCGCGTCCCGGAGATCCCCCGCACCCCCCTCGGCAAGATCATGCGCTCCCGCCTGAGCGTCTGAGACGCCCCCGCCCGAGGCGGCAGCTCGACGCTGCCGCAAAGAACAGCGGCAACTACGCCGCACTACGTTGCCGCACTCCACACACCATGGGAGCGAAACGCTCATGTGGAGTGCGGCAACGCAGCGCAGCGTAGTTGCCGCTGTCCTTTGCGGCAGCGTCGAGCTGCCGCCTCGGGCGGGGGAACGCTATCCATCGAAGGCATAGAATTTCCTCATGCCCATCCCCGTCAAATCACTCGACGAGATGATCCGCGACGTCATCGCCAGCCTCCAGGCGGGCACGCGCGGCGGGCGTCCGATCTACACACTCCTCCTCGGCTCCGGCTTCAGCTTCCCCATCGTCCCCACACCCACGCAGATGCTGAAGAGCGACATCGCGTGGTGGCGCTTCTGCAAAGACCGCCGGCTCGACACCTCGTTTCGAAACCGGGCCGATGCCGTCGCCGAGAGCCCGGCCACGGCGGGAGAGATCGCGGAGTTCGAGAAAGAGCTCTGGAAGGTGATCCACGACGCGTGTGCCGGGGATGAGAAGAAGCGTTTCCCCATCGGCACCGACGGTCTGCCTGACCTGACCGATCCGGAGAACGTCGGCCGTGCCTACGACGCGGTCATGAGCCGCGGGCTCCTCAACGACCGCATGCGGCGGCAATACCTCCGCGACGCGATCGCGCGCGCCGGCCGGAAGGTGAACAGCGCGCACATCTTCCTGGCCGGCGTCCTCGAGGTGCAGGAGACGTGGAGCTGGGGCGCGCCGTTCTGCCGCACGATCTTCACCACCAACTTCGATCCCCTGCTGCAGCGCAGCCTGCAACTCGTCAACAAGCTCTATTACATGACCGACCGCCCGGAGGTACTGGACGCGCCGGATGACGATCAGAGCGACGCCATCCATCTGATCTATACCCACGGAAGCGTGCACCGCTATGGGCTGCTCAACACCGGCGACCAGATCGAAAAGGCGCGCAGACAGAACGCGGCAGGCCTGGTCGGCTACCTGCAGCGCCACGGCGTCATCGTCATGGGCTACAGCGGCTGGCGCGACACGACCATGGAGGCGCTGCTCTCCTGTTCGTCGTTCGACTCCAACCTGTACTGGTGCGACATCCACCCCGCCGATCAGGCGGAAGCGCGCCTGCGCCCCGAGGTGCTGGAGGTCCTTCGCGAGCGGGGGAAGAACGCGTACTACGTACACATCCCCAGTGCCGACGAGGCCATGCGCCAACTGCATCGGGCATTGAAGCTGGGCGACGTCCCGAAGTTCATCCTCGAGCCGGTTCCCACGCTCATCGAGCAGTTGACGAGTATCGAGGTACCTACGGAACCGGCCGGATCGACAGGGATGGCGGGTCCCGCATTGGCGGGAAACGACATGGCGACGCTACTCGCTGGTACGCTCCAGCGGTTGAATGTTGCCGGTCTAGCTTTCGATGATCCATCCATCGTAAAGGCATCATCCACACCGGCCCAGAACGCGGTGGCCGGTGCGCTTATCGCTCGGGTGATGCTCGACGCACTCTTTGCTGCCTCCGCCGGTAAGCCCGAGCAGGCGATTGCATTGTGGAGCTCCGTAATCTCAGAAGAGAAAGTTCCGGCTGCAGACCGTGCGTGGGCGCTTCTCAATCGTGGTGTTACGTACGGCGATATCAACAATCACGAGGAAGAGCTGCGCGACTATTCTGCGATCATTGGGATGCCGGATGCGCCTGTTGATGCAAAGGCGCATGCATTTGTGAACCGTAGCATCGAGCATAACAATGGTGGGAGGGTTGTGGAGGCAGTTCAGGATTTGTCGGCAGTGATCGCGATGGCGAATGCTCCGAACGAGCAGAAGGCGAAGGCATTCATTAACCGCGGTGTTATGCATGGAGAAGCGAATGAGATCGCAGAGGCGATTGATGACTATACAGGCGCCATCGAACTGCCATATATATCCGCCGAAAAGAGAGCGAAGGCGCTCTACAACCGCGGGCAAGCACACTATCAACTTGGCAGGTACACGGAGGCGCTCGCGGATTACTCGATGGTTACGGAAATGCCAGATGCTCCCGGGAGGGAGAAGGCTGGGGCGTTTGTGAATCGCGGCTGGGCTCTTTTCGGTGTTGGCGATGTGCAGGCCCTTTTGGACGACTCGCGTAGGGCTCTGGCGATCCATCCCGAAAACAATGCCGCTCGGATGAACGTGGCATTGGCGCTCCTCCTAAGCGGCGAAACCGATGCTGCCATTACGGAGTACGAGCGACTGCTGGGACAAACTTCGGAGGAGACCGTAATCCGTGAGGCAGTCCACGATCTGCAGGCGGAAATGACGAAGCGGCCGGATCTGCACGGTGCCCAGCGGGCTCTCGCACTTCTCAACAGTGGCTTGGAGAAAATACAGAATCGGCCCGGCGGGTCGGCCCCACCTTGACCCTCCTCGGCATCATCCTTCCCTCGCTGCTGCTCGCTCTCGCGGTGCGGCGGTGGGTTGCCCCCATCCCGTGGCACATCGTCACGCTGTTCCTCGTGCTGACGGTGGCCTTCCTGCACGGCGCGGTGTTCACCTCGAAGCTGCCGGTGCCGGTGGATGAGGTGGCGCGCGGGTATCCGTATCGCGGGGTGGTGGGGGAGGTGTCGCCGCGGAATCCGCTCACCAACGACACGGCGAAGTTGTTCCTGCCGTGGATGGAGGTGGCGCGGGAGGAGTTGTTTCATTTCCGCGCGCCGCTGTGGAACCGGTACTCGTTCGCCGGCTATCCGCTCCTCGGCAATGGCGAGTCTGCGCCGTTCTCGCCGCTGTTCCTGGCCACGCTGTTCGTGCCGTTGCCGAAGCAGATCGTGGCCATGGCGGGGCTGAAGATCTTCGTGGCGCTGCTGTTCGGCTATCTGTTCGCGCGCCGCATGGGGCTCGGCGTGCCGGCGTCGTGCTTCGCGGCGAGCGCGTTCGCATTCTCGGTGTTCCAGACCGTCTTCCTCTATTACTCGACGACGGCGGTGACGGCGTTTCTGCCCGCGGCGCTCTACGCGCTGCTGGAGGCGCAGGAGCGCGGGCGCAAGCGCGATCTCGTGCTGGTGGCGCTGGTGGTGGCGACGCTGCTGTCGAACGGCCATCCGGAGAGCGTGCTGCACATCGCCATCGCCGCGGCGGGGCTGCTGGCGATCGACTTTGCGCTGTCGCCGGAGAAGCGTGCCTGGCTGCTGCGCTTTCGCGTGCCGGTCCTCGGCGCGGTTGCGGGGCTGGCACTGTCGGCGCCGTCGTGGGTGCCGGTGCTCGAGCAGGTCCTGCTCAGCACGCGCCTCGCGGACCTGCGCCGCTTCGGCGGGCATGCGGCGACGTATCCGCTCACGGCGGCGTGGGCGATGGTCTCGCCGAACGGCTTCGGCCATCCGGTGCGGCAGAACTGGAGCTGGATCTTCAATTACAGCCTCGTGGCGGCGTCGTATGTGGGGCTGATCGTGCTGGCGCTGTTTGCGACGGCTCTGGTGACGCGGCGGCTCGAGCTGCGCGAGCGGTTGTGGGCGCTGTATGCGGTACTGCTGTGGATCATCGCCCTCGGCTGGTCGCCGGTCGGGAAGCTGTTCAACGCCATTCCGCCGTTCTCCATCACCGCGAACGACAAGCTGCGCTTCGTGGCGCTGTTCCTCGCCGCGGCCGTCGCGGCGCGGTTGCTGGACCGGTTCACGCGCTGGTATGCGGTCTTTGCCGTGCTCGCCGCGGGGGCGGCGGTGTACGTGTACGCGCTGCGGCCCTCGATGCAGCGGCCGGTGGACCTGGTCGCGCCGGCGGCCGTGCTGCTGGTGGCGCTGCTGCCGCGCCGCTTGGTGCCGGCCGGCGCGTTCGTGCTGCTGACGGCCGACCTGTTCGTCCTCAACAGCGGGTTCAACGCGCTGGTGGACGGCCGCTATTACAAGCCCGAGGTGCCGATCGTGGAGGCGGTGAAAGGGAGGGCGCCGGCGGAGCCGTACCGCATCGCCGGTTTCGACTGGATGTTCCTGCCGAACGCGTCCGCCCAGTACGGGCTGGAGGACGTGCGGGGGAGCGATCCGATGTCGTTCGACGCGTACACCGAGCTGCTGAAGCCGATCGTCGTGGACGACCGGTCCATCGACCTGGACCGGATCGTCGAGGTCAACCATCGGCTCCTGGATCGTCTGAACGTGCGCTATCTGATGACCGAGCCGGGGCACGAGCCGGGAGGGCGCTGGCGGGCCGTCTACCGCGGCGCGGACGGCTCGCTCTTCGAGAACCCCTCGGTCCTCCCGCGCTTCTACGTGCGGGAAGGGGACGGCGACGTGGCCATCCGCCAGACCGCACCGGGCCGCTTCCTGCTGCGGGTGCGGGCCCGGACCCCGGTCCGGATCGCCTCGAGCCAGGTGGCCGGCCCCGGCTGGAGGGTGAGTCAGGGGGAGCGCATGGATGATGTTTTCATCGGGTTCCGCCTGCCCGCCGGAGAGGCAACAGTGGAGGTCGTTTACCGCCCGCTGAGCTTCTGGCTGAGTGTCGTGGCCGCCATGCTCGCGGCCGGAGCCTTGTTGCGTCTGGGCTTGCGCCGGCCAACCGCGGGCGTGGATTTCGATTCCCGAAGGTAGCGCAAGCGATTCCCAGGGTAGGGAACGTCATTCCCCAGGGTGGGGACGTGATTCCCCAGGGTGGGGAACGCCATTCCCAAGGGTGGAGGAAGCAATCCCCAGGGTGGGGAACGTCATTCCCCAGGGTGGGGAACGTCATTCCCCAGGGTGGGGAACGCCATTCCCCAGGGTGGGGAACGCCATTCCCCAGGGTGGGGAAGCGATTCCCCAGGGTGGGGAACGTCATTCCCCAGGGTGGGAACGCGATTCCCCAGGGTGGGGAACGCGATTCCCCAGGGTGGGGAACGTCATTCCCCAGGGTGGGGAACGTCATTCCCCAGGGTGGGGAACGCGATTCTCGAGGTGGACAGAGCTCGCCTCCGACCCGGCCGCCGGCCCACCGCGCGAGGATGGAATAGCCCCTACCCCTCTCCCGTTACGTGTGGTCCCGACGCGGAAACGCAGCGGACACGCTCTCTGAAAAACGAACGGTAACTCGCACGCCGGCAAAGACTTTGCGGGCGTACGGATGAGCCGGAAGTTTGGAATACAGACCCCCGGCGCTTGGTTATCATCGTTACCGGCGCAACGGAGTCGACACACGGTAGACACCGAGGGTTGACAAGGGCGCCGAGGGGACCTAGAATCCACGGTCCCTGCAGTTCGGCAAACCGGCAGTACTCAGCAGTCTCGATCTTTCCAGCTCAGCAGCACCGATGCAGTAGACGTGTCCGGGTCAACCGGAATGGGTTCACGTCGTAAGACGTTGGAAACATTCCGCTTGACACGGACGAATGGGTCTGGCAATCTTGCCGCCCTTTCGGCGAGGCCGGTTCTTTGACAACTGAATAGGAAAGCAACGAAGGCAAACGTGATTCCTTTGAGCGCGTGTCGAAAGACGCGGCTCAACAGAAACAACAAGTAGTATCCGAATAAGCAACAGTCGTTAAGGCTGATGCTAGAGCTTCAAATTCAACA
>DASUSN010000151.1:0-61332 GCA_036375075.1 Thermoanaerobaculia bacterium | reverse complement strand
AGCCCGCGCTCGACCTCCTTGACCAGCCAGGACTCCTCGTTCTCCCCCGGCGGCACCTCGAAGCGGGGCATGAGGTTCGCGCCCTCGGTGAACCCGACCTCGCAGCGCTCGGCGATGGCGAGGGTGTTGTCGCAGGCCTCCGGCAGCTCGCGCCACACCTGGCGCATCTCTTCGCCGCGAAGCGCAAGAAGCACGAGCCGAAGGAGTATTACGAGCGGCTCGAGCGCGAGATCGAGATCATCAAGAACATGCAGTTCCCGGGCTACTTCCTCGTGGTCTGGGACTTCATCAAGTACGCGCGCGACCACGGCATCCCCGTCGGTCCCGGCCGCGGTTCCGCCGCCGGCTCGCTCGTCGCGTATTCGCTCGGCATCACGGACGTCGATCCGCTCGAGTACGACCTGCTCTTCGAGCGCTTCCTCAACCCCGAGCGCATCTCGATGCCCGACATCGACCTCGACTTCTGCATGAACCGCCGCGGCGAGGTCATCGAGTACGTCCGCAAGAAGTACGGCGAGGAGAACGTCGCCCAGATCATCACCTTCGGGACGATGGCCGCCAAGTCCGTCGTCCGCGACGTCGGCCGCGTCCTCGGCCATCAGTACGCGTTCGTCGACAAGATCTCGAAGATGATCCCCGGCGGCCCGGGCGTCACGCTCACGGACGCGAAGAAGGACTCGCCGCAGCTCGCCGATGCCATCAAGAACGACGAGGAAGTGAAGAAGATCGTCGAGATCGGGGAGAAGCTCGAGGGCCTCTCGCGCCATGCGGGCATGCACGCGGCGGGCGTGGTCATCACGCCCGAGCCGGTGACGAACTACGTCCCGCTGTACCGCACGAACCGCGATGAAATCGTGACGCAGTTCGACATGCGCGTGGTCGAGAAGATGGGCCTCGTGAAGATGGACTTCCTCGGCCTGCGGACGCTGACCGTCATCGACGACGCGATCAAGTCCGCGAAGCAGGTCGACGGCGTCGACATCGACATCGAGAACATCCCGCTCGACGACCCGGAGGTCTTCCGCCTCTTCCAGGAAGGGCGCACGAAGGGCGTGTTCCAGTTCGAGTCGGGCGGCATGGTGGACCTGCTCCGCAAAGCGCGCCCGACCCAGTTCGAGGACCTCGCCGCGCTGAACGCTCTCTATCGCCCCGGCGCGCTCGACGCGGGCATGGTCGACGAGTACGTGAAGCGCAAGAACGGCACGTCGAAGGCGAAGTACCTGGTGCCGGCGATGAAGGACGTGCTCGAGGAGACGTACGGGGTCATCGTCTACCAGGAGCAGGTCATGCAGATCGCGCAGCAGGTCGCGGGCTACAGCCTCGGCCAGGCCGATCTGCTCCGCAAGGCCATGGGCAAGAAGGACGCCGAGGTCATGGCCAAGGAGCGCGGCGGGTTCGTCATCGGCGCGGTCAACAACGGCTACGACAAGAAGAAGGCGAACGAGATCTTCGACTACATCGAGCCGTTCGCGCGCTACGGCTTCAACAAGTCGCACTCGGTGGCCTACGCGCTGGTCGCGTACCAGACGGCGTGGCTGAAGGTGCACTACCCGCGGCACTTCATGGCGGCACTGATGTCGTCGGAAATGGACCGCACCGAGGCGGTGGTGAAGTTCATCGGCGAGGCGAAGCAGATGGGCATCGAGGTGCTGCCGCCGGACGTGAACGAGTCGAACATGTACTTCACCGTGGTCGGCCCGAACATCCGTTTCGGCCTGGGCGCGGTGAAGGGGGTGGGCGAGGGGGCGGTGGAGTCGATCCTCGTCGCGAGACGCCGCATCGGCCGCTATACGTCTCTCCTGGGCTTCTGCGAGGAGGTCGACCTGCGCGCGTGCAACAAGAAGGTGCTCGAGGCGCTGATCAAGTCGGGCTCGTTCGACTTCATCGGCATCTCCCGCCGCGCGCTGTTCGAGCAGCTCGACTCGACCGCGGACTCCGCGCAACGGGCGAAAGACGAGAAGGAGAAGGGACAGAACTCCCTCTTCGGCATGTTCGCCGCGGCGGCGCCGAAGACCGACGCGAAGGCGAAGAACGCGCCCGAGTGGCCCGAGGACGAGCGCCTGAGGTACGAGAAGGAGACCCTCGGCTTCTACATCACCGGCCATCCGCTCAATCAGTTCAACGAGGAGCTGAAGCTCTTCGCGAGCGCCACCACCGACACGCTCTACAAGTTCGTCGACGAGACCGTGAACATCGGCGGCATCGTGTCGCAGATGAAGAAGTCGAAGATCAAGAAGGGGCCGAACGAGGGGAAGCTGATGGCCAAGTTCTTCCTCGACGACCAGGCCGGCTCGGTCGAGGTGGTGGTCTTCTCCGACCTGTATTCGAAGTACATGAAGTGGCTCGACAACGGCGTGGCGGTGCTGGTGACGGCGACGGTGAAGGACACGGGCGGCCAGCAGGCCGGCCGCTCCGCGTCGCTGCAGTCCGCCGAGCAGGCCGCGCAGCACATCGACGACGAGTACGGCGGCCACCCCGAGGCGCGCGGCGCGCGGATCAGCGCGTACGAGCTGCGGCTCGAGGACGCGGAAGACGACCGCGATCCGAAGGAGATCGAGCGAGAGAAGTACGGCGACCGGGCGAACAACTTCTCGCTGTTCGGTGGGGGGAGCGACGCCGACGCGTTCAACGACGCCGTCGAAGCCATTGCCGAAGAGCCGCAGGCCGCCGCCGCGACCAGCTTCGCCGCGCACGCCGCCGCGTTCCACGAGGCGCCGGTCACCCCCGAGCTCTCCGCGCTGGAGATCGTCCCGCTGGAAGGCATCCGCGAGAAGAAGGTCAAGGAGATCGCGCTGGAAGTGCCGTACGCGCGGATGTCCGACGACACGGTGAAGAAGATCCGGGAGATCGTGGAGGAGCACTCCGGCGAGATCCCGGTGACGGTGACCATCGTCGACCTGCCGCCGGCCGTCGCCGAGCAGACCGGCCAGCCGCAGCTCAGGTTGAAGGTGAACCACCATTTCCGCGTCCAGCCGGGCGCGGCACTGAGCTCGGCGCTGACGGCGGTCCACGCCCACCCGAAGTACGTGTTCTGAATGTAGGGCGCGGCTTCAGCCCGCCCACCCCGGGGGGAGGCGGGCTGAAGCCCCGCCCTACATGGCGTCCTGTATACTCCTCGTGGGTCCGTAGTTATCTCAACCCCCGGGAGACGTGCGATGGGTGCCATTCGAGCGACGGCAGCGGCAGTCCTGATTCTGTTCACCGCGGTCGCGGCCGTCGGCGAATGTGTCACCACGTCGCGGCTCATCTCGACGCGCTCCTCGGACCCGAACCTCGTCGCCGGCCCGGTCGCCTGGACCGGCAGCGTCCTCGGCGTCGCCAAGCGTCAGTCGGGCTCCGCGACGGCGCTCTGGTTTGCCGTCTACGACGAAGAGCTGCAGACCGTCGTCCCCGACCGCCTGATCGCGAACGACCATCGCGAGATCGTCAGCCTCGAATGGACCGGCACGGAGTTCGGGCTCTTCTACCGCACCCCGGACCGGTTGCACCTGCAGCGGCTGTCGATGATGGGCGATCCCATCGGCGGACCGATCCCCATCACGCCCGGCCGCACGGTGTACTCGGCCGACGAGATCGACGTCGAATGGAGCGCGGCGGCGGACGCCTACGTCATCGCCCGTAACATCTCGCATGGGCAGTTCAAGGGGATGTGGGTCACCTATGTGAGCCGCGACGGCACGCATCGCACCGACCGCCGGCTGCCGGTGTTCGTCTCCTCGCAGGCGAACCTCTCGCTGTCGGTGACGAGCGCGGGGATGGTCGGCCTCGCTTACCAGAACCAGTCCGGCGGCGTCTCGCTCGTGCGGATGACCGAGACTTCCACGCCGATCTCGAACAGCGTGACCGAGACGGGCGGCGCCTACATCGAGACCGCCGCGTACGGAAATCGTTTCGTCATCGTGCGCAACGTTGCGGGCGAGGGGAAGACGAAGATCCACTGGCTGGTCGTCGACGCCGCGTTCCAGATCGTCCAGCCGGACGCGCTGCTCTTCGAAGGAACCGGGGACGACGTCTATCCCATGGCCCTCGTCGCGACCGGCGAGGAGCTCGCGCTCGCGTACGTCGACGCCGAGGATCGCGACGACCCGCTCAACCGGCAGTACCGCCTGCGCCGATTCACCATCGACGGCACGACGCTCACCGACACCCTGTTCGCCGCCGCGGAGTTCAGCTCGGCGTCGCGATCGGAGTCGGCCTACGACTTCGTCTGGACCGGTACGTCGTACCTCCAGGCCGCGTTCCGCAACGCGCCCGACCGCCTGAACTCCCACCTGCTGCGCTATTGCCCGCTGCGCGCGACGATCTCCACCGACGTCGCGACCGGCCGCCCCGGCGCCCCGATCGTGTTCACCGCCAACCCCGACGGCGGCGTCCCCAGCTACTCGTACGCCTGGACCTTCGGCGACCCGACCCGCATCTTCCGGACGCAGAGCGTCCAGCGCACGTACGAGGAAACCGGCACCTACACGGCGACCCTCACCGTGACCGACTCCGCCGGCGCGACCTACACCACGACGTACACGATCGACGTGGTGACGGTGAAACGCCGCTCCGTCCGGCGGTAGCCTCCGCACGCCAAACCCTCACCGCGGCCGTGACGCTTCCACGAACGCGATGAACTCGGTCGCGTTGACGGGAGGGGTGATCAGGTAGCCCTGCATCTGGTCGCAGCCGTGGCGGCGGAGGAAGTTTGCCTGTTCGGTGTACTCCACGCCCTCGGCGATGACCTTCAACCGCAGCGAGTGCGCCATGGCGATGATGGCCGTGACGATGGCCGCGGCGTCGGGGTCGGACGTCGTGTCCTGCACGAAGGACTGGTCGATCTTCAGCGTGTCGACGGGGAAGCGCTTCAGGTAGCTCAGCGACGAGTGGCCGGTGCCGAAGTCGTCCAGCGAGATGCGGATGCCGAGCTTCTTGAGCTCGTACAGCACGCGGATGCTCGTCTCCGGGCTGTGCATGGCGCTGCTCTCGGTGATCTCCAGCTCCAGCAGCCGCGGGGGGAGGCCGGTCTCCTCGAGCACCGAGCGCACGGTGTCGACCAGATCCGCCTGCTGCAGTTGCGTCACGGACAGGTTCACCGCCAGCGAGAGCGTGAGGTGTCCCGCGTCGTGCCACAACTTGGCCTGGCGGCAGGCCGTGCGCAGCGCCCACGAGCCGATCGGCGCCATCGCACCGGTGGCCTCGGCGATGGGGATGAATGTCGCCGGCGGGATGGAGCCCATCTGCGGGTGCTCCCAGCGCAGCAGCGCCTCCATCCCGGTGATGCGGTTGCTGCGCAGGTCGAAGATCGGCTGGTAGTGCACCGCGAACTCTTCGCTCGCGAGCGCCTTGCGCAGGCCGTGCTCGAGCGCGATCCGCTGCAGGGCCTTGGCGTTCACGAACGCGTTGAAGAGCTGGTAGTTGTCGCGGCCCAGCTCCTTGGCCTGGTACATCGCCGTGTCCGCGTTCTTGATCAGCGTCTCCGCGTCCGAGCCGTCCTCGGGGTAGACGCTGATGCCGATCGACGTGGTGATGAAGAACTCGCGCCCCTCGATGTGGAACGGATAGCGGACGGCCTCGATGATCTTGCCGGCCACGGGCGCGACGTCCTGCGAGCGCGTGAGCCGCGGCAGGAGGATCGTGAACTCGTCGCCGCCCAGACGGGCCACGGTGTCGCTGTCGCGGACGCAGGCCTGGATGCGCGCGGCCACGGCCTGCAGCAACTGATCGCCGATGTTGTGTCCGAGGGAGTCGTTGATGACCTTGAAGCGATCGAGGTCGAGGAACAGTACGGCCAGGCTCGAGCCCTCGCGATGGGCATGCGAGAGAGCCACCGACAGCCGGTCCTTGAATAGCAGCCGGTTCGGCAGGTTCGTCAGCGCGTCGTGATAGGCGAGGTGCTTGATCTGCTCCTCGGCGTAGGTGCGCTCGGTGACGTCGCGCACGACGCAGACGATGCCGTCGTCGGCGATGGCGGTCAGCGAGATCTCCTGCGGGAAGTTCACGTTGTCCGCGCGCAGCCCGGTGGCCTCGCCGCGCCACCGCCCGTTCTGGTGGACCTGCGGCATGATCGAGGTGATGAGGCGGACCTGCTCGTGCGGCTCGTAGAGCTCGCAGAGGTTGCGGCCGAGCATCTCCTCCGGGCCGGGGTAGCCGTACAGCTTGGCCAGCGAGTCGTTGGCGTACGTGAAGTCGAGGCGCTCGTCGAGGATGCCGATGCCGTCCATGGACGCCGTCATCGCCGCCGACTGCCTGCGCAGCAGCTCCTCGGCGTGCACGCGCGCGTCTTCGGCGCGCTTGCGCTCGGTGATGTCGTTGACGAAGCCCTCGAAGTACGTGGTGCCTACCGGCGAGCGGATCGAGTGCGCGGTGAGCTGCACCCAGATCGGCGTCCCGTCCTTCCGCTTCCACCGCAGCTCGACGGCCTGCGAGTAGCCGAAGGGCTCGAACGAGCGGATCAGTTGCTCGCGCTGCGTGGGGTCGAAGTAGATGTCGCGTTCGAGGTTGCGCGTGAGCAGGTCTTCGATGCCGTCGTAGCCGAGCATCTGCGCCAGGGCCAGATTGGCGGTGACGATGACGCCGTCGCGCGTCGACTGGTAGATGCCGACCGGCGCGTAGTCGAAGATGACCCGGTATTTCTCCTCCGACTGCTGCAGCGCCGCCTCGGCGCGGCGGCGGTCGGTGACGTCGTGGATGATGGAGTAGAGGAGCTGGCGTCCGCCGGCGTCGATGGGCCCCGAGTGGACCTCCACGTCGCGGATCTCGCCGTTGGCCTTCATGTGCCGGAAGTTGAAGAAGCTCGCCTCCTGCAACTTGGCCCGCGACATCGCCGGGCGGACCACTTCCTCGCCGCGCACGTTGATGTCCCAGACCTTCATCGCGCGCAGCTCGTCGCGGGTGTAGCCGTAGTAGTCGCAGGCGGCCATGTTGGCGTCGACGATCGCGCCGCTCTCCGGGTCGAGGAGCCACTGCACCGCGCGCGTGTTCTCGAACATCTGCCGGTAGCGGCGCTCGCTCTCGCGCAGCGCTTCTTCCTTCCGCTTCTGTTCGACGGCCGAGGCGACGTGCTGGGCCACGAAGACCAGGATTTCCTTGTCCTGCTCCGTGTAGCGCGTCGACTCCGCGTACGACTGGATGACGATCGCGCCCCAGGTCTTGTCGCCGCTCTTCAGCGGTACGCCCAGCCAGTCGATGCTCGGCGCGCCGACGGGGGTGACCTCGCCGCTGGCGACGAGACGGTCGAAGACGGCCGGGGTGGCGAGGAGAGGCTCGCCGGTGCGGAGCACGTACGCCGTGAGCCCGCGTCCCGCGCTCACCTTCGGCGGCTCGGGGTCGCTCTCGTCCACGAAGTAGGGGAAGCTCAGACGGTCGGTGTCGGGATCGTGCGTGGCGATGTAGAAGTTCTTCGCCCGCATCAGCTCGCCGACCACCCCGTGCACCGAGGCGTAGAGCGACTGGAGATTGTCGGTGTTCTGGCTGAGCTGGGAGATGCGGAACAGCGCCGCCTGCAGGCGCTCGGACTTGACGCTGTCCGTAATGTCGCGGAAGTACCAGGCCCGGCCGCGGATCTCGTTGCCGACCAGGATCGGCAGCGACGCGCGCGACAGGATGCGCCCGTCCTTGAGCAGGACCGGATCGTCTTTGCGCACCTCCGCCGGATGCTCGTAGAGGTAGTTGACCAGCTCGATGAAGGAGCTCCAGTCGGCGACGGCATCCGCGGCATAGCCGAGGAGCGTGTTGTCGTCGGCGCGGGCGGCAGCCTCGGCGGGGATTCCCCAGAGCTCCAGGAAGCGGGGGTTGTACGAGAGGATGCGCCCGTCGTTGTCGACGACCAGCGTGCCCTCGATCGTGGCTTCCTGCTGCGCGCGCAGGATGGCCAGGGCCGTGCGGGTCTCGCTGGCAAACCCTCCGCCCCGGCGCATGAGGCGCGCGAGCAGACGGCGCGCACGCTGGGCGCGCGAGCGGAGGGCCACGAGGGGCACGGGAGTCGCGTCGGACATGGTCATCGATGACCGGACTTACCGCTGGTACCTTGGGTGGAATTCTAGCGGATCAGTCTCCCGGAACGCCGTGCTGTCTGAAGTATTGCCACTGCTGGAAGGCCATGTACACGAACCAGGCGATGTACAGGCCGACGAAGAACTGCCGGTTGATCAGGGCGTAGACGACCACCATCGCCCCGACGATCATGGCGATCCAGATCGCCACGACGAAGGCGTTCTTCTCGCTGAGGAACATCCGGAAGAACTCGCGCGTGGCGTGCCCGCCGTCGAGCGGCGGGACGGGGATGAGGTTGAAGATGCCCCAGAAGACGTTGGCGATGGCCAGCCGGGGCATGAGCGCGGCCAGCATGCGGTCGGTCTGTGCGATCTCGACGTTGTTCGCGATCCAGGCCGCGAGGAAGTAGAGCCCGAAGCTGGAGAACGGCCCGGCCAGGCTGATCAGCAGGTCCTGCCACGGCCGCGCGCGGCGCTGATTGATGGTCACCCCGCCCATGCCGGACAGCACGACGTGGCTGGAGCCGAAGCCGAGCAGGCCGATCATCCCCGCGTGCGCCAGCTCGTGAATCAGGACGCTGACGAAGAGGATGGGGATCCAGATCAGCGCGTACTGGATCCCGATCTTCGGGTCGTAGTTGAGCACGACGAAGAAGAGGATCAGGAAGATGAAGTTGAAATCGATGTCGATCGACGTGCCGCGAATGGATCCGAGATGAAGCATCGGCGGAGGACGTTACCATACCCCCGTAACTTGGCCCCTCGACTTCGCTCCGAGCTACGGAAAAAACACATGCACTTCGAGACCAGAGCCATCCACGCGGGCACCCACATCGACGAGGAGACCGGGGCGGTCGCGGCGCCGATCCATCTCTCCACCACCTTCCAGCGAAACGAGGAGGGCGAGCCGTCGCGGGGCTACAGCTATGTCCGGGACGGCAACCCCACGCAGGCGCGGCTCGAGGAGGCGCTGGCGGCGATCGACGGGGCCGAGGCCGCGCTCGCGTTCGGCTCGGGGATGGCCGCCGGCGCGGCGCTGCTGCAGGCGCTGCCGCGGGGCGCCCACATCGTGATGCCGGACGACTGCTACTACGGCTACGCCGCCCTGGCGCGCGAGTCCTTTGAGCGCTGGGGCCTCACCTACGACGTCGTGCCCATGGAGGACCTCGACGCCGTCCGCCGGGCGATGCGGCCGGAGACGGGGGTGATCTGGGCGGAGTCGCCGTCGAATCCGCTGCTGAAGGTGGTCGACCTCCGCGCGCTCGCGGGGATCGCCCGCGAGCGCGGCGGGCGCCTGGTCGTGGACGGCACGTTCGCGACGCCCGCCCTGCAGCGCCCGATCGAGCTCGGTGCCGACGTGGTCCTGCACTCGACGACGAAGTACCTCGGCGGGCACACGGACGTGCAGGGCGGGTCGCTGGCCTTCAAGGCCAGGGACGCGTGGCACGACGAGACCCTGCACGTGCGGAAGCTCGTCGGAGGGGTGGCCTCGCCGTTCAACTCGTGGCTCGTCCTCCGCGGCATTCGCACGCTGGCCGCCCGGATGCGCGTCCACAGCGAGAACGCCATGGCCGTGGCGCGGTTTCTGGCCTCGCACGAGCGGGTGGAGGCGGTGTTCTACCCGGGACTGGAGTCGCACCCGCGCCACGACGTCGCGAAGGCGCAGATGTCCGCGTTCGGCGGCATGCTCTCGTTCCTCGTCCGCGGAGGGCGGGCGGAGGCGCTGGGCGTTGCCGCGGGCACCAGGCTCTTCATCCGCGCGACCTCCCTCGGCAGCGTCGAGAGCCTGATCGAGCACCGCAATTCCAGCGAGGGTCCGGGCAGCCGCACGGCGGAGAATCTGCTGCGGGTGAGCGTGGGTCTCGAGCATCCGGACGACCTCGTCGCAGACCTCGCCCAGGCGCTAGAATCCCGCTCATGAAGAACTTCGAGATCACCTGCCCCTGCTGCGAGGCCACGCTCGTGGTCGACCGGCTCAGCGGCGAGGTGCTGCTGCACAAGGCGAAGGAAGTGCGCGGCCCCGGCGGCTCGCTGGAGTCGATGGTGGCCGGCCTCGAGTCGCAGAAGAGCGAGGCCGCGAAGCGCTTCGAGCGCCAGCTCGAGAGCCAGAAGGACCGCGCGCGCATCCTGGAGGAGAAGTTCAAGGCCGCCCTCGAGCAGGCGGAGAAATCGGACGAGAAGTACGTCAATCCGATGGACTACGATTGATGGCCAGAGTCCTTCCTCAGAACTTCGATCCCGACGCCGCCGCCGTGGGGGAGACCGGCATCTACGGTCTGCCGTTCACGCCGGAGGATTCGAAGGTGGTGGTCGTGCCGGTGCCGTTCGAGGCGACGACGTCGTACGGCGGCGGGACGTCGAACGGACCCGCCGCGGTGTTCGAGGCTTCGAAGCAGGTCGACCTGTTCGATCAGGAGACCGGACGCCCGTACGCCGCCGGCATTGCGATGCTCGACGTGCCGAAGAAGGTCCTGCGCTGGAACGCCGACGCGAAGAAGATCGCCGCGGCGGTGATCGAGAAGGGCGGAGCGGTCGATCGCAGGACGCGCGCCGCGGCGGCCAAGGTCAACGAGTACGGCGAGCGGGTGAACGCGTGGGTGTACGAGCAGACGGCGGCCCTGCTGGAGCAGGGAAAGATGCCGGTCATCCTCGGCGGCGACCACGCGGTGCCGTTCGGCTCCATCCAGGCCTACGCGGAGCGCTACCCGGGCCTCGGCATCCTCCACCTCGACGCGCACGCGGACCTGCGCGACGCGTACGAGGGTTTCACCTGGTCGCACGCGTCGATCTTCAACAACGTGATGCGGAAGATCGACGGCGTCGGGAAGCTGGTGCAGGTCGGCGTCCGCGACCTCGGCCAGGCCGAGCGGGCGATGATCGACGAGTCCAACGGCCGGATCGTGACGTTCTACGACGCGGAGCTCGCGGCGCGGAAAGAGGAAGGCGCGCCGTTTGCCCGTCTGGCCGACGAGATCGTGGCCGCGCTGCCGGAGGACATCTATCTGTCTTGGGACATCGACGGGCTCGACCCCACGCTGTGCCCCGGCACCGGCACCCCCGTCCCCGGCGGCCTCTCCTGGAACGAGGCCATCGGTCTGCTGCGCGCCATCCGCCGCTCCGGCAAGCGCATCGTGGGGCTGGATCTGTGCGAGGTATCGCCCGGCGACACGGAATGGGACGCCAACGTCGGCGCACGTTTGCTCTACAAGATGATCGGCTTCGCGCTGTTGACGCAGAGCTGATTTGGAGTGCGGAAGCGGTTGGGTGGGGCGGCAGGCATGTGCTTCGCGGACGCTTCTGATGACACATGTCCCGGAGGGACAGAAGAAGGTAGCCGGTGGCAAGCCGCGAAGCGGCGCAGCCACCGGGTAGGATCGCGAAGATTACGCGCCCCGGAGGGGCGCCAGACGCCTTCTGCGGCCCCTCCGGGGCCGAAATGGGGCGACCCTGGTCCGGTGGCTGCGCTCCGCGCTTACCACCGGCTACCTTCTGTCGCGCCTCCGGCGCAGAGCCTCACCCTCAGAACTTCCTCATCGAAAATTCATGGGCCCCAAACGATTTCCTTCTCCCTTCCGAGGATAGTGGCCGGCCTCAGAACAATTCGGAGGAGAAGAAGACATGTCAGGTCTGTTCAGGAGAATTCCGTCCATCGTCGCCGCAGTGCTGTTCACGCTCGTCGCCATCGAAGTCCACGCCGGCTCGTATCTGTATGGGCTCACGGAGAGGGAGATCGACGAGATCATGACCCACTACTCCCCGCGGGGGTACGACCGCGACGCCGTGCTGCGCCAGATGGCTGCGCCGTTCGACTGCCGTCACTTCGGCGATCTCTGCCGCGAGATCGGCGAGGGCTACGCGGATCGCGTGCTCGCGAGCGCGTGGTCCATGGCGCGCATGCGCTATCCGCTGGAGAAGATCGAGGGAGTCGTGGAGAGCGACATCGAGGATCTGCGCGCGCGCTGGTTCGAGCGCAACTATCCCGACGGCGTTCCCGATCGCGATGCGTACTGGGAGCCGATGTCGGCGTCCGGCAGTTGCCGGGACACCGAGTCCGCCACGAGCGGCGACTTTCGCATCGTGAATACGAGCCGCCGCTACAACTACATCTTCAACGCCACGGGACGGGTGAAGGTCGAGCACTTCAAGAGGAGCTGGACCGGCAACTGGAACGCGGTGAAGGCCGATCGACTGGAAGTCGAGGGCGAGGTCTTCGTGAAGTTCCCGGGCTGGTCGCCGTTCGTGTTCCCGGTGTCCAAGGTGGTGTACGACGAGAAAACCGCCGTGAAAGGACACACCGTCGGGTTCGGCATTCCGGCCGCGACGATTCCGTACGTCGAAGGCTGCGGCTTCACGACGCCCATCTCCTCGCTCTTCGCCTGCACGTGCGACGGCGAGGAGCCGCCGATTCCCTGATCACGCCGTCAGGCGCAGCCAGAAGTGATACGTGGCCAGGCTGCGCCACGGCGCGAACCGCTCCATCAGCTCGCGCGTCTGCTGCGCATCTACTTTGCGATCGAGAGAGAAGTAGGTGCGCAGCGACGCGCTGAGCGCGCTGTCGCCCGCGGGCACGCAGTCGGGGAACGCGCAGCCGCGCATCATCACGTAGTTCGCCGTCCACGTGCCGATCCCCCGCACCTCCGTCAGCGCCGCCTCCACCGCGCCCGGCTCGCGCGCCGGAAACGTCTCCAGCGGCAGGGCGCCCGAGGCGATGAGGCGGGCGGTGTCGATCACGTACTGCGCCTTCGAGCGCGAGAACTGGCGCGACGTGAGATCGGCGTAGTCCAGCTCCGCGACCTTCTCCGGCGCCGGGTGCAGCCGCAGCCCGTTGCGCGCCTCGAGTCCGCACAGCTCGACCAGCACGCGCCGCAGGCGATAGGCGAAGGCGAGGTTCACCTGCTGGCCGACGATCGCCCACATCAGGCTCTCCCACACCGTGGCCGTCTGCGGCAGCCGCGCGCCTTCGTGGCCCCGCACGAGGTCCGGATGCGCGCGCTCGAGAGGCGCGTTGTCGTGATGCAGACCGAGGAGGCGGCGGGCGGTCTCGACGTCGCCGTCGACGTCCGCACGGCGCTTGCCCAGCGCGATCGTCACCGTCGCCGTCTCGATCGTCGTGCCGTCGACACGCTCGCACAGGCTGTCCGAGTCGCGGCCGAGGTAGCGGAGGATCAGGTCCGCGCGGAAGTCGCGGGGGAGGTCAAGGACGGCCACGGCGCTCCTGGATCGCGGACACGATCCGCGGCACGTGCACGTGGCAGTCCTCGACGATGATCCGCACGCGCTCCCGCGGCGAGCCCGCGATGGCGGTGCCGGCGACGAACACGCCCGGCACGTTCGTCTCCATCGTCTCCGCATCGAGCCGCGGTTGGCAGTCCCCGCCCTGCAGGTCCACGCCGAGCATCTCGAACAGCGTCGTGTCCTGGCGATAGCCGGTGAGGGCGAGGACGAAGTCCGCCGCCAGCTCCTCGCCCGTATTCATCAGCACCGTTCCGTTGCGGACCTCCACCGGCCACGTGCGGGGGAGGAAGCGCACGCGATCGTCGCGGATCATCGAGCGGATCTCGGGCAGGAGCCAGAACTTCACGCTGGTCGCGTCGAAGTCCTCGCGGCGGTAACTGACCGTCACCTGCGCGCCCGCGCGCTGGCAGCGCACCGCCGCCTCGATCGCCGAATTGCGTCCGCCGACGATCAGCAGGCGCCGGTTGAAGTACGTGTGCGGGTCGTGGAAGTAGTGCGTGACGTGCGGCAGGTCCTCGCCCGGGATGCCGAGGAGCTTGGGCATGTGCATGGCGCCGACGGCCAGGACGATCTCGGTGACATGGTAAACATGTGGACCATCGACGGCGCGGGTGTGCAGCGTGAACGAGCCGTCCCCGCGCTCGATCGACACCACGCGCTCGTACGTCCGCACCTGCAGGTCGAACTGCAGCACCACCGCGCGCAGGTAGGCGAGGAACTCCTCGCGCTTGATCTTCTGCTGGTCCGGCACCTGGATGGGCACGCCCGCGATGGCCAGGCGCTCCGCGTTGGAGTGGAAGACCATCTCCAGCGGATACCACTGCATCGTCGCGCCGATCTGGCCGGCGTCGAACTGGACGTACTCGATGCCCGCGCGCTTGAAGGCCACGGCGAGCTCGAGGCCGATGGGACCGGCGCCGATGATGGCAGTCGCCTGCCCTGAGCGAAGCCGAAGGGTCACGCGTCGATCTCACGAAGAACCGCGCTCTTCGCATCGATCATCACGTGATGTTCCAGGCCGAGGAGGTCCGCCAGCTTGCGGACGAGATAGCCCTCCATGTCCGTCAACCTGCCGTCGCTGTAGACCAGGCGCCACATCGTCTTCACGATCTCGATGCGCTCTTCGAGCGGCGAGTTCTTGCGGATGTAGTGCGTCAGGGCGAAATGGTCGACGGTCTTCTTGCGGATCTCGTCCGCCGCCTCCAGCAGCTCCTTCGCGTCTTCCGGCGAAAGCTGGAACTTCGACGACAGGAACGCCGTCACGTTCCCATCCTCGGCCGGCGTGAACGAGCCGTCCGCGTAGGCGATGTCGAGCAGGACGGCGGCGGTGGCGAGGCGGAGAGGGTCGTGCTGCCGCTGAGGCTGCACTTCCGAGGTGCGGCCGGCCAGCATGTCGAGGATCTTTGCAATGCTCACGGGACCGAGTTTATCGAAGTTCACCCTCCGTCCCCCTCTGTGCCTCTGTGTCTCTGTGGTGAATCCGAACGTGCCTCGCGGGAGGCACGTGGGTATTCACCACAGAGACACAGAGACACAGAGGGGGACGGAGAACGATAGACTAGGGCCGACCATGCGCGTGAACATCGACCAGCTCAGCAACGACGCCCACATCTGGATCTTCGGTATCTCTCCCGCCCTCGACGCGCAGCAGAGCGCGACCCTGCTCCGCCAGGTCGACGAGTTTCTCGACAACTGGGCCGCGCACGGCGTGCCCATCAAGGGCGCGCGCGACCTGCGCGAGGGGAGCTTTCTGATCATCGCCGCGGACGAGAAGCGGGAGAAATCGGGCTGCAGCATCGACCGCATGTTCGGGACGCTGAAGAGCCTGGAGCGCGAGCTGAACGTGCAGATCCTCGACTCCACCCGCGTGTTCCTCCGCGACCAGGGTGCGGTGCGCGTGGTGCCGCGCGGAGACTTCCGCCATACGGCGAACGCCGACACGCCGGTCTTCGACGTGACGGCGGAGAAGCTCGGCGAGGTGCGCACGGGCACCTGGGAGCGCCGCGCCGGCGACTCGTGGCATCGGCAATTGCTGTAAAGAACGTGCGAAATCGGTACATCCGTCTTCCCGTGCGCCCGCGGGCTGCCTCCGCGACCCTATAATCCCCCATGCGCATCTCGATCCGTCGCGCGGTACCCTCCGACTCCGCCCGCGCGACCGAGCTGGCGCGCTCCGCGAAGGCTCACTGGGGCTACCCGGCCGAATGGCTGGACGCGTGGGACGTGGACCTGAAGATCACCGCCACGGACATCGAGCGGCACACGACCTTCATCGCCGCGCTCGATGACGAGGTGGTCGGCGTCTGCCAGCTCCAGGAATCGGACGCGCACGCGTTCCTCGAGCACGTCTGGGTCGACCCGCGCGCGCACCGGCAGGGCGTCGGCCGCGCGCTGGTCGAGCACGCGCGCAGCGCCGCGCGCGGCATCATCGCCATCGTCGCCGACCCGCACGCCGAGCCGTTCTATCTCCGTTTAGGCGCCCGCCGCGTCGGCGAGGTGTCCGCGCCGATGCCCGGCGCGCCGGACCGCAAGCTGCCGCTCCTCGAGCTGGACGGCGCCCGCTGACCTTCCGATCAATGATGATGGTGCACGTGCGTCGTGGACGCTTTCCCCGGCGACTTCTGGGTTGAGCCGCTGCCCACGTCGAACGACCCGAACATCCCGGCGTGCCCCAGGTAGAAGCCGCCGCACCCCGGGAGCGTGCAGAAATAGTCGTACGTTCCGGTTTCCGAGGCGGTGAAGGTAAACGCGACCGCCGCCTCGCCGGGGGTGTAGATGCGACTCGGGATCAGAGCGGTTCCGTTGGGGTGGTTGAGCTGGAAGCCGTGCGCATCCTCCTCGGTCCGGATGCGGAACACCACCTCGTCCCCCGGCGCGATGTTCAGCTCGGGCGTGAAGACGATCTCGAAACTGCGCAGCGTCACGTCGTACGTCTTCGTCGTCTGAATGGGCGGGTCCTCGCCCGTGTCGCGCTGCGCCGCCACGTAGGCCGGATCGACGCTGCCGTTGTCGAGGAACGAGCCGTAGCCGAAGATCGGATGCGTCGCCTCGAACGTGACGAAGAAGTTCGACAGGTCGGCGCCCGGCGCGGAGAAGAAGCCGTTGACGTTGAGCGGCTGGACCACCCCGAACGGCAGCAGGCGCATGGTCTTCGTCGCCACGACATGATTCAGCGCGTCGTACAGGCGCAGCGTCACGTTCACCTCGGCGGCATTCGGATTGAGGAACCCGACGTTCGTGCGGAACGATCCCTTGCCGCCGGTCCCCTTCGACCGCAATTGCATCACCACGCCCCGCGTCAACGCCTCGGACACCGCCTCCCCGACGATGAACTGCCCGAGCGTTCCCGCCGCTTCGTCGGCGTAGATCCGTTGGGTGGCGAGGAAGTCGTCGTCCGACTGCAGCCGGATGCCGCCCAGCCCCGTGGTCTGGAAGAGCGAGGTCACGACATCGTCATAGACGGCCGTCGAGCGCCGCGGAATGGTGATCGCCTTCGCCTGCGCCCCGGAGTTGTTCGGATGATTCCCATCGCCGCCTGCACGCAGAAACGTCGCCTGCACGACGATGTCCTTCGTCGCGGAAGGGTTGAAGATGTGCGTATCCGTACGGAAGTTGCCGACGCTGCCGGCGATGGAGAGGAACACCTCTTTCGCCGAGGCAGTGGTGGACAGAGCGAGGGCGAGAACGGCCAGGATGCGGAGTCGCATGGGATGCCGGAAAGGATAGGCCCGCCAGCGCGGATTGTCGAGTTATTTGCAGCGCATCATGTCCGGGTAATCGTGACGACCTGGCCCGGTTGGATGTGCGTCAGTTCCTCGAGAATTCGAGGGATCGCGGGGCGAAGGTCCTGGATGCGATTCCGAAAATTTTCGAGGGCGATGACGGCGATGCCGATCCGCCTTACGTTCTGCTGGAACTCAATGCTCGTGGCCCCGGGAGCTCTGTCGCCAGATGTCGTGGAAGACACTGATCAACGAGAATTCGCACTCGCCGTCATTGCCTCTCTTGCGAGCTCCAGGGCTGCCACCGCTTGTTCCCTCGTGACGTCGGGGAACGCGTCGAGAAACGTCTCGAGGGGATCTCCCGCCTCGAGGTAGTCGAACAGGTTTCGCAGCGGAACGCGCGTACCGACGAACACCGGCTCGCCCGCGAGGATCTCGGGATCGGTATGGACGACTTCGATCTGCGACAGCATCGATCCAGTTTACTCCGGCGGTGCGCCGGCGCCCCTACTTCAGCCTCTCCCCGAAGAACTTCGTGATCGCCACCACCGACCGCACGCGGTTGGGCGTCTTGCGCCAGCCATGGCCCTCGTCCGGGAACAGCACGTACTCCACCGGCACGTTCCGCCGTTTCAGCGACTCGACGACCTGCTCGGCCTCGACGACGGGGACGTTGGTGTCGTTTGCGCCGTGGAGGACGATCAGCGGGGTCTTGACGCGGTCGACTTTGTGGATGGGGGAGAGGGCGCGGAGCATGTCCGCTTCGGTGGCGGGGTCGCCGTACTCTTTCGTGGAGATGGCGGCCATCCAGCCTTCGGTGTGCTTGAAGAAGGTCTCGAAGTTCACGACGCCGAAGAGGTTGGCGCCGGCGGCGAAGAGGTCGGGCCACTCGGTGACGCCGGCCATGACCATGTAGCCGCCGTAGGAGCCGCCCATGATGCCGAGGCGTTTGGGGGCGGCGATGTTCTGGGCGACGAGGTGGTCGGCGGTGGACTTGATGTCGCGCACGGCGTTCGCGCGCAGCTTGCCGTTGTCGAGGTTCACGAACTTCTTGCCGAAGCCGGCCGAGCCGCGGACGTTCGGCGCGAAGACGGCGATGCCGTTGGCCAGCAGCGCCTGGTAGGTCGAGCTCAGGGACGGCCGCTCCTGTCCCTCCGGCCCGCCGTGGAAGCTGAGCACCGTCGGGTACGGCGCCTTCGCATTCTGCGGACGATAGAGCCAGCCGCTCAGCTCCAGGCCGTCGTGGGCCTTGTACTGCACGAGCTCGGGACGGACGAGCTCCGCGAGATCGACGCCCGGATGCGGGCTGCGTGTGAGCTGGCGGCGCGTGTTCGCCTCGATGTCGATGACCCAGATGTCGAGCGGCGCCTTCGAGCCGGAGAAGACCGTGGCGAAGCGCTTGCCGTCGCGCGCGAACTCCTGGAGGAAGGCGATGTCGGCGTCGGGCGGCAAGGGGAGGATGCCCTGCTCCTTGGTCGCCAGATCGAGGATGCGCAGCTCGCTGCGGCCGGCGACGTTCCAGTTCAGCACCGCGGTCGTCACGGCGTCGTTGAGGATGAAACCGGCCAGCTCGGCGTCGTTGCGCTCGGAGAGCACCTCGAACGGACCCGCCTTGCCGCCGGTGATGACGACGCGGCCGAAGGCCTCGCGGTCGCGATCGGGATTGCCGGAGAGGTAGACGACGTCGGAGGTCGCGCCGAACTCGCCGGTGGCGAACGTGGCGGGTGGCTTGTGCGGTGTGAGATGCACTTCGCCGCTGCCGTCGAGGGCGACGCGGTAGAAGTCCTCGTCGCCGCGGCTGACGAGGCGCCAGAGAAGGGCGTACTTGCCGTCGGCGCTCACTTCTGCGACGCCCCCGATGCCGGTGTTCTGCGCGACCATGCGCCTGGCGCCGCTGGCCACGTCGAGGATCCAGATGTCCATCGCGTCCGGCGTGCGCCGGTTGGAGGCGATGACCAGGGATTTGGAATCAGGAGTCCAGGCGCCGAGGGTGTTGTTGGTCTTTCCCCCCTCGGTGATCATGCGTGAGCCCGCGCCGTCCGGGCGCATGAGGTAGATCTGCTCGCTCAGCCCTCCGCCCGGCGCGACCTGCACGGCGAGCCATTCGCCGTCGGGAGACCACTTCACGTTCGAGACGGGGTCGTCGAAGGCGGTGACCTGGTCGGGCCAGCCGCCGGTGGCCGCGACGGTCCACACCTGCGGCGAGCCGCTGATGCTGGTGATGAACGCGACCCGCTTGCCGTCGGGCGAAAAGGAGGGCGAGCCGGCGAAGACCATCTTCCCCAGCATCGTGACTTTGCGATCGAGATCGTCAGAGGAGGCGGCGTGGAGGCTGGAGGCGACGGCGAGCGCGAGGAGGATACGTCTCATGAGCGCCGATTCTCGACGCTTTGGAGTGCGGAGGCAATCCATCGCTTCCTCCGTCCCACAGAGTGGGACGGAGGGAGCTCCGCTCAGGGGCGGACCGCGCGGCGTTTTCCGGCGGACACGCCTTCGACGCGGAACGCGGAACCGGTCTGCCAGCGCGTCGTGTTGCCCTTTTCGTCCGCGACTTCGATCGCGAGCTCGTATTCGCCGGGGCCGTTGCGCAGGACGTCGTTCAGCTCCGCGCGGAAGAGCATCCCGGCTGGCCAGCGGAAGTGGTCGTTGCTGGTCTCCTCGTCGCCTGTCGCCACCGCCGTGAGCGGGCTCCAGGTCTCGGTGCCGCGACGGCGGAAGAACACCTTCGTCGCGCCGGCCGCGATGCGCCGGTACTCGCCGCCCTCGTAATCCGCCGCCGAGAAGAGCAACGCGCCGTTGCCGTTGGCGGGGAGGGTGGTGGCGTGACGGCCGGTGCCGTCGAGGATCGCGAGCGAGGTGACGGCAGGCAGCGTGTCGATGCCCTGCCGCGTGTCGAAGCGCATCGCCAGCGACGCGCCGCCCGCGTAGTGTATTTCGGCCGTGAACCGTCCGGTGCGCGGCAGCGGCAGGAAGAACGACTGCGGCGTGACCGGGCCGGAGCCGACTTCGGCGCCGGAGTCGTCGCGCACGCGGACCATCCCCGTCAGCGTGTCGCTCCGCCGGCGGTCGCCGCGGTTCCCGTAGACCTCGCCGTCTCCCACCAGTCCTTCCGGGAAGGCCGTGATCGGACCGGGGACGTGCATCGCGCCGTCGCCGAACGCCAGCGCTTCTCCGGGCATGGCGCGCATCGGCAGGATGGACTCCGCGAAGCCCCAGCCCGCGAAGAAGCCGTGCCCATTGCGGCGGATGACGGGCGTGATCAGTGCGGCCGGAGCGTGCGGATCGCCGTCCGTGTACAGCGCGAGCTGCACGCCGCCGGCGGCGTCCTCGTGGACTTCCTTCGTCAGGAAGAGCGTCCCGTTCCATTCCGGGCCGCCGGCCGCGAAGCGCAGCGACGGTGGCGCCGGCAGGCGATGCTCCATCCGGTTGCGCGGCCAGTCGCGCGGCATGATCTGCACTTCGCGCCGCGTTCCCGACTGCGGAAAGCGCAGCGAGACCTCCTGCGCCGCGTAGTCGCCCGGCGCGATCGTCAACGTCCGATCGGAGGTCACGTTCCCGAGCGGCGCGTGCTGCGCGACGTACACGCGTCCGCCGTTGCGGTCGACGAAGGCCTCGATGGCGAGCAGACCGAAACGGTCGCTGAACGGCGACGTGCGGATCTTCCGGGCGCGGACGTCCGGCAGCGCGGCCGTGCGCTGGCCCGGCAGCGACAGCCGCAGCAGGAGCGAGCGGAGCGTGCTCGTGCCGTCGCCGTCCGGAAACGGCGTCCCGCGCTCGTCCACGGCGGAGAAGCGGATCTCGTGCGGCGCGTCGGCGTCGGTGACGGCGAAGTCGAGGTCGCCCGTGACCTGCTGCTGCTCGACGACGACCATGCGCAGCTCGTCCTGCTTTCCCGTCACGACGACGAAGTCGAACTGCCCCGGCTCGAGCAGCAGCTCCATCGCCCCTCCGCCGATCGGGACCGGCGACGCATACCGCGGCTGCTCCGAGGACCAGAGAATCCGCGGCTCGTCCCCCTCGGGGCGGATCGTCGCGCGCGCCGCGCGGACGAAGGCCCACGGCAGGCGGAGCGTCTCGCCGCCGGATTCGACGACGAGCGTGCCTCCGAACGCCAGCGACGCGGTGCGCGGGGAGCCGAGGGTGGCGTGGTCGACGTCGATGGCGAGCGTGAGCTCGAGAGACTGGCCCGGCGCGAGCGTGGCTTCGGCGGGCGTCACCTGGAGGTGGATGCCCTCCGGCGCTCCCGGCACGGACGCATGCACTGTGCGGGGCGCGTCGCCGTCGTTGCGCAGTGTGATGCTCCTCGTCGAAGCCCACGTCGCGGACGTGACGGAGTCCAGTCCGAAGCTCACGTGCGACGGCGACGCGACGAGCGTGTTCACACGGGCGAGGAGCAGGTCGGGCACGCCCGTCCCCTGCGCCATCACCTCTTCGCCGTCCACGGCGCGGGCGGTCGTGGCCAGCGCGGACTTCACGCGGTCGGGCGTCCAGCCGGGGTGCTCTTCGAGCAGCAGGGCCGCCAGGCCGGCGACGTACGGCGTGGCCATGGAGGTGCCGCTGGCCTCGTTGTAGCCGTGATGCAGCCACGTCGAGACGATGCGCTGCCCGGGCGCGATGACGTCGGGCTTGATCGCGGCGTTGCCGGTCGCCGGGCCGCGCGAGCTGAAGTACGCGAGCACGGTCGTCCCTTCCTCGATCCCGGACGCGCCGACGGTGATGGCCCGGGCCGCGCCGGCCGGGCTGCCGATGCGATGGAAGGCGCCGTCGTTGCCGGCGGCCGCGCAGACGACCATGCCCGCCGCGACCGCGCGATCGACCGCCTGCGCGAGCGGGCCGTCGGGACGCCCGCGGTCGCCGAGGCTGAGGTTGGCGATGTCGGCGCGATCGGAGAAGTTGCCGTCGCCGTTGGGATCGAGCGCGCGCTCGATCGCCGCGATCACGCCGGACGTCATCCCCCGCCCCTCGGCGTTCAGGACCTTGTACGCCAGCAGGCGGACGCCCGGCGCGACGCCGGTCATGGTCCCGCCTTCCGCCGCGATGATCCCGGCGACGTGGGTGCCGTGTCCGTGGTCGTCCATCGGATCGCCGTCGTTGTCGACGAAGTCGTAGCCGCCGATCACCTTGCCCGCGAGCGCGGGATGGGTGCCGTCGATGCCGGTGTCGATGACGGCGACGACGATGCCGTCGCCGCGGGCGTTGTTGGCGGTTCGCGGTTGGCGGTTGGCGGGAGAGCCGTTGCCGGCAATCGTGGAGAACGCGACGACCTCGGTGTCGGGATGCACCGCGACGACGTTGGGCAGCCGCGCGAGATCGGCGGCGGACTGCCCGTCGCGCAGCTCGACGGCCGCGCCGTGAAAGACGCGCGAGAACTCGTGATGGACGACCGCGACCTCCGCGGCCTCGCTGCGGAAGCGCTGCCGCGCGGTGGGGCCGTACTCGACGATGTAACGCCGCGGCTCGGCGGCTGCGGCCGTGGCGAAAAGCGCGATGAGCAAAAGTCGTCGAATCACCGCCGCGAATCCTGCCCGCATGTGCTTACCCGCTGCTTACCAAGGGGGGCGCCCCAAGGGAGGGCGCGCGGGTTCCTGCGCGCTTTGGAGCGCCGGCGTCTCGCCGGCTGTCCGGCCGGCGTCCCGCCGGCCGGGCACTCGGGAGGACGGAGCCTCTCGCGTGGGTGCCACGTTCCCCCGCCCGCCCGAGTGGCGGCGCGGGACGCCGCCACGACAGCCGGCGGGACGCCGGCGCTCCCAGAGCGCGGGCGCTCTTACAGCGCCAGCGCCTTTTCCACCAACGCCTTCTGCTCGGAGGAGGCGGCGTGCAGGCTGGAGGCGACGGCGAGCGCGAGGAGGATACGTCTCATGAAAGTGGATTCTCGCACTTGTTCCTCCGTTCCACTCTGTGCCTCTGTGTCTCGGGCTGCCCTCACCCGGCGCCTCAAGGCGAGGATCGGAGCGGCGACGGGCGCTCTTACGGACTCTCCGCCCGCACCGCGCCGTCCGGGTCGAGCAGCAGCCCCGGATCGCCGTCGTTGAGCCAGATGAAGTCGTTCGTGTCGTCCCAGCGCAGCACCCGAAGGCCGCTCCGCGCGTTGCTGCCGCTGGTCACGATCGCGGACTCGCGCGGGGCGATGGTCAGGTTGTTGCGGAACGTGAAGCGCTGGTTGTCGACCGTGCTGACGATCGTCCAGCCTCTGAGGTTCACCGTCGCGTCGCCGATGTTCGTCACGATCGCCTCTTCGCGCGCGGGGTTCACGTCGAGGGCGAGGCTGACCAGCGGCTCGGCAGCGGCGGCGAGCGCCATGGGCCCGCCCGCCGCCCGCTCGATCCAGACCGGCGCCAGCCACGCGCGGTCGCGCAGTTCGGAGTCCTGGTCGGTCTGCGTCACTTTGACGAAGAAATACTGGTCGCCGCCGCCGTACGAGACGTCGCTGATGGTCAGGGTGCCGTTGCCCTCGTGCGTGTGCTGCGCGACCACGTCCGCGACGAGCCCTCCGACGCGATCGCCGTAGACGTCGACGACGTACCGCGCATTCGGCTCGTTAGGATCGGCGAAGGACACACGGATGTCGAGCGCGCTGCCGGAGACGGGCACGTCCGCGCCCGTGAAGCGCGTTCCCATCAGCTTCCCGTTCACGGTCCCGATGATCCGCAGATTCGCATCCTCGGACGCATACACGCGGCGCTCGCGCAGCGCGGCGAGCACGTTCGCTTTCGTGAGCGACGGCGCCCACAGCCCGGTGCGCGTCTGCGCCGCGCTGCCCCAGTTGCGCAGGTGATTGTCCTGGTCGGCGGTCGGCGCGACGTGCAGTCCGATGTTGAGGTAGCGGAGGAACTCGTTCTCGCTGGGTTTGCCCGGCACGGTGCCCTCGTGCGAGGGGCCGTTGACGATGTTGATCAGCTCCGCGTGCGGATCGAGACGGGAGCGCCACGCGCTCGCATTTGCGAATTTCGCGATGCCGTACTCCTTCGCGTTCGGGCTGTCGTTCGTCGCGGGGTGGTTGAGCAGGATGAGCGCCGGCTTCCCCTCGGAGTCCGGATGTGCGGGGAGCCACGTGTTGAGGAGCACGTCCCACGCGCCGTTGGGGACGGCGGAGGTGGCGATGACGTCTCGCACTTCGAGGACGTTGGCGTGATTGCCGGAGCTGATGGTCGAGAACTCCTGACCGTACAGCGCGACGAACTCGCCGTCCGCGTTGAATCGTGCCGCGGTGCTGATCAGCGACGCCGGCTGCGCGCCGTTGTAGAGCGCGTGGTTCGTGGCGATGGCGCCGGCCTGGGCGTGGTTGTGCTCCGTCACGGCGAGGAAGTCCAGCTTCGCGACGTCCCGCGCGTGCGCGTACGCATCGGCCGGGATGCCGCTGCCGTCGCTGTAGTCGGTATGCGAGTGCAGGTTGCCGAAGAAGACGCGCACATCGCCGAGCGGCGGGTCGTCGTCGTCCGGCGCCAGCGTCCAGCGGCCGTCGGGATGGAGGAGGACGATCACGCCGTCCTCGCGGGTGGCGCGCTGCTGGGCCGCCGCGGCGAGCGGGATCAGGATGACGATCGAGAGTAGGGCGAACACACGGCTCATTGGAGCCTCCTTGTTCATAGGAGGACCCCGGTGGTGGATTTCCCTACCGTGTGTGCGTGCGGCAGCTGGCGCTGCCGCACTCCGCTACAGCGCCAGCGCCCGTTCGACCAACGCCTTCTGCTGCTCGTCGTGGCGGTGGTGCGAGCCCGTCGCCGGGGCGGCGGCCAGGGGGCGGCCGACGTACGTCAGCTTCTGGTTCGCGCCCAGCAACGTGGCCAGGCGTTCGTGGAGGAACGGCCAGGCGCCCATGTTGCGCGGTTCTTCCTGGACCCACACGATGTCCGTCGCGCCGGGGTATTGCTCGAGCGCCTCGGCCAGCATGGCCTGCGGGAACGGGTAGAACTGTTCGAGGCGCAGGATGGCGACGTTGGCGTTCGCTTTGTCGCGGGCCTGGCGGAGGTCGTAGTAGACCTTGCCGGACGTGATGATGACGCGCTTCGTCTCGTCGCTGGTGGCGACGTCGCGGAGGACCGGCTCGAAGCGGCCGTTCGCGAGCTCGGCGACGGGCGACACGGCCATCGGGTGGCGCAGGAGCGACTTGGGCGAGATGACGATGAGCGGTTTGCGGGGGTTGTTCTTCATCTGCCGGCGGAGCGCGTGCGCGTACTGCGCGGGCGTCGTCGGATAGATGACCTGCATGTTCCCCTCGGCGCACAGGGTCAGGAAGCGCTCGAGGCGCGCGGACGAGTGCTCGGGGCCCTGGCCTTCGTAGCCGTGGGGGAGGAGGAGCACGAGGCCGGAGTGCTGGCCCCACTTCTCTTCCGCCGAGGAGATGAACTGGTCGATGACGATCTGCGCGCCGTTCATGAAGTCGCCGAACTGCGCCTCCCACAGCACCAGCGCGCCGGGGTCGGCGACGGAGTAGCCGTACTCGAAGCCGAGGACGCCGTACTCGGAGAGCAGGGAGTCGTAGACGGCCAGACTGACCTGGGCCGCGTCGGGCTCGTTGGTCTCCTGCGAGAGGGCGTTGTCCATGACCACGGGATCGGCGACGGGCGACGGCTTGGAGTGGGCCAGCGCGTTGAGGGGGACGTATCCCTGGCCGGTGACGTTGTCGTGCACGAGGGCGTGGCGGTGCGAGAACGTGCCGCGGCCGACGTCCTGTCCGGAGAGCCGGACGCGGAAGCCGTCGACGAGGAGCGAGCCGAACGCGATCTGCTCGGCGGTGCCCCAGTCCATCGGCTCTTTCCCCTCGGCCATCGCGGCGCGCTTCGCGAGCACCGGCTTGAGCTTCGGGTGCGGCGTGAAGCCCTCGGGCAGCGACGTGAGCGCGGCGCGGACCTTGTCGAGAACGTCCGCGGGGACGGCGGTGTCGGGCGAAGGCGCGTTCTGGTAGCCGGTGACTTCCTCGTCCGTCCAGAGCGGGTCGCGCTGGCTGTGCGGCGCTTCCTGCTCCTTGGTGCGGTCGAACGCCTCCTGCAGCTTGCCCTGGTAGTGGTTGAGCCACTCCTCGGCCTCGGCCGGGTCGATGTCGCCTTTGCGGAGGAGCTGTTCGGTGTAGATCTTCCGCACCGAGCGGTGCTCCTTGATCAGCTTGTACATCTTCGGCTGCGTGAGCGACGGCTCGTCGCCCTCGTTGTGGCCGTGGCGGCGGTAGCAGACCAGGTCGATGACCACGTCCTTGTGGAACTGCTGGCGGAAGTCGTACGCGAGCTTGACCGCGCGGATGCACGCCTCGGGGTCGTCGCCGTTGACGTGGAAGATCGGGGCCTGGACCATCTTCGCGACGTCGGTCGCGTAGACCGAGGAGCGCGCGGACTCGGGGCCGGTGGTGAAGCCGATCTGGTTGTTGATGACGATGTGCACCGTGCCGCCGGTGCGGTAGCCGCGGAGCTGGGAGAGGTTGAGCGTCTCGGCGACGACGCCCTGTCCCGCAAACGCCGCGTCGCCGTGCAGGAGCACGGGGATGACCAGCGAGCGGTTCTTGTCCGCGATCAGCTTCTGCTTCGCGCGGGCCATGCCTTCGACGATCGGATCGACGGCCTCGAGGTGCGACGGATTCGACGCGAGCGAGAGCTTCATCGACGCGCCGGCAGTCGACTCGTGCTTGCCCTCGGCGCCGAGGTGGTACTTCACGTCGCCCGAGCCTTCGCGGGAGTTCGGGTCGATGTCGCCTTCGAACTCGCGGAAGATCTGCTCGTACGACTTGCCGAGGGTGTTCGCGAGCACGTTCAGACGGCCGCGGTGGGCCATGCCGATCACGCCTTCGACGACGCCGTCGCCGGCCGCCTCATTGAAGAGGTAGTCGAGCATCGGGATCAGCGACTCCGCGCCTTCGAGCGAGAAGCGCTTGTGGCCGACGTACTTCGTGTGCAGGAAGCGCTCGAACGCCTCGGCGTCGTTGAGCTTCTGGAGAATGCGGCGCTTGGTGGCGCCGTCGAGCGGCTGCTTGTTGCGCGACGGCTCCATGCGGTCCTGCAGCCAGCGCTTCTGCACCGTCTCCTGGATGAACATGTACTCCGGCGCGAGCTTGCCGCAGTAGGTCTCGCGGAGGGTGTCGAGGATGTCGCGGAGCTTCGCCTCCTGCTTGCCGCAAAGGCCGCCGCAGACGAACTCGCGGTCGAGGTCCCACAGCGTGAAGCCGTAGAACTGCATGTCCAGCTCGGGGTGCTTGGCGACCTTGTACTCCAGCGGATCGAGGTCGGCCAGGAGATGCCCGCGCACGCGGTAGGCGTTGATCATCTGCAGCGCCGCGGCCTCGCGCGCGATGATGTCGTCCGCGTTCGACGTGCCGAGGTTCAGGCGATGGCGGTCCTTCGCCCAGCGCACCGGCTCGTACGGGATCCGCAGATCGCGATAGATGTCGTCGTAGAAGGAGTCCGCGCCGAGGAGGAGCTCGTGGACGCGGGCCAGGAAGGCGCCGGACTCCGCGCCCTGGATGATGCGATGGTCGTACGTCGACGTCATCGTCATCACCTTGGAGATGCCGAGGTCGGCCAGGACGGAAGGATCGCTCGCGGAGTATTCGGCGGAGTAGTCGATCTGGCCCGTGGCGATGATGGTGCCCTGCGACGGCATCAGGCGCGGCACGGAGGCCACGGTGCCGATGGTGCCGGGGTTGGTCAGGGAGATGCTGGTGCCTTCGAAGTCGGAGACTTCGAGCTGATTGGCGCGGGCCTTCCGGACGATGTCGTTGTAGGCCTTGAGGAACTGGGCGAAGTCGAGGGTCTGGGAGCGCTTGACGTTCGGGACGAGCAGCGAGCGCGTGCCGTCTTTCTTCTCGATGTCGATGGCCAGGCCGAGATTGACGTCCTCACGGTCGACGCGGGTGGGCGTGCCGTCCTGCACCGCGAACGCGGAGTTCATGCGGGGCTGGTCTTTGACGGCTTTGACGATGGCCCAGGCGATGATGTGGGTGAAGGACGCCTTGGACTGGCCCATGAGGGCGAGGTGGTTGTTGATGACCCGCCGGTTCTCCTCGAGGACTTTGACGGGGATGTTGCGGATGGAGGTCGCGGTCGGGACCGTCAGCGACAGCTCCATGTTCTGAACGATCTTGGACGCGGCGCCGCGGAGGGCGACGGGCTTGCCGGCGGCCGCGGGCGGCTGCTGGGCGGGCTGCGCGGGCGTGGGCTGGGGGACGGGGGTCGGGCGGGGCGGGGGAGGGGCGGCGGGGGCGGGCTTGATGGCCGGGGCGGTCGCACCACCACCGGCAACCGCGGCGACGCGCTCTTCCACGTCGTCCTCTTCCTCACCCTGGGGCTCATAGTCCGCGAAGAACTCGCGCCAGCTCGCGCTCACCGAGCTCGGGTCGGTGCGGTACTTCTCGTAAAGCTCTTCGATGAAGGCGATGTTTGCGCCGAATGCGACAGATGACATGTGTCTTCCTAACGATTGCCGTGCGCGAGGGATTCTCGGGTCGGAGGGCCTGCCCGCGCTCGCCGCGGATACTATCGCAAGGGACGATCCATCCGATGCAGCGCCTGGCAGACGGCCGTCTCGCCGAGACGTAGGGCGTCGGAAAGGCACCCGGAACGGGTCGAGGGGCGCACGGCGTGTCAGTTCTCGGCCAAACCGTAGATGCTCGCGTCCGGGTCGCCCTCATTCAACCGGTGGATCCACCAACTCAACATTTTGATTCGCTTGTCGAACTCCGACTCGTCGAACTTGTCCTTGGACTCAGCTTTACCGGTCTCACCATCTTCGCGCTCAGGCTTCAGCAGCCCCAGCCAGGTCTTGATCGCGCTTTCACTGTTGCCGAGGATGTGACTCAACGCATAAACGGAGGAGCGGAGAGCGCCCTCGATGAACCCGTGATAATCGGAGTAGGCTTCCCCGCAGATGTGAACCGTAGCGGTCGGGTAACGATCGGTCAAAGGCAACTTGCTCAGGCGCTGCATCACCAGCCAGTATTTTCGCTTGGGTCTCCAGGCGTGGTTCCCGCCATACGGATCGCGTCCCCAATCCCGGATTGCGACCCATTTGATATGCTCAGCAGAAAAATCCGGGGCGTCGGCTGTACGAATATAATCGGCGAGCTTTTCCTTCAGGCGCGTCCGTTGATGGAAAGGATCCTCACGCCGTGGGTCTCCCAGGCTCTGGTACCACGCGACGTCGGTGTGGGGCCCGCTCTTCACGTAATTGTTCCAGAACGCCGAGGCTGGCCTGTCGGTATAGACCATGATGAGTCCTTGCCGGCTCCGCGGTGTGTTGCCTTTCCAATAATGCAACTCACGCGTGGGCATTCGCGTTGCGAACTGGTTGGTTCGGATCTCTTCTTCCCACCAGCGGTTGTCGACGACACAAAACGCTTTGACGAGCGGGAAGCCGTGCGCCGAGTCCAGCCACTCCATGATCTGATTGCGTTTTCTTTCTTCGAAACACTCGAGGCTCTGTAACACCAGCGACTGGAGAGGTAGTTTGGGAATCGCCAGGATGACGTGCTTGTAGGGGTGCGAGGTCGTCTCGGTGGAATCTGCGCCCACGGTCATGGTGAGGCGGTGCCCGTCTTTCGGAGCGTCGTTCTGATTGGCAGCGATCTCTGGCCGCGAGAGCCGGACGACTTTGCACTTGTTGAAGATCGCGACTGACCCTTTGGCGTTTTGGAGTTGGTGCGTCAGCTTGTCGACGATTGTTTCCATGCCGCCGGCGATGCCCTTCAAACGATCGCTGATCGACAGCCCGGCGAGCCACCAAGTCAGCCACTCTGACGCGTTCGGATTCTCATCCAGCAGGTGGTAAAACGTGCCCAGGTCCCGGACTTTGAGCATGGCATCGTGACTGAGGTATTGGCTCACCAGATTCCAGAAGCCGAGTGTGTACAGGGGCACGCCATCGATGTAAGTATGTGTGGCAATCGTCCAGCGATGTTTGTCGTCGAGACCTTTGGCAAACGCCTGAAGCGAAGACCGCAGGCTTTCGCCGGTCGCCGTACGCAGTGTGACCTCTTCCCGTAACCGGATCAGGCGTTTCCACAAATCGTCTGCCACGCGGTCGTCGAAGTCCCGCTGTTCTGTCTTGATGAGAAGGAAGTCTTCTCCGTCGGTCGCGCGGTGGTCTTTCTTCAGGTCGTCGGCTGTGGCGTTCGACGCTTTCGGAAAATAGAGACGGAGCATGATGCGCAGCAGGGCGAGCTCGAACAATTCCAGCGGATCTTTGCCTTCCTCGCCGGGTTGGACCTGGTACGACGGATCGTGACTGGACGTCGGAGACGCGTACGATGGAAAGTCTTCGATGTCGTCGGCGGCCTTGTCCGAGCCCGGCTCGTATGGCCTGAAGTCCAGTTTCTTCAGCAATGTGTCCAGGAGATACTGGGTTTCGAGCTCCAGTCGCATCGGTCCGAATTCGACATGAAACTCCATCGTGTCCCGTAGGTCCGTGTTTTTCTTCACACGATAGAACTGCTGAATAGAACGCTGTTTGTCGCCGCCGGAAACGCCCGGGATCTCCTCGTTCCGGGCATCGAGCCTGATCGTGCGGATGCGGCCGCCCGGCCGCTCGGTCGCCTCGAATACGTGCACGCTCTTGCCGTTCAACGCGAGCAGATACGCACAGAACAGTCCCGCGATGCCCCCTCCCACGACGGCAACATCGGCGCTCTCTTTTGAGATGGCAGTACGGGTCTCGGCGTCTTTCTGAGATGTCACGTCTTTGAAGCCCCCAGCAGTCGAAGATGGCGCATTCGCAGGGGATGCCCCCCGGCTCGTGCTTTGACGTTGTGTCGGACCCTTAGTACCGCGAATCATGCCGTATCTGCGTAAAACCATCAACGCCTGACGTCCTCTTGTAACAACTCGACGTCGACGATCTGGTATGGCGGGCCGCAAGAGTTACCTCCGCACTCCATACGGTGCTCACCCACTTTCGGCGTTGCGGGGTGGGTCGGATCTTCGAACTCGCTCAGGAGATCGATTCCCGCTCTGAGGGGGTGGCGATACCATCAAGGAACGATGCACGGGCCGCCCCGCAAGCTGCCATCCGCACTGGAAAGTGGGGGCGTGGTTTGGAGTGCGGAGGTAATCGCCTCCGCTTTCGCATTCGCGCGCCTGTCGCGGTGGGGCTACCGAATTCGAAAGCGGAGGCGATTGGAGGGTGTCAAGACGCGGATCGTGCCTGTCGCCCGCTACGCGGGCTCGTCTCGTGGTGACGCATCCTTCCCCGGCTGAAGCCGAGGCTAATTGCTGACGACCGCTACGCGTCTGAGGACAAAGCCGCGTAGCGGCTGAAAGCGAATAGCCCCGGCTTCAGTCGGGGGAACCGGACACGTGGCCGCAACAAGCCCGCGTAGCGGGCGACAGAGAGTCACGCAGCGGCAGGTTTTGAGACACCCTCCGATTGCCCCCGCACTCCAGACGTGCGAGACCGGCGGCAGGCGCCCTTCCGCGGGAGAGGCGGGCTGAAGCCACGCCCTACATTGCACAGTGGCAAAGCAACGCCGCAACAACGCACCGGTAGGGAGTGCGGAGGCATTCGCCTCGACGCCCGATGGGGAGGCGACAAGCCGTCGCGTCCAAGCGCGAGCTCAATGTCCCGTGTTTCCCTTCCAGTATTGATCTCTTTCGAGGCAAAGCTTTGTCTCCGCGAGGCTGCGTATTGCTCGGTGATCAGTACGCGGGCGGCGAGACGCCACCCGCGCAGCCGGCGGGACGCCGGCGGTCCATACGCACCGCGGAGCGCCGGCCGCTGGCCGGCCGGTCCACCGGCGGCTCGCCGGTGCGCACCACCGCTGTCGCTCACTCCACCTTTTTCGGCGTTGCAGGCTGGAGGCTGGGAAAACCTACGAACCGGCGAAAAAAACCTCGGACGAGGCAAAAAGCAGCTCCGGGGTGCGGGATTGCAGCTCGGCCCCGCTTCGCTAGAGAGAATTCGCGGCTCTTCGCATCAGGGCCATGATGAGAACCACTGCAATCATTACCACCACGGCATAGACGACGAGTCCGCCGGCAAGTACTGGCTGAACCAGCCCGGACATGAGCTTCGGCGCAATGAGCCCGATCGTCGAGAAAACCCATCCCGTCGCGATCAAAGCCAGATAAAGGGCTCGTCGCTGGCGTGCGGTATTCATCAAGTCGTACTGATTCAAAGACAGCGACAGCGCCATGATCCCGGAACAGATGGCCCAGATCATCATGGCATCCAGGACCTCCCCGATGACGGAAAGCGGAAATAGCGGGTTGACCGTGATTCCACTCTTGTCCTGGCGCTCGCCCTCGAAGGCGGACTTGTAAGCGGCGGCAGAGGCTCCATATCCCTCGACGATGTACAGGATGCTACCGCTCCAGCCTCCCTTATGATTGCCGTCCGAGAGATTCCACCAGGTCCAGCGCCTGTTCCACCACTGCAGGATCCGTCTGTCTGCTATATCAACGCTCGAGGCTTCCGAAACTCTGCTTCCATCGGAACCGGATGTACTGTGTGACTCTGACATGCGGTCCACCTTGAACGACTCATCCGTCTCGGCTCTTTTCCGGATTCCCGCTGACGAGTAATCGGCTTCCCTCTTGTCGTTCAATGCCTGAAGAGCTTCTTCGGGCGATGCATAACGCAGGATCAAGACCGTCGTGCCGTCGGAATACTCTCCCAGTACCGCATCCTCTTCCCGTTGCGGGTTCCGCGTTCTGTTGGCATCGATGGAGCTTCGTGAATTCGTGGTGCGCAGCAGTCTGGCGGAGCGGACCTCTCGAGGGAGCAGGGCACTCAGGTCGCCGGTGAGCCCCGAGATCAACTGTCTCCTGAGAAACGCCGGATCCAGGCTGCCCATCCCGAAGAAACCGGGAAGGGAAACAAACACCATGACGGCTGCAAGGACTCTGGCCTTTCGAAACGCGTGATGCTCCGGGGCCAGCAAGGTGAGACCCTGGAAGATGAGTATGTAGCCAACGAAGTCCGGCAGGATCAAATCAATGGCGCCGAGGCGTATATCCAGGACAACGAACAGGAGCCCCCAGAAAATATTGCTGAACGCTGTTCGTCTCATCCGGATATCCGTCTTTCAGTCTATCGCGTGCGGCCGCGGCTTCGGAAGCTTCAGTAGCCACTGCCGGGCTCCTGCTTCGTACCAGGATTCCGGGCTTTCATCCCGGAAAACCGCCCTCCAGCCCGTTTCGGGCACACGGAGTGAACGCCCCCGCCGCCCATCGAGTCGATTCGATCGTCGCAGTTTTCCGCGTGTGGCCTGGTGAAGTCCTTTCGGTTCTCGAGGAGGTCGCGTTGTGAAATTCCGCACCGTTCCCCTGGTGTCCCTGGCTACTCTCCTGGTCGTCGTTCAGGTGTTCGCGCAGGTCGATCCCGGGCCTCGCGGCGGCTCACCCGGTGCGGGGGGCCCGCTCCCCTCGGTGGCTGCGAATACTCCGCTCACGATTCTCGACTTCTTCAACGCGGGGCAGGACGCCTTCGAGGAAGTCGAGGACGTGGCCGAGGGGATCGGACCGCGCTTCAATGGGCTGAGCTGCGTCGAGTGCCATGCCCACCCCGCAGTGGGAGGCAGCAGTCCGGCGGTCAATCCGCAGGTGGCCGCGGCCAGCGCGGAGGGTGCCACGAACACCATCCCGCCGTTCATCACCATCAACGGACCGGTGCGCGAGGCGCGCTTCCGCTTCATCACCGACGCGGCCGGCGTCCCCCAGACCAACGATCCCGACGGCAGCGTGCATCCTCTCTTCACCATCGCCGGGCGCAGCGATGCCGGGACCTGCACGTCGGCGGTCATTTCGCAGCCGAATTTCACGGCCGCCATCGCGAACAACAACATCACCTTCCGCATCCCGACGCCCGTGTTCGGCGGAGGTCTCATCGAGAACATCGACGAGGAGACGCTCCTGGCCTACCGCGCCTCGCTGAGCGGCAACACGCTGGGCATCACTCCGAACTTCAACCGCAACGGCAACGACGGCACCATCAGCCGCTTCGGCTGGAAGGCGCAGAACAAGTCTCTGGAGCTCTTTGCCGGTGAGGCCTACAACGTCGAGATGGGTGTGACCAACGAGCTCTCGCCGCAGGAACGTCCGGCGGGGCGGGAAGCAAAAACCACCGGACTGCCGGCGCAGTGCAAGCTGAATCCGACGCCGGAGGACCACACCAACTTCAACGAGCCCGCGGTCGACACGCCGAGCGACGCCACGAAGTTCGCCATCTTCATGCGCCTCCTGAAGGCGCCGGTGCAGGAGGTATCGGGTCCCAACACCTCCCAGATCATCAACGGCGAAGCGATCTTCACGGAGATCGGCTGCGCGAAATGCCACAAGGTGCAGTTCACCACCGGCACGTCCAGCATCACCGCCAGTCTGAACAACGCGCCGGTGAGGCTGTTCAGCGATCTCGCCGTCCACCACATGGGGACGGGGCTCGCGGACAACATCCAGCAGGGCACCGCGCAGGGCACGCAGTTCCGCACCGCGCCGCTGTGGGGCGTCGGGCAGCGCATCTTCTTCCTGCACGACGGACGGACTTCCAACCTGGTGACTGCCATCACCGCGCATGCGTCGACCGGCTCGGAGGCCAATGCGGTGATCGCCAATTACAACGCTCTCTCCACGGCGAATAAACAGGCCCTCATCTACTTCCTGCGGTCTCTATAAGAGGAGAGAACGATGCCGCTCCTGCTCGCGCTCCTGCTGTCCGTGGTTCCGCAGAACGTGGTCCTGCTCAAGGGACCGGTGCCGGCCGCGAGCGACTCCGTGACGCCCGTTCCCGAACAGGGGAGCGTCGGGAAGGGACGATATCGCAACGCGTACTTTCATCTGTCGTATCCGATCCCCGCCGGCTGGACCGAGCAGCCGGCGGGACCGCCCCCCTCGGACGCCGGAGCGTACGCGCTCACGCAACTCGCCCTGATCGACCCCGACCAGCGCGTCCGCGCGCACATGCTGGTCACGGCCCAGGACCTCTTCTTCAGCCTGATCGACATGGCCGGCGCGAAGGAGCACGTGGCTTGGATGCACCGCGGCCTCGAGCCGGTGTATCAACTGGAAGGGGAGCCCGACCAGGTGACGCTCGCCGGCCGCACGTTCCATCGCCTGCGCTATCGCGCGCCGCGCTCGGGACTGCACTGGCGCGTGCTCTCGACCGACATGCGCTGTCATGCGCTGACCTTCACCCTGACCGGCACGGACGTGGCCGCGCTCGACGCGGCGGAGAACGCGATGCGGGGCATGTCCCTGGAGGCGAAGAACGCGCCGGTCTGCGTGAGCGACTCCGTGGCCGTGAAGAAAACGGAGCCTCTGTTCCCCACGCATCACTTCAATACCATCCCCGTCCGCGTGATCGTCGGCCGCGACGGAAAGGTCCGGCACGTCCATCCGCTCAGCGCGTTTCCCGAGCAGTCGAAGGCCATCATCGAGGCCCTCCGCGCCTGGCGGTTCAAGCCCTACGAGATGGAGGGAAAGGCTGTGGACTTCGAGACGGGAATCGTCTTCGGGATGCCACCAGCGACGCTTCGCGCGGTGAAGTGACCGCACGCTGACGAGCGGCGGCAGCCTGTCGCTCACTCCACTTTTTTCGGCGTTGCGGGCTGACTCGGGTCTTCGAACTCGCGCAGGATCTCCCAGGGCTCCACGTTGAAGGCGTGGGCGAGCTCGTAGAGCGACTCCAGGCTGAGCATGTTGCCGCCCTTTTCCATGATGCCGAGGTAGGTGGCGTTCATGCCCGAGCGCTTCGCGAGCGTCACCAGCGTCCAGCCACGCTCGAGACGCAGTCGTCGGATGACCTCGCCGAGGCGGATGGTGGCGACGTTGGCGCGCTCTTTCTTGGGCATGGGCTCATGATATCGCCCATGGCTGGGGCCGGTCGACGGACGCCACTGGTCTCGACGAGCCATGGATGGTGCCTGGCGGACACGGTTTGTGGCGCGGGCACCGCAGCTCGGGGTGTGCGAAGGCATCTTTGCCGGGCCGATGCGATCCATGGATCGGGACCGACCGGCAACACTCACGATCCGGCGTGATCCATGGATCGGGACCGACCGGTAACACTCACGATCCGGTGCGATCCATGGATCGGGACCGACCGGCAACACTCACGATCCGGCGTGATCCATGGATCGTGACGACCGGTAACACTCACGATCCGGCGTGATCCATGGATCGGGACCGACTGGTAACACTCACGATCCGGCGTGATCCATGGATCGGGACCGACCGGCAACACTCACGACCCGGCGCGATCCATGGATCGGGACCGACCGGCAACACTCACGACCCGGTGCGATCCATGGATCGGGACCAACCAGCAACACTCACTGCCCGGCGCGATCCATGGATGTGGGATGAAGGATGTGTGCGCCGAATGCGACAGATGACATGTGTCTACCGGGGGACGGCGGGAGGCTGGGCGGTTCGGCCCGGCGGCTCACATGTCCAGGTGTTTCAGGATCATGGCCCGGACGATCTGGGGGCAGCCGGGGTTGTACAGCATCCTGTTGTAGAGATCGCGATCCCGCGTGCGGTTCAGCAGGTAGACGAGCGCGCGGAGCGTATAAGGCGCGACGGGATGTCCGTTCGCGATGCTCTGCTCCCATGTGTCGACCAGCGTACGCCCGAATGACGGCTCCTTGCGCACCACTTGGCTCAGCATCTCCAGCCCTTCCGACTCGCCGTCGCCGAAGCGTTGGAAGTCGAGCCGCAGGAAGACTTCGAGGATCATTGCGCGCACTCGGGTAAAGGCATCGGTAGGCGGTGTGACCTCACGGGCCGCCCATTTCAGGAACACCACCGCCTGCCTCTGTGCGCCGCTGCGAAGCGTAGGGAGCCGCGGCACGAGAGCGCTTTGGCAGACGCGCAGCACACCCTCCGGGACGGCTTCTTCCTTGCGGATCCATCGCATCGCGAGCTCGAAGAACCACTGCAGCACGCCGCTGTCCGGCTCATCGCGCAGATGAGCCGCGACTGTTTCGAGATCCTCGGCGGCGAGCTTGCCTCCGCCCTCGACGGCATGCGCCAGCGCCTCGACGACATGAAGCCGAATGCTCTGTTGGGGCCGTGCGACGAGCGGCACCAAGGCACCCAGCGAGATATCGGGTGCGATGCTCACGGCCAGCGCGGCCGTAGCGGTGCGCGTGCGGTCGATGAAACCGGGATCGGCGGAGAGCCGGGTCAGCATTTCGCTGCGCTCCGGCTCGGGAAGCAGGTTGACCAGCTTCACCTGCGCGTTCTGCGCAATGCCGCGCGGTAGCGCGGCTTCGACACGCGCCAGCGCTGCGCGGAGCGCATCCGGACCCAGCGGCGCACGGAGCGCGCGAACGACCGCGGGCAGAATGCGGAAGGCGATCGGATCCGGCATACGATCGACGACGGACAGGACCGCGTGCTCGTCTTCGGCCGAAGAGGCCAGGGCCGCGAGCGCGATCACGGGCTTTTCCTGTTCCTCGCTCGCGAGCGGCGCCATCCGCTCGCGAAGCGTACGCCGCGTCTCCTCGGGCAACTCTCCGGCGATCGCTTGAAGAACCGCGGCCGTGAGCTGGACGCGCGTGGTCGCGAGGTCCCAATCCGCCAGCAGCGCCGATGCGATGCGGACAGCCACGTCCGCTCCTCGCGCGGAGGAGAGTGCCGTGTGACACGCGCCGACGGTGGGGCCAGAGGACGTGAACATCAGCCGGACGATCGCGGTGGCGCGGTCCGGCGACTCTTCCAACAGCGACGCGACGGTGTGTCCGCGCGCGTACTCCCATCCCGGATTCCATGTCTCCGAGAGCAGTGCGAGCCAGTCGGTGTCGGGGTTGGCCCGTACGATCCGCCCGAGCAGCCGCGCCGCCGGCCGGGAAAGCGTCTTGGGAAGCTCCTCGGTACGAAGCGCAGCGAGCAGCGCCTCCGCGTCTGCAAGCGCGACCGGCTCCTGCGCGTGCACGTCCATCACACGCTCGCGCGCGGGCGCGGTGAGCCGCGGGAGGATCTCGCGCAGGTCGCGCAGTCGCTCCGGCGTGGATTCGCCTAGTCCGTCGAGCAGCAGAGCCTGGAGCTCGTTGCGGATGAAGTTGTCCTCATCGGTGCCGGCGCGCGTGTCAATCGCATCCAGGACGGGCACCAGAGAGGCGTCGTCGCCCAAGAGCGCTCCTGCCAGTTTCGAGGCCAGCGTCGCCGCGCGGCTATCGCCCGCCACGATCACCTTCAGGAGCAGCGGCTGGGCGTCCTTTTTCCGGTCGGCGCCTGCAATCTCCAGCGCAATGAGGTATGCGGCCAGAAACTCCGACCCTTCGACGATGGCCGTGTCGACCAGCCCGGAGAGCAGGCCCCATCCGTCGTGCCGCGTCGCCGCGGCCATCGTCACTGCACGGAACGCGGCGAGGTTGTTCGACGCCATGCGACCCGCGATGTCGCGGAACCGGTCGCTGTCGACGAGCACCAGCAGCTGGCGCACGATGGGCCAGAGGTGGAGGCGCTCGGCCTCACTGCTGGTTTGCAGCGCCTCGAGAAGGTCGTCGCGCCGGCGTGCGTGCGACGATTCCGTCAGCAGCCGCGCGATGGCGAACTCCGCGAAGGTCTGATGGAAGAAGGAAAGCCGTGTCGCGCGCTCGCGGATCACCTCTTCGCTGCGCAGCTCCAGCATGGCCGCGTGACCGACCGGGTCTTCCGTTTCGCTTCGCAGATCGCCCTCGGGAATGGTCTCGACGAAGTGGTCTTCGCTTGCGTCGAGGAGCCGCGAAGCGAGGGCGAGGCAGATGCGCTCCTTGCGTGGCCCCGCCGTGTCGGGCGTGTCGGGCCGCCGGACCAGGGCCACGTGCGATCTCCAGAAAGTCTCGTAGAGCTGCGCCACTGTCAGCTCCGGCGGCACCACTCCGCCCGAATAGAGGTTGCACAGCATCGCGAGCAGCAGCGGGTTCTTCACGATCTCACGGACCGGCCGGCGGTCGGCGGCGAGATCGACGACCGACCGAGCGAAACGCGCGGCGACGCCGGGCCCGTGAGCGCGCTCCGCGAAGCGGCGGGTGGCCTCTTCGACCTCCTCCATCGAGAAGGGCGGTACGAATTGCCCGTCGACGCTGCGGTCGAGGTCCGGAAGATGATGTCGATGAGCCGCGAAGTACCGGTCATATTCGAAATCGCGGCAGGTGAAGAGCAGGGTCACGCCAGCGGCGAGCAGATCGTAGAAGAAGTTTCGCAGCGGGACGACGGTGGCACGCGTCAGCACGAGGTCGAGCGTGTCGATCAGGAGCAGCGACGGCTTGCCGCCGGCGGCGATGCGGCACGCCTCGGTCAGCGGCACGTTGAGGTCGAGTGCCTGGCCGAAGGCGAGATCGACCGCGGCCGCCGTGGGCTCCGCCGGAAGCGATACCTCGGCGCAGGTGATGAGCATGGTGAGGCCGCGCTCGTGCTCCGCGTCCCACACGGCGCCGGCGAGCGTGCTCTTGCCGAGGCCGGCCCCGCCGAGGACGGGGATCAGGCGTGCGCCGGACTCTTCGCGCGCCCGTGCGATGGCGGCGAGGTAGCGGTTCCAGACCTGCGGTCGATCGATCCGCGGCGGGACGAACGGTTCCAGCAGTCCACGCGCGCGGAGCGACCGGGTGCGCAGCCGGGTCTCGAGATCTGCCCTCATCACGACTTGCCGTCGGACAGTTTCACCACGCGGTATCCGGCCGACGCGAGAATCTGCGGAACGCGCTCGGCAAGATCGTGCCAGAGATCAGTGCCAATGGGGGCAAGGGTCAGAAGATCGTCCTTCGCAGGCGAGGTCGTGGCGCCATCGATGTGCGCCGGCGTCATGACGTAGTGGATTCTCGCGAGTTTCTGCGGGATGGAGCGTACGAATGCGCGCAAGGAGTCTTTCTCCGCCTCGGGCAGCTCCGCATAAGGCCCCAAGAATTCCGTGATGAGCGACAGCGCGTGCGTCTTCTCCGCGAGCTTCTCCACGATGTCGTCGGTCAGCTGGACTTCCTGCATGCGTGCCATGAAGTCGCCGCTGTCGACGTGCAACTCCAGTTGGGCTTGAGAGGGGAGGGTGGAGCGCTCGAACTTCGTCTTGCCCGCCAGCGCGCTCATGGCGATCACCGCCTCCATCGAGCGCGCGCCATGCTTGTAGGTTTTCGTCAGGAGCAGCGCGCGCAGCAGACCAGGATCGATCTGCAGGGTCTGCTCTTTCTCGTCGATCAGCGATCTGGCGTTCCGTTCGACGATCGAGCGGAGGAGGAGGGCGCGCCGGATCACGTAGTGCCGGTCGTTCTGACGAGGATCCGGCCCGAGGACGTTGAGGAATCCCTTGAGACGGCTGAGGAAGTCGGGCAATTTCGCCGCCTTCTTCCCTTCTTCTGTGGGCAGGTCGCGGCCGAAGTCCTTCAGCTCGTGAGCGGTCCCGCCGGCGAACACGAAGATGCTGGTGCCGATGGGATGGGTGATCTGCCGGTCCTGGAACTCGCCGTCCTGCATGGGCGCGAGAAAGTAGCGCAGCCATCCGAGCAGGCCGTTGTACGGGGTATCGAACTCGTCCCAGAATACGACCGGGATCTTCCCTGACAGGGACACGTCGCGCACCTGATGGAAGGCGCCGTGGAGGTCTTCCGGCCCCGCGAACTGGGAGACGTTGAAGGTCAGCATCTGGACCTTGATGGCGTCCGTTTCGAGCGCGCGCGCGACCTGTTTCACGCCGAACGACTTTCCGGAGCCGGGAGGTCCGAACACCGCGATCGACATCGGCTTGCTCGGCCGCTGCGACATATATTCGGAAATGACGCCTTGGATGCTGCGCAGCGATTCGATCTCCTGCCGGTCGACGGTGAACAGCTCGCCGAAGCGCGCCTGTGGAACGTCGTTCAGGACCGTGGCCGGACCATTCAAGGCCACGCGGCTGGCCAATTCGTAGAGCTGCTCGTCCGCATTGCCGGACCTGTCGAGCCGTGCGCGCAGAATGCTCCAGCCGGCCTCGCTGGGGATGGGGATCTTCTCGTCGACCAAGGTTGCGGACGGCGATGCCACTGCGGACGTGACCGCCGTGACCGGAAAGGCGAGTTGGGCTGCGTCCTTGCCGTAGCCGTTGTCGTTGAGCGCGCGCATGCCGGCGATCCCGCTGCGAATCGCCTCCGCCATCCCGGGCCCGGGGCCCACGCGCATCAACTGATTGGCTACGGCCGCGGCGAGCGTCACAGTGTAGCCGATCGTTCCTCCGCGGCTGCGCGGCTCCCATTCCCCCTCCATCTTCGAGGGATCGAAGATCAGCCGTGCTTCCTCGGGCAAGCGCGAGAACAGGACGGCGCCCGCGGGTCCGAACGAGACGATCGAATGGAGTGACCGGCTGAGAACGTTGATCGCGGGGTTCCGGCGGATCTCCCACACCAGGTCCTCTGCGGTGCGCTCCCACGACAGGCGTTTGCTGATATGGATGTTGCGGCGGCGCAGGTCGTCGATACTCGTGACGACGATCAGCTTATCGGCGTGATGATCGAGGAGTACCTCCCAGAGTGTCCCTTCGAAGTCGTGCGCGCAGGTTTTGAGGATCACCCACGGCTGCTTGCCGGCGGTGGTGATGGCGAGCGGCCATTCGGCGGGGAGATGGCGGAACCCCATGTCCGCGTCGAGCAGCAAGACGATCTCGGCGTCCGCGGTGTCGCCGACGATGCGGTTGGGGACTTTGGTCGGACTTGGCTCGACGCCGAGGAACTTCTCGATGCGCCAGATGCCGTCGGCATCCGGTGCGAGAAAGGTGTATATCTGACCGATCCTTGCGCCGACCGCTGTGTGGTCGACGCCTGCGACAGGCCAATCCGTTCCGTCGGCTTTGTGCCGCGCGGAGAGCGCGGTGACGAGCTTCGCCATCAGAGCCGAGCCGCCGACGTCGTGTGAGAGATGTACGCGTCCGGCGGCGGCCCACGACCGTTCGGCCATGCCCGGATTCCGGCCCATGGCGAGGTTCTCATCGAACATCACGTCGCCGGCGACGACGATCACTCGTGACTGGCTCATTTCGGGAAACCGCAGCTTAGCCGATCCTGCCTTGCCATGCTGCGAAGGGTGGGATGTGTGCTGCGAGCTCACTCCACCTTTGCGGCGGCGTCGCGGGCTGGTTGGGTTCTTCGAGCTCGCGCAGGATCTCCCAAGGCTCCACGTTTGAAGACGTGCGCGAGCTCGTAGAGCGTCTCCATGCTGATCATGTTGCCGCCCTTCTCAAGACGCCGAGGTAAGTGCGTTCATGCCCGCGGTTGAGGTGCGCGAACCCATCCTTGGCGGGCGCGTACCCCGCAGCTCAGAAGTACTCCGCGCACTTGCCTTCTTCGTACGGCTTCACTGACCCGTTCGGCAGCAGCACGAGCTCTTCCCACGAGCCGGAGGCGCGCAGCACGAGCGGGTCCTGCGGGCGATAGACGCGCACGCCGATGTTCGAGCGGACCTCGATGACGTGGAGCAGGCCCGCGTTCACCTGCCCGGCGCGGTCGATCGTGCCGCGCGTGTAGGTGGCGGTGCCGTAGCGGACCGTGGTCGGGCCGGGAGCGTAGAAGCGGTTCGTCAGTACCCAGTGGCGGATCGTCCCGGCGGTCGGACTGCTGGCGACCGACTGATCGTGATAGACCCAGACGTAGTCGCCGCGCTTCAGCACGGCCACCTGCATCGCGTCGTCCTGATACCGCAGCGCCTGGTCGCCCTGGAACGCCCACAGGCCCTCTTCAGGAGCCATGTCCGGAGACTCCTTCACGTACTTCACGCCGTTGGAGACCGTTCCCTCGTTGTAGTCGCGGTTCACGAAGTTCGAGCAGAGGTCCTGCCGCGTCCGCGCCTCGGTGGTGACGACGTCGAAGACCTCGACGCCGTTGACGATCTTGAAGCCCCACGAGACCAGCGGCCCGGTGCTGCGGCATCCGTGGCCGCTTTCGCTCACGAGCACGCACCAGTTCTGCGGCCCGATCGGGGTGTACTGCCGCTTGGTCTTCTCCGAGACGAAGTACAGCGCCGAGTCGCCGTCCGGATACACCTCCTGCACGAGGGCGAGCATTCCGGTCGAGTTCAGTTGCAGGACGTGGCATGTGGGCCGGGTCGGCCCTTCCTGGTATCGGCAGCGGATGGTGTCGAATGGTGCTGCGCTCCCGGAGACGGCGAGCAGCAGCACGAAGGGCAGAAGGAGCAGGGTGTTTTTCATCTTGCGTTTCTCTCTCTCTCGGCTTGCTGAGAGAGCAACACGAATGCCTGCACGTTCCGGGAAGAGGGCTCTCAGTCGCGGTCCGTCGCCTCGGCCGCGGTGTGCGACAGCGACGTGAGGCCGAGCCAGCCGAAGCCGGCGGCGAAGCCGCCCAGAACGTCGGAGGGGAAGTGGACGCCGAAGTAGACGCGGGAGAAGCCGACGCTGATGACGATCATCCCCGCGAGCGTGTGGGCCACCGCCTGGACGGGCAGGGAGGCGTTCTCGACGAGGTGATGGGCGACGATCGGGTAGGTGGCGGCGGACAGCAGGGAGTGGCCGCTGGGGAAGCTGTGCGATTTCGGGAGCTTGATGCGGCGGGCCATCTCGATGGGCCGCTGGCGGCGGAAGATGTTCTTGAGGATGGTGTTGATGGCCATCGCGCCGCCGGTGGAGATGACCACGGTCCAGGCGTCGTGGCGGCGTCCGCGCTTGAGCATCATCAGCGCGGTGAGGCCGGCGGCGGTGCCGATGGCGAGGTGGGAGCCGAGCTGGGTGGCGGCGTTCATGGTGCGGTGCATCGGAACGTTGTCGATGCGGTGCACGGCGGACATGATGGCCTCGTCGATGCGGTCGGCGTCGCCCTGGACCACGTTGTCCGCCTGCTTCTTGAAGAACCACAGCGCGACGGCGGCCAGCACGACGCCGCCGCTCCGGCCGATGGCGAGGGGGAGGAAATGCTGGCGGCGTTTTCCCTTCCGCAGCGGTCCTTTTTGCGCAGTTTTTTTCACGCGCCGGAGTCTATGGCTGAGGCTTCGCAAAGGCAATGAAGCGGTGTGCGGGTTCCGCGCCACAGCATTTGCGATAGAAGTCGAGGGCGTCGGTCCAGGGGATGACGGCGCGCGCGTAGCCGAGGCGGCGGAGGTCGGCGAGGGAGGCGAGGAGGAGCCGGCAGCCGATGCCGCGGCCGCGCATCGACTCGGCGACGCCGGTCGGGCCGAAGAAGCCGAGGCCGCGGTTGTTCACGTCGTGGACGGCGAAGCCAGTGAGCTCGTGGCCGTCCTCGGTGATGAAGATCTGGGGGATTTGCGTCTCGAACGCCTTCGCGGCTTCGAAGCGCCAGATCCGGCCGAAGTGTTGTTCGATGAAGGCAAGGACGCGGGGGGACTCGCTGCGCTCGGGTCGTCGAGCGGCCGAGTCTTCGAGTCTTCGCGTGGCGGCGGCGAGGTTGTGGGTGGAGGCCTTTTCCGCGTAGCGGTGGGCGCGGAGGAAGGCGATGGTGGCGGTGTCGGTGTCGACGACGCCGGGGGTGAAGTAGTTGCCCGCCTCCGCCGCGATGACGCTCGTGCCACGCTCCTCGGCGTCGCGGAGCAGCGCGGTGCCGATGCCGCGGCGGCGGGCGTCGCGGTCCACGATCAGGACGCGCAGGTATTTGCCGCAGCTCACCGAAACGCCCTGCATGTCGCCCCACACGCGCACGGTCGGCGGGCCGGAGACGCCGTGGCCGAAGCATTTCTCTTCGGCCACGGCGGCGAGGTCGTACGGGGCGTCGTTGGCGCGCGCAAACAGCGCGCGCAGCGCGGGGAGGTCGCCGGGGTGCGCGCTGCGGATCACAGCGCGCGATTCTATTGCCCGGCGACGAAGGTGGCGTCGCCCGTGTCGTTGCGGACGATCGACGCGTACGCGTACACCGGCACGTTCGTCGACGACACCCGCACCATCGCGGCGTTCAGCGGGCCGGCCTGGAAGTAGCTGAAGATGTCGTTGAACTGCCGGTACGAGCGCGCCGGAATCCCGGTGGCGAACGAGCCGCGCGAGAGGCCGGAGGTGTCGATCAGCTCGATCCACACCAGCGCGTCGGCCGTCGTCGGGTTCGAGACGCCGACGTTCGTGCGGTTGCCCTCGATGCCGGAGAGGCCCGGCAGGTAGTGGGTCGAGACCAGGCGCCACGTGTCGAGGCCCGGCATCGACTGGCCGTATTCGCCGTGCTCGCCGACGTTGTAGACGCGGGCCCGGGCCATGATGCGGGTCTGGTCGCCGTCCCACGTCACGCGGACGATGCCGCCGCCGTTCTCGATGCCGAACCAGGCGTGTACGGCGTCGGGGATGGCCAGGACTTCCATCGGCGAGAGGTGGAGGACGAGGTCCTGCGCCGTGCCGTTGTCGCGATGGAGCGTCACGGTCACCGGGACCACCGACGCCGGCCCCTCGGTGACGTTCGAGACGACGATCTCCGTGCGCCAGAGCGTGCCGTTCGCGCCGGCGCCGCGGTAGACGGCGGGGATGAGGATCTCGCCCGCGAAGGCGGACGACGAGAGGAAGAGGAGAGCTGCGAGTGCGATGCGTTTCATGGTCTCACTCCACGAGGTCCTGCACGCCGGGGATGAAGATCGCGTCGCCGGACTGGTTGTCGACGACCGACGCGAAGGGGAAGGCGGGCAGCGATGTGTTGATGGCGACATAGCCGTCCTCGAGGACGGTCCCGGCGCCGAAGAGCTGGGCGAGCGGTCGCAGGGTCATGCTCATCGGCGGAACGACGAACGTCGCGGTCTCCGCGGCGAGGGTGCCGTCCGCGCGGACCAGCGTCGCGTTGACGGTGATGGGCTCGCGGTTCGGGTTCATCACGCCGGCGTTCGTGCGGAAGGCGTCGTTGTGGATCAGGTGTGGAACCACGGCGAGCTTCAGCCCGGAAACGCCCGGATCGAGCGCCGGGATGAACTGGCCGAACGTTCCGGGCGCCGCGGGATTCGGCGAGTCGGTGTAGGTGCGGGACTCGGCGCTGAACTCGTAGCTCTTGTCGGTGTCGGAGTCGAGGCGGATCGCGCCGACGGCGGGCACCGGCCACTGCAGGAAGTTCGCGACGATGTCGTTCAGCACCGCCATCTGCCGCGGCCCGACCTGCACGATGCGGCCGGAGATGTTCGAGCCGTCCATCCCCTGCGGCAGGAAGTGCACGGAGACGGAGATGGGCGTAGTCGACGACGGGTTGAAAATGCGGACGTCGGTGCGGAAGCGGGTGTTGTTGGCGCCCGGCGCGGAGCCCGCGGCGGGGATATAGAGGTTCTTCGCCGCGGCGTCGGAGGCGACGGCGAAGACGATGGCGGCTGCGATGGCGATCTGTTTCATGGTGAAAACCTCGACGCGGATGGTTGTCCCGGCCGCTTACTCACTGCTTACGCGAGCTTAGCAGGCGATCCAGCGACCAGCGGCCGGCGCCGCCGAGGACGAGGGCGAGGGACATTGCGGCGGCGAGGATGTGGAACTCGAAGCCTTCGCCCTTTTGATTGCCCGCCCAGTTCATGAAGAAGCCGTTGGCGCGGTGGACGAACAGCGCGGCCACGATCATGTTCACGCCGATCCCGAAGGCCGCGATGCGCGTGCCCAGTCCGGCGATGAGCGCCAGCGCGCCGGCGAAGTCCGCGGCGATGGCCAGAATGCCGAGGAACGCGGGGATGCCGATGCTGGCGAACCAGCCGAGCGTGCCGTCGAGGCCCCAGCCGCCGAACCAGCCGAAGACCTTCTGCAGGCCGTGCGGCAGGATCACGATGCCGAGGGCGACGCGGAGGACGAGGAGGGAAACGGAGTCGGTAGTGGCGAAGACGGAGGTGAAGACGCTGGCAGTGCTGCGGGGGCGGTCGAACGTCAGAGCGGTCATGATTTTCTCCTGTTAGTTAACATGTCAAATGCAGGACGGGCGTCAGCCCGTCCGGGCGGGCCGATGCCCGCCTACGGATCACGCAGAAGGTCGAGGGTCTCGATGAAGGCGGCGAGCTGTTCGTCGCCGAGGCGGCCGGCGAAGGCGTCGTCGAGGGCGTCCATGGGGGCGTCGAGCCGTTCCAGGACGCGCAGGCCGGCAGGGGTGATCTGGCAGAGGACCTGGCGGCGGTCGCCGGCCCACTGCTCGCGTTTGATCATGCCGCGGCTTTCCAAGTTGTTGACATGACGGGTGATGCCGGGAGCCTGCTCGACCAGGCGCTCGGCGATCTCCATGGTCGGGAGCGGCGCCTTGGCGCCGCGCAGGATCCGCAGGACGTTGTACTGCTGATGCGTGATCCCCTCGGACTGGCAGACGGCTTCGACCCGGCGGGTGAGGACGTTCGCGGTCCGCAGCAGCGCGACGACGGCCTCCTGCGACCGGGAGCGGAAGGGCCGGGTCTGTTTGATCTCTTCGGCGATGGAGCGGGGTGTCATGCGGGGTAATGTAGGTCCGGTTGTTTTACATGTCAAGTAGTTGCTTGCGGCGAACGCGCGCATGTTACGAATGGGTGTCCGGTCCGTTCGCTCACTACGTCCAACCTGCGGTTCGTCCCATCCCACCCACAGCTCGGCCCTTGTGACGCGCTCGTGCAGAACCAAGTGCTACGGTCGCGGACGGATCATGAACGGCGAATCCGCGGACGCGGTTCTTCGGCAATATCTGGCAGCGGGTGACCGCGAGGCGGAGGAAGTGCTCGCGCGCATTCTGGAAGAGCTTGCGACTCCTCTGGTGCGGCGCGTGGTTGCTTCGAACGTGCGGGATGGAGACGCCGAAGACGTCGTCGCGGATGCACTCATCGATCTGCTGCGGCGTCTGCGCGACGTCCGCGGCGGCGCCGGCCAGCCGATCCTCGACCTGCGGGGGTACATCGCGACCTGCGCGTACAACCGCTGTCACGAGCGGTTGCGCGAGCGCTATCCGGCACGGGCGCGGCTGCGCAATCAGCTCCGCTATCTCGGCAATCACGACCCGGAACTGGCGCTGTGGACGGCCGGCGGCGTGGCCGTGGTCGGCTTTCGCGAATGGCTGGGGCGCGAGCCGGTGAGCGGTGACGCGATCGGCGACGTCCGTCTCTCCGTACAGAGCGATCCGACGGTCGAGAACCGCGCGCAGGTCGCGGCGATCGTGCCGGTGTTGCTCCGTCACGCGAACGGCCCGCTCACGCTCGACGCGCTCTCCTCCACCATCGCGCGGCTCCTCGGCATCGACCAGGGGCGCGGTAACGAGCTGCCGGCCGCACTCGAGCCGGCAGCCGAGACACCGGCCGACGAAGCGCTCGAGCGCCGCATGTCGCTGCGCCAGCTCTGGGACGACGTGCACAAGCTCGCGTGGAAGCAGCGCGTCGCGCTGCTGCTCAACCTGAGGGACGTCCATGGCCGCGAGTGCCTGACGCTCCTGCCGCTGACGCGGACCGCCACGATCGGCGAGATCGCCGACGCCGTGGGGATGGACGCGGAGGCGTTCGCGACGTTGTGGAATCACCTGCCGCTCAGCGATGCCGCGATCGGGGAGATCCTCGACGCCACGCCGCGGCAGGTCATCAAGCTCCGCCGTCTCGCGCGCGAGCGCCTCCGCCGCATGGCGAAACATCGCGACGATCGGAACCTGCGGCCCCATCTCGACTCTTCATCGAATGGGGCTACCATGGTGACGAGACGATGAGCGGCAACGATTCCAGTCATCCCGACGCCGAGGGACTCGAGCGCTACCGGAGCCGCACGGCGTCTGCGGCGGAGACGCTCGCCGTCGACGCGCACATCGCGCAATGCGATCGCTGCCACGACGCGGTGCGCGCCGACACCGACACCATCGAGCTGCCGCCCCCCGATCGGGACACACACCTGACCTACGCCGAGCTCGAGGCATTCGTCGACGGGCGCGCGGAGGCGCTCGACCGCGAGCTGACCGCCGCGCATGCCGCGTCCTGCGCGCGCTGCAGCAGCGAGCTGACCGATCTCGCCGCGACCCGGGACTCGCTCGCGACGCGCTCGCCTGGCGCGCCGCCGCCGGTGCGCTTCCGCCGCCCCCGGCCCTGATTCGGCCTTTTTCGGCCGGCCATCAGAACATCCCCCTCGAGTTTCCATCTGTAGTGGTTGTAGTCCAAATCCACTCCAATGGGGAGACTCTCTCAGATGAAGAAGTTCAAGTTGTTGTTGTGCTCGTTGGTAGTCCTGGTGTCGGCGTTTTCGGCCGGCGCCACCACTGTTCTGCCCGTCGACCTCGGGAAGATGGTCGATGACGCGGAATTGATCTTCATCGGCAGCGTGATCGGCATCGAGTCCGTTCCGACGGCCGACGGCAGCTACGCGTTCACGTACGTCACGTTCGACATCGACCAGGCGTTCAAGGGTCTGTCGCGCAGCGGCAAGACGATCACGCTGCGCTTCGCAGGCGGCCAGGTCGGCGAGACCGTGTTCGAAGTGACCGGCGCGCCGACGTTCGCGCCCGGCGGCCAGCACCTGCTGTTCGTCGAAGGCAACGGCACGCTGGGCGTGCCGCTGGTCGGCTGGTCCCAGGGCAAGATCGACCTGGTGTCGCATCCGGTGTCGCAGCAGCCGCTGTTCGTCGACCACACCGGCCGTGCGATCGACGGCATCCAGGGCGACCGCTGGCGCCGGGACGGCCTGAAGCTCAAGAAGGACGGCTCGATCCAGGCGCCGCGCGCAGCGGAGGCCGAGGTGGTGAGCCAGGAGGGCGTGAAAATCGAGCTCGAGAAGCCGGTGACCGCCGACCACGCCGCCGCCGCCGCCAGCGTCATGGGCGAGCTGCGCTCGTTCATCGCGAAGCGCAAGGTCTCGTCGCCGTCGTTCCGCAACTCGCAGTTCGTGGACTCCGCCTCCAAGGCGAACGTCCCCGCCACCTTCGGCTACACCGCCGCCCGCGCGAAGTAATCCACAGGAGCCTTTTTCCATGATCCGTAAATTCACTTTTCTGCTCACTCTCACCGTCGCCCTCATCACGGCGAAGCCGGCGGCGGCCTACACCTTCATCGAGGACTGCCGCGGCGGCGTCAAATGGAACAACTCCGGCGTCACCTGGCGCCCGTCGCTCACGTCGTTCCCGCAGTACAGCGCCTGGTACAACTCCGTCGACGCGATGCGCGTGGCGTGGAACTCGTACACGCCGGGCGGCAACTACCGCATCAACCACACGTGGGAGACGAGCACCAGCACGTCGAACACGGATAACCGCAACAGCATCGTGATGCCGGCCGCGTCGGGCTGGATCTGGGGTGGCGCGCTGGCCGTGACGCAGCCGCGCCGCTCGATGTGCTACGTCTGGCCGGGTCCGGACGCGAACTGGGTGGAGATGGACATCGCCTTCAACCCGAACTACACGTGGGACACGTCGATCAACCCGGTGGCGCCGCAGGACTCGCCGTACAACTCGACGCTCGTGGGCATTCACGAGCACGGTCACGGCATGGGACTGGGCCATGAGGACGACCAGCTCGCGACGATGAACTCGTACTACCCGAACGGCGGCGTCATCGGCACGCGCAACGACGTGCACCCGCACGCCGACGACGCGCGCGGCGACCGCGCGCTGTACGGCACGGCGTCGACGCAGCGCGACCTCGCGGCGTTCGCGTACCGCGTCTATCCCGGCTCGCCCGGCGACTCGCTGAACCTCCCGGCGCCTGCCTCCTCCAATCGCAACGCGTCGCTCTCGTTCCAGTTCGCGATCGAGAACCGCGGCACGACCGATCAGTCGGCCGTCCCGGTCTACTTCTACCTTTCCTCGACGCGCAACGTGACCACCGCCAGCACGTTCATCGGCTCGGCGACCTTCAACCTGAACTCGGGCGCGACCATCACGCCGACGGCGTACGTCACGATCCCGGCCACCGCGCCGACCGGCTATCAGTACCTCGGCTGGATCATCGATCCGCTCAACAGCGTGACGGAGTCGGATGAAGGCAACAACGGCGTGACGCTCGCGACGCCGACGCTCATCAACACGAACCGCGCGCCGAGCGCCTGCTTGTCCGCGTACCCGACCCTCGGCGACGCGCCGCTCTCCGTCTCCTTCGACGCGAGCTGCTCGAGCGATGCGGACGGCAACACGCTGTCGTACTTCTGGGACTTCGGCAACGGCGACTCGTCCACGAGCGCACAGGCCCAGACCTGGTACGACACCGGGATCTACACCGTGACGCTGACCGTCACCGACAGCAACGGCGCAAGCTCGGTTACGTTCGAGCAGGTCCGCGCCATGGGCGGCAGCAACTGCACGGGCATCCGCTGCCTCGAAGAGCCGCAATAGTGTTTTTCTCCTGCCCGGAGGCGCAATGCCTCCGGGCAGTTTCGTGCACGCCTCCCCATGCGGGGAACGGCCGGCGCCACCGCGGATGAGGACGGCAGTGCCAGTTGGCGGGGGACTCGCAAACTGATCCGCTCGTGGCGCTCTATCCTCGATCGACGGAACGGCCGCGGGGGGAGCTGGAGCTCTTCACGCACAAGGTGCTGATCGTCGTCGGCGTGGCCGGCGGCTGCGCTCTGTTGTGGTTCGCGCGAGGCGCGCTGCTGCTCGTGTTCATCGCGGCGGTGATCGCGGCGGGGATCGCGCCGGTGGTCCGGCGGGTCCGCATCCTGTGGCGGTTTCAGTTCCGCAAGAAGCTGTCGCGCGGGACGGCGGTGATGATCGTCTACCTGCCGTTCCTGGCGATGGTGCTGGTCCTCGGCCTGCTGATCGTGCCGCGGTTCATCGCGGATACGCGCGCCCTCGGCGCGCAACTGCCAACGCTGATCGAGCAGAACATCCTCACGCCGCTCGAGCCGTACGTGCCGGTGGGCGTGATCCGCGAGGAGATCAAGGACGGCGTGGCCCTGCCGCGCTCGCGGGTGTTCGCGTACATGCGCAACGCGGCGGCGGCGATCGCCTCGGTGTTCGCCGTGCTGTTCATGGTGGCGTACATGCTCATCGACGCGGCGCGGCTGCGGAACCTCTTCCTGCTCGTCTATCCGCCCGAGGTGCGGGGGCGGCGGCGGCGGACGCTGATCCGGATCGGGAAACGGATGAGCGGATGGCTTTCCGCGCAACTGCTGCTCAGCGCGATCATCGGCATCGCCACGTTCGTGGGGCTGACGGCGCTACAGATTCCATACGCGCTGCCGCTGGCGATCATCGCGGCGGTGGGGGAGCTGATCCCGGCGATTGGACCGACCGTGGGCGCGGTGCCGGCGCTGATCGTGGCGCTGCTCAGCTCGCGCTGGCAGTTCTGGGCGGTGCTGATCTTCGCGGTGGTGCTGCAGAAGATGGAGAACTACTTCATCGTGCCGCGGGTGATGGCGCGCAAGGTGTCGGTGTCGCCGCTGGCGGTGTTCATCGCGTTCATGATCGGCGCCTCGCTTCTCGGCGTGATGGGCGCGATCATGGCCATCCCGGTCGCGGCGATCGCGCAGGTGGCGTTCGACGAGGCGTTCGTGCAGCGGAGGGAACGCCGACAGGACGTGGACAGGGCGGGGACGCTGCTGCGCAAAGCGGACTAAGCGGATTAGAATTCGCGCATGCCGTACAAGCTGGTGGTGGTGGCCGTCGCGCTGTCCTTCGTTTGTCTTCCCGCCTTCTCGCAGACCTCCGCAAACCTGTGGGACCTGAGCTACCGGCTCGAGCTCCGCGGGGACTACCGTTGGAGCGACGACGAGAGTCATCCGAGTCCGTTCGCTCCGACGAATCCCGCGTTCAACCTCCGGACGCCGGATCCGGGACATCACGTCGAGCTGAACGTCGCGGACCTGCAGCTCGACGCGCGGTACGGCGATTGGCTCGGGCTGCGCGCGAAGGTGCATGTCCAGGCCAAGCACCGCCGCAATCCGACCTCGACGGATCGCCAGGTGGACGCGGACGAGCTGTACGTCCGCATCGGGCCGTATCCGGAGATTCTCGACCGGCCCCGGGGCACGACGGTATTCCTGCAGGCGGGTAAGTTCGCGAGGATGGAGCGGCAGCCGGTGCGCCTGCTGGAGAGCTACGGTCTGGCGGCGACGTCGTTCAACCGCTTCGAGGACACGCAGGTGCGCGTCGGCGGCACGATCGGGCGGAGCCTGTACTGGCGCGCGCAGGTGGCGAACGGCAACCCGCTGTTCTTCCGCGATCCGAACGCGCTGGCCGGGGACAACGGCACGGACGCGGAGCTCCGCGGCGAGCGGAGCGACTTCGGCAACGGCTTTCCGATCCTCTACAACGCCGAGACCGAGGATCTGTTCTTCAATACGGAAAACGTGCAGGTGGGGGGAGCGCTCGGCTATCGCTGGCAGCGCGAGGACCAGATGGCGGGCTTCGACGCCATGGTCTTCCACTATTCGCGGGACCTGGCGGACCGCGCGGACCTGACGGGGACGAACTACGGCGGCGATCTCGATCTGCTGGTCCTCGACGAGCTGCCGGGCGTTCCGCCGCGCGGGCTGGTGATCGACGGCCGGAAGAAGACCGAGACCGGCGCGATGGTGTACGCGGAGTGGCACGGCGGGACGGTGATCGGGCAGTACACGGCCCAGACGATCGCCGGAAACGACCGCTCCGGCTGGGAGCTGGAAGCAGGCTACCGCTTTCCGCTGGACCTCGGCTGGGTGCAGTCGATCCAACCCGCGGTGCGGGCAAGCGCGATCGAGAACGACTTCGGCCCGGTGGTGGGCTTCCCCGCGCCGAGCATCTGGTGGAACTGGCAAAAGTACGACGCGGGCGTGCGGGTGGGCCTGCAGCGGGGCATCGACGTGACGGTGGAGTACACGACGCACGAGGTCGAGAGCCGCTTCCCGCTGGATCTGCGCGAGGCGCTGGTGACGGTGCGCTGGAGGATGTGACCCTGTCATCCTGAGCCGGCGAAGCGCGGCGAAGGAACCCCTGCCGGAAGCACGAGCAGCGCGCAAATCAGGGGGTCTTTCGCCGTCTACGCGGCTCAGGATGACAGGTCCGATCCTCTGCGACTTTGAGACTCTGAGACTTTGAGACTTCGCCCCGCCCGGCCGGTCCCGCTGCGCATGAAACGGACACGCTTCTTGCTCCCTCCCTCCCCGGAGGTCACTGATGCGTAATGAGATGATTGGCGCCGTCGTGCGTCGTGCGATCGAGCATCCCGAGTTTCGCCGGAGGCTCATGGACAGCCCCCAGGAGGCGCTGCAGTCGCATGGGTTCGCTCTGGAGCAGGAGGATCTGGCCGAGCTCGAGAAGATCCGCACGACCCTCGGCGAGCCGGGAGAAGACGTCGAGCAGCGCCTGGTGAGCATCGCGGAGCAGTACGGGGTCCATCCGCGCCCGCAGTCCTGATCCGGTTCCTCGGTTCCTCGGAGTTCCTCGGAGTTCCTCGGGGTGAGGGAAGTCCTTCCCCCGAGGAACTCCGAGGAACCCGAGGAACTCCGAGGAACTCCCGTGTCTTTTTGCCTCGTGAAACGTCTCAGCTAGCAACGCGGCGCGTTCGGAATTTAGCCCTGGAGGGGGCGGTTCGGAACGGCTGCCAAACCGGCCCGCGACCACAACTCGCGGAGACTCAATACTTAATCGCGAAACGAGGCACCTTCACGGATGAGCGTTCTCTCGCCGAAACGAGTGATTCAGTTCGTCGCCGCTACCCTGCTGGCCATTCCCCTGTTCGCCGCGCATCCGTCGCCGCGCCTGACGCCGCGGATGGCGTTCGTGGAGGAGTCCGGGGTCGGCATTCTGTTCGGCGGCCGCGGCCTGACGGACCCTGCCACCGGTCTCGAGCATGCGACCGACGAGACCTGGGCCTGGAACCGCAATCACTGGGTGCAGCTCTTCCCCGAGACCACGCCTCCAGCCCGTTCGGTGCACGCGATGGTCTATGACTCGGCGCGCAAGCGCATCGTCATGTTCGGCGGCCGCAAGGAAGCGACCGTCGTGCGGCAGAAGTTCGGGATTCACGGCGATACCTGGGCGTGGGTGCAGGAAGACGGCGAATGGACGTGGCGCGACCTCGCGCCGGCCACCGCGCCTCCCGCGCGCTTCTTCCACAGCATGGCCTACGACCGCGATCGCGATCGCGTCGTCCTCCACGGCGGGTTCAACTACGCCGCGGACGGGAAGCTGACGGCCCTGTTCGACACGTGGGAGTTCGACGGCGAGAACTGGACGCGGGTGGGGGAGACCGGTCCGCAGGTCTCGAAGTCGCTGCTCGTCTTCGACGCCGCGCGGCACCAGACCCTGATGCTCGCCACCGACATCTCGGCCAAGCCGGTGATGTTCCGCTGGAACACGGATGCGCGGAGGTGGGACAGTGTGACCCCCGCGGCGTTGCCGTCCTGCGTGAACGAGGCGCAGATCGCCTATCAGGTGCACAACGAGCGTCCGCTCGTCACCGGCGGCCTCTGCGGCGGCTCGGGCTTCGTGGACGAGACGTACGAATGGGACGGCTCGACCTGGACGAAGATCACGCATCCGAAGAACGGCTCGACCTCCCGTCAGGTCGATGCGGCCATCGCGTACGACACCGTGGCGCAGCAGACCGTGCGCTTCGGCGGCCATAGCTCCATCACCTCGTTCCCCGACTCGCAGACCTACGTCTACCGCAACAACCGCTGGCGCCCTGTTTCGAGCAACGGCAACCCCGGACCGCGCTCGATGCCGCTGTTCCGCCGCGACGCGGAGCGCGGGGTTTCCTGGCTGTTCGGCGGCCTCTCGGAATACAGCTACTCCACGAGCATCGATTACTACTCCGACATCTGGGCCTACCGGGACGGCGGATGGAGCCTGATTACGCCGGAAGTCGCCGCGAACGTGCCGTTCGATTGCGCGACGCCGGTCGGGGCCATGGACACGGACCGCGACGTGCTCGTCGTCGTCTGCGAAGGCAGCGACGTGTACGAGTGGAACGGCACGGCCTGGAAGACCTTCACCAGCCTCACCACCAATCCGCCGATCCGGCGCTTCGCGGGCGGCGTCTACGACCAGACCCTGAAGAAGTTCGTCCTGTTCGGCGGCTACGACGCGTTCAACACCTACCGCCAGGACACGTGGACCTGGAACGGCACCGCGTGGACGGAGCTCAAGCCGAACACGAAGCCGGACCGCCGCGCGCAGTCTGTGATGTGGTACGACCCGCTGGCGAAGAAGACCATCCTGTACGGCGGGGTCGGCGCGAAGAACATCGACGAGCACGCCAGGCGCTTCAGCGACATGTGGTCCTTCGACGGGACGAACTGGACGCGCATCACCGAGGAGGCGACGCCGGGGATCCGGTTCGCGCCGCAGATCGCGATCGATCCGGCCAGCGGAAAGCTGCTGATGTTCGGCGGCCTCCGCGCCACGCTGGACGAGGACGACCGCGTCACGCAGTTCTACGACAACGACCTCTGGATCTGGGACGGCGCGTCGAGCTCTTGGAGCGAGGTGCAGACGGACCATGCGCCTCCGCCGCGCCAGAACGCCGCGTTCGAGTACGACGCGGCCTCGGGCAAGTTCGTCCTCTTCGGCGGCTTCTCCGGCGGCTTCTATCTCTCCGACCGCTGGATCTGGGACGGCCAGACGTGGCAGGTCGTGCCGGATACGCCGTCGTTCCGCCGCCGCTCGGCCCGGCGGTAACGCAGGGCACGGGGCGCAGGGCGCAGGGCGCAGGAGAGCTCGGTTCTCCTGTGCCCCGCGCCCTGTGCCCTATCCTCTGTTAGTGCTAACGTATCCCGTCTTATGTCCGAATCACTCATTCCTCACTCGCCGGGCGCGTACGCGCCGTCGCTGTTCCGCCGCAGCCTCGGCGACGCGCTGGAGATGGCGCACGGCGTCGACGCCGTGGCGGCCGAGGAGCGCGCGGCGTCGCTGGCCAAGCGGTCGCTGAAGAAGGAATCGAAGGTGTGGGGCCTGAAGCTGGCCATCAGCATGATGGACCTCACCACTCTCGAGGGGAAAGACACGCCGGGGAAGGTGCATGCCCTCTGTCAGAAGGCGATGCGTCCCGACCCCTCCGATCCGACCATTCCGCATGTCGGCGCGGTGTGCGTCTATCCGACGATGGTGCCGTTCGTGCGCAAGGCCCTCAAAGGGAGCGGCGTGCACATCGCGGCCGTGGCCACCGGGTTCCCGAGCGGCCAGACCTGGACGAGCATCAAGGTCCAGGAGACGCGCGAGACGGTCGCGGCGGGCGCGGACGAGATCGACATGGTCATCGACCGCGGCGCGTTCCTGTCGGGCAATTATCAGAAGGTGTTCGACGAGATCGCCGAGGTGAAGGAGGCCTGCGGGCCGGCCCACCTGAAGGTGATCCTCGAGACCGGCGAGCTGGCCAACTACGACCAGGTGCGCCTGGCCTCGCTCATCGCGATGTTCGCGGGCGCGGACTTCATCAAGACGTCGACGGGCAAGGTGACGGTCAACGCCACGCTGCCGGTGACGCTGGTGATGCTCGAAGCCATCCGCGACTTCCGCCACGCGACGGGCAAGAAGATCGGCATGAAGCCGGCGGGCGGCATCGCCAATTCGAAGCTCGCGCTCTCGTATCTGGTGATGCTCTACGAGACCCTCGGCGGCGAATGGATGACGCCGGACCTGTTCCGCTTCGGCGCGTCGTCGCTGCTCAACGACGTGCTGATGCAGTTGCGCAAGGAGCGCACGGGCGCGTACCAGAGCGGCGATTACTTCACGATGGACTGAAAGGGAAATTGAAAATTGAGAATTGAAAATTGAAAAAGCCGTCTCGCGTTTTTTCAATTTTCAATTTTCAATTTTCAATTCGATTGCATGACCACTACTGAGATCGAAACCCGCGAAAGACTCCAGCCCGGCCCCGCTTCCTCCGCCGTCGTGTGGGAGTACTCCCCGTCGCTCGAAGCGACGGACCACGTCAGGATCGCGCCGCGCTACAACCTCTTCATCGGCGGCAAGTTCGTCGAGCCGCATTCGAAGAAGTGGTTTCCGACCATCAATCCGGCGACCGAGGACAAGCTCAGCGAGGTCGCGGAGGCGGATGCCGTCGACGTCGACCGCGCGGTCGGCGAGGCGCGCCGCGCGTACGACAAGGTGTGGCGCAAGATCGCGCCGAGCGAGCGCGCGAAGTACATCTTCCGCATCGCGCGGCTGATCCAGGAGAAGGCGCGCGCGCTGGCGGTCGTGGAGACCCTCGACGGCGGCAAGCCGATCAAGGAGTCGCGCGACATCGACATCCCGCTCGCGGCCGCGCACTTCTTCTATTACGCCGGCTGGGCGGACAAGCTCGAGTACGCGTTTCCGAACCGCGTCGTGTCGCCGATCGGCGTGGCGGGGCAGATCATCCCGTGGAACTTCCCGCTGCTGATGGCGGCGTGGAAGCTCGCGCCCGCGCTGGCGGCCGGCAATACCGTGGTGCTCAAGCCGGCAGAGACGACGCCGCTGACGGCGCTGATGCTCGCGGAGATCATGCAGGAGGCGGAACTGCCGCCGGGCGTGGTCAACATCATCACCGGCGCGGGTTCGACGGGCGCGGCGCTGGTCGCACACGAGGACGTCGACAAGATCGCGTTCACGGGCTCGACGGAAGTCGGCAAGCGCATCCAGCGGGCCATCTCCGGCTCGAAGAAGAAGCTGACGCTGGAGCTCGGCGGCAAGGCGCCGAACATCGTCTTCGACGATGCGCCGCTCGATCAGGCGGTCGAGGGGATCATCAACGGGATCTACTTCAATCAGGGGCACGTCTGCTGCGCGGGCTCGCGCCTGTTCGTGCAGGAGTCCGTGGTCGAGCCCGTGATCCGGAAGCTGCGCGAGCGCATCCAGACGCTGCGCGTGGGGAATCCGCTCGACAAGAACACCGACGTCGGCGCGATCAACTCTGCCGAGCAGCTCGGCCGGATCCGGGAGCTCGTGGACAGCGGCGTGGAGGAAGGGGCGGAGATCTTCCAGTCGTCCTGCGCGCTGCCGGCGCGCGGCTACTGGTTCGCGCCGACGTTCTTCACGGGCGTGTCGCAGTCCTACCGGATCGCCACCGAGGAGATCTTCGGACCGGTGCTCTCCGTGCTGACATTCCGCACGCCGGAGGAAGCGATCGAGAAGGCGAACAACACGCCCTACGGCCTGTCCGCGGGCGTCTGGACGGAGAAGGGCTCGCGCATTCTGAAGATGACGCAGAAATTGCGAGCGGGCGTGGTCTGGGCGAATACGTACAACAAGTTCGATCCGACGTCGCCGTTCGGCGGCTACAAGGAATCGGGATTCGGCCGCGAAGGCGGATTGCACGGCCTCGCGCCGTACGTGGTGCTGTCATGAGTCCGCGTCTGAACGTCCGGAAGACCTACAAGCTGTACATCAATGGTGAGTTTCCGCGCACCGAATCGGGCCGCTTCTACGCGGTCACCGGCAAGGGGGGAGAGTTGCTCGCGAACGCCTGCCGAGGATCGAGGAAGGACCTGCGCAACGCCGTGGCCGCCGCGCGCAAGGCGCAGGGCGGCTGGAGCGGCAAGACCGCGTACAACCGCGGACAGATCCTCTACCGCATCGCGGAAGTGTGCGAGGCGCGCGCGGCCGAGCTCGTGGACGAGCTGCGCCAGCAGGGCTTCCCGGCGCCCGAGGCGCGGCGCGAGGTCGAGGCCGTCATCGACCGGTGGGTGTATTACGCGGGCTGGAGCGACAAGTACACGCAGGTGTTCGGCTCGGTGAACCCCGTGGCCGGACCGTATTACAACTTCACGGTGCCGGAGCCTACGGGCGTCGTCGGCGTCGTGGCCCCCGAGAAACCCGCCCTCCTCGGCCTGGTGAGCCGCATCGCGCCCGCCCTGGTCGGCGGGAACACGGTCGTGGCCATCACATCCGAGAAGCATCCGCTCGCCGCCATCACCATGGGGGAGGTCTTCCAGACGTCCGACGTGCCCGCCGGCGTGATCAACCTCATCAGCGGCCTCAAGACCGAGCTCGTCCCGTGGCTCGCCGCGCATATGGACGTGAACGCCATCGACACGACCGGCGTAGCGTCCGAGGCGATCCCGGCCGTCCAGAAGACCGCGGCCGAGAACGTCAAACGCGTGGTGCACTTCGACGGCACAGGCATCGGCTTCGACGACGCCCGCCGCTCGCAGGGTCCGTACGCGATCTTCGACTTTCAGGAGTCGAAGACGGTGTGGCACCCGATCGGGATGTGACGTCTGGAGTGCGGAGCAATCGCGAGCCTCCGCACTCCAAACGGGACCGCCGGCGTCCCGCCGGCTGCCGGGGCGGCGTCTCGCCGCCCCGGGTGGGAGGTGGAGCGTGCCACGTGGCGAGAGGCTCCGTCCTCCCGAGTACGCGCCGGCGGGACGCCGCCGCACAGCCGGCGGGGACGCCGGCGGTCCGATGAGTTTTGAGACGCCCTGCGATTGCCGCCGCACTCCAAACAGCAATGCCTGATCGGCCACTCGCCCTCGCTTGACATCTTTGCTGTGGAGATCAACATTCGGAACGGTGAAGATGAGAGCCTGGCACGCGTACCTGGTTGCGATCGTCGTCTTCTCGACGCTGGCGCTGCATGCGAATGACCAGAACGCCATCCCGTCGCTGATCGCAGACCCTGAAAGCGAGACGCCTGTCTGGGTCGCCGCTGACGTGGGTGTGGAGAACGGTCAACTGAACCCGAAGCTCTTGGGCTGGCACCTCGATCGTCTTCGGGAGCTCGCGCAGCGGAATGGCGCAGCGCTGAAGAAGAAGGGATTGGCGTCGAGCGCCGGTTTGGCGAAGCCGTGTGCGAGCTCGATGACGCAACCTCCTGCCGAAAGTTTCGATCCCGCGAGCTCCCTTTCCGACCTGACGCGATACTACGGCCGGATCATCCTGACCGGTCGTGTGGTGGCCATTCGCGAAGGGTTCTGGTACGGCCTCCCGGCGTCCCTGTTGAAGCTCGAGGCTACCTGGATGAAGGGAGGCTCTGCGGGAGCCACCTACTTCATGTACCCATTTGCGCAGATCGCCACGGATGAGGGACCGATCTGTTCGAAGGTCATCGGGGACGCAGATCCGCCTGAAGCAGGTGACCGGCTCATGGTCTTCTCGAGCGCCCTGCCTTTTCAGTTCGACGGCGGGAGCGTGGTCATCGCCGACCTCAGGACGGGCGTCGTCTACCAGCGGCGTGACGGCCGGGCCCGGGTTCCCGAGTCTCTCCGCCCGCGTATGGCGTGGCAGCGATCCCGCTGAACACCGTCGCTCTCCACGACGTATTCTTCCGTTCGCTTCCTCCGGAGTAGCAATCGGGGACATGGAGAAGCTCGAAAAATCTGCTGATCCTGGAATGTCTCTGGCCGGAAAGCGTTATCCCATGTCCGCGCCGGGAACACCGGCGAGCCCAGCCGGGCGACGATCCTTGGAAAAACGAACGCTGAAATAAGCACCGCGGGCATCTGGTTAGCAGCTGTCCCGACGCCGGAAAGGCAACGGAACGGCGAGACGGGAACAGCAGTAAGCAGTTGAAATAAAAGCGGTTGCGGATTGTTGTACATAGTCCTGACGCGGGACCGGTGGTGAAGACGAGGCGGGAAAGCGCATCGTAGCCAGCATCGATCCGACGCGATCAAGCAGCGGTTCCTTGACAACTGAATAGGAAAGCAACGAAGGCAAACGTGATTCCTTTGAGCGCGTGTCGAAAGACGCGGCTCAACAGAAACAACAAGTAGTATCCGAATAAGCAACAGTCGTTAAGGCTGATGCTAGAGCTTCAAATTCAACA
>DASUSN010000150.1:0-22048 GCA_036375075.1 Thermoanaerobaculia bacterium | reverse complement strand
GGGTCCTTCGCCGTCTCCGCGGCTCAGGATGACAGCGCTCGCCGACTCGACGACTCGACTCCTCGTAGACTCGGCCACCACCTGCCTCCCGATCTCCCTCTGCTGTGCGCTTCCGCACATGCGCAATTGCGTCCGTATGGTAGGGTGCCGCCCTCTCTCTCTCGTCCATAGATCGGTGCAGTACCCAATACAAAAAGGAGTTCGTATGGTCCGAAAACTCGGCTCGCTGCCGGTTCTCACTCTCATTTTGCTCATTGCTCCCGCTCTGTTCGCTCAGGACACCCCCGACAGCCGCCCGCAGGGCAAGAATCGGATGTCCGCCAACAACCACAGCCACTCGGGCAGCTCGCCCTTCAGCCCGCCGGATGAAGAAGACACGCTGTTCGTCGTCGACACCGGCTCCGGTCTCGACACGGGCTGCACGTACCGCGGCGGCGGCCCGCTCATCATCAAGGTGAAGGTCAAGCGCGTCGTCGGCGCGGTCGGCGGGGACGGCTACCTGACCGACCCCGCGGGCATGGTCCAGCGCGGGCTGATCTCGCCGCGCGCGAAGGTCATCTTCCCCGCCTTCGACATCGACGTGAACGGCGCGCCCGGCGTGCCGCCCGAGGTCGATCGCATCTCGTTCAACGGCCACCCGCTCGGGTCGCTCACCGGCGACAACAACATCTGGAAGCTGAACAGCTACGAGGTGCCCATCGAGTGGGTGAAGTTCCCCGCGCAGAACACCGGCGGCGGCGCGCCGACGCCCGCGGAGAACGAGATCCGCATCGACATCGACCAGGCCAGCGGCGGAGTCGAGAACTGGTGCATGTCCGTCGACTGGGTGCAGATCCAGTTCGGCGCCATCGCCCCGATCCTCATGGTCCACGGCACGAACGCGCAGTCGGACTCGTGGGAGCCGGACTTCACCGCGTTCTACGGCGCCAGCCGCGCGCCGTGGTCGAACGACATCAACCTGACCGCCAACGGCTCCATCCTCGGCAACGGCCGCGAGCTCTCGAATCGCGTCCGCCAGCTCGCCCAGGGCTTCGGCGCCAAGAAGGTCCACCTGATCTGCCACAGCAAGGGCGGACTGGACACGCGCGCCTATCTCAACAACCACTACGACCCCGACACGGTGAAGGTCCTCTCGGTCTACACCCTCGGCACGCCGCACCACGGCACGATCGTCTCGGACATCATCGTCGCCAGCCGGACGACCGAGGATCCGGAGTCGAGCGATCCCGACATCGAGTACCTGATGGACCACGACTACTGGTTCCTCAGCACGCCGCAGCCTCCGGCGATCAACAACCAGATGACCGGCGCGATGGCCCGCTTCAACGCGACCTATCCGTCCGTCCCCTCGGAAGTGAAGTTCTACAACTACGGCGGCGACGCGGACCTCAACAACAGCGGCCGGATCTCCGCGCAGGAAGCGCTGCCGCTCCTCCCGGGCGCAGTGCCGGACGGCATGGCCTCGGCCGCGGCCACGGCGATGTACCGCGCCATCGGCCGCATCGCGTCCATCAGCATCACGCCGGGCACGCGCGGCCTGTGGGGCCTCAACCACTACACCTCGATCGAGGTCGCGTCGACGAACCGGCCGTTCCACGAGAACGACCTCGTGACCTCGGTCCCGAGCGCGCACTCGCCGGGCGGCACGTACCTCGGCACGCGCAACGGGAACCACAGCTCCATCAAGTCGCAGGCGCTGGCGGGGATCATCCTGAACCGCATCCGCTCCGACTTCCCGATCCGCTGACGCGATGACACGGACGCGCAAGAGAGGCTTCATCCTGATCGCGGCGGCGGCCGCGGCGGCGTATGCCGTGCACCTCGAGGGCGCGCTGCGCCCCGTCGCGCACGCGCTCACCGTCGAGCTGCCGGACGCGAGCCTGGTGACGCCCGCGGTCTACCGCAGCGACGCGGACAGCAACGCCGTCTTCGTCGTCTTCGGCGACCAACGCCCCGACGGCCGCTTCGACGCCACGCGCGTCGACGTCCGCAGCGGCGCGCAGTCGCCGGCGGCGATCGCGCTCGGACCCCGCTCCGGCTTCACCCCCTTCATCGAGGGAGAAGTCCAGGCGGAGGTGCAGGGGCTCTCGCTGCGCCGTCCCGTGTTTCATCTGTTCCGTCTTCCCGACGGCCGCGGTCCCGGCGTTCACCTCGTCGACTCCGACACCGGGGTGGCGCGGCTGACCGTCGGAGACGGCGCCGTCCGGCGCCCGCTGATCGCACGCTGGGTCTTCAACTCGAGCCGCACCGCCGAGCTCCGCTCGCTGGCCACGGCCGACCCGGCGCGGAAGTACGTCGCCGTCGTCTCGCGGACGCGAGGCGGCTGGACGCTGCATCTGTTCGAACTACATCCGGAGGAATCATGAGAAAAGTCTTCATCCTTCTTCTTCTCGCCGCGCTGCCGCTCTTCGCGCAGCCGGCGGCCGAAGAAATGTCCGCGGCGGCCATCGCCCAGGACGCATTCAAGCTCACGCCCGCGCAGCCGAGCGCCACGCGCACCATCGTCGTCGACGCCACCGAGGCCGTTTCCGTGGCCGTGACCGCGGCGTCGCAGGCGCTGCAGGTGCGGCTCACCGCGCCCGACGGCACGCAGTACTTTCCCGGCGACGCGCCGACCGCCACGTTCGAGGGCGGCATCTTCCCCATCGACGCTCCCGCGACCAGAGACGGCGCCACGTATCTGCTGACCGTCCAGAGCCCGCAGCCGGGCACCTGGTCGCTGCAGGTCACCGAGCCGGGCACGCTGTCCGCGCCGATGAACGTCATCGCGTTGACGATGTTCGGCAACGACACCCGCGCCGTCCTGGTCGGCGGCGGCGACACCTATCCCCTCGCCACTCCGCTGCGCTTCGCGCTGGTCGTCTTCGACGGCACGGCGAAGGTGCACGGCCTCACCGTCGACGCGCAGGTCTTCCGCCCGGGCACGGCGTTCGTGCCGGTTGCGCTCACGTTCACCGATGACGGCACCGGCGCGGACACGACCGCGAACGACGGCATCTACGAAGCGGTGGCCAGCGTGCCCGACCCGGGCCGCTATCAGGTCCAGGCCAACGCCAGCGGCACGGCGTCGACCGGCGCCTTCCGCCGCACGACCGCCACGCAGTTCGTCGCCGTCGCGAAGAAGGCCAACATCGACGCGCTCTTCACCGACCGCGGCATCGACCTCGACGCCGACGGCCTGCTCGATCAGATCGGCGTCACGCCCCGGGCCACGATCCTGGAGGCGGGTACGTACAACGTCGGCGTGCGTCTCCGCGCGTCGAACGGCAAGGAGCTGCTGAAGACCGCCGAGCGCACGTTCTCGGCCGGCCCGGTGACGCCGGAAGTGCTGTTCGCGGCCGGCGACGTCGAGCGCGAGCTCGGCGTGAACGGTCCGTACGCGGTGGAGGAAGTGCGCTTCCTGCAGCTCGTGGGCAGCGATCTCGTCCCCGCCGACATCCGCTACAACCTCGGCAACACCGCCGCCTACAACCTCGGCACGTTCCAGCACCCGCGCCTGCGCCTGTCCGGCAACGGCAGCGCGGTGGGCGTCGACTTCAACGCCAACGGCAAGTACGACCAGCTCAACGTGACCGTCGAGGTCCTGGCGGACTTCGCCGGCACGTACCAGTACTCGGCGCGCCTGTCCGACGAGAACGGCGTCGAGCTCGGCTTCCGCTCCGGCTCGCGCTTCTTCAGCGCCGGCGCGAACCAGCTCCAGTTCTCGTTCGCCGGCTTCCCGATCGGCCAGAACGGCGTCGACGGTCCGTATTTCCTCTCCAACCTGCTGCTGTTCGGCGCGGGTGAGTCGCTGATCGCCGACACCGCGTTCACGACCCAGGCCTTCCTGGCCTCGGAGTTCGAGGGTTACGTGGAAGACAACCAGCCGCCGTCGCTGAGCGTGAGCGTCACGCCGTCGGTGCTCTTCCCGCCGAATCACCAGATGGTGGAGATCACCCCGACCATCACGGTGACGGACAACCGCGACGAGAGCCCGGTGGTGGACCTGGTCTCGGTGACGAGTAACCAGGGCGACGACGTGCGCGGCGACGGCCACACGTCGCAGGACGTCTCCATCGACGCGAGCGGCCGCATCTTCGTCCGCGCCGAGCGCTCCGGCCTCGGCAACGCCGACCGCGTGTACACGATCACTTGGCGCGCGCGCGACCAGTCGGGCAACACCGCCACGGCGACCGCGACCGTGACTGTGCCGCACGACAAAAAATTCTGAGCGCAGCGAAGAATCAAGGGAGCCCCCTCGGTGCACGTGCATCGAGGGGGCACACCTGACCCTTCGACTCGCTGACGCTCGCTCAGGGTAAAATGCCTCGTGCGCGTCGACTACGAGAAGCGGGAGATCGTGTGCGCGGTAGGCGACCTCGTGCACGAGTCCACCTACCGTCGCATCGGCGTGGAGCGCGGCGACGGCTTCCGCCGCATGTGGATCGGGCAGGACATCCACTCCCGCCGCGCGGAACAGCGCGCCAATGAAGACCCGCATTACCGCGCCGAGGTGCACGTCGTCCACCGCGTGGCCCTCGGCGGGTGGAACGTGACCATCACCGGCCGCATCGACGGGCTCTCCATCGACAAGGACGAGAAGATCGTCAACATCGAAGAGGTCAAGTCGATCCACTTCGACCTCGAGCTCGAAGCACTCTACCGCTCGGAGAAACTCCAGCGGCATCTCTACCAGTTGTTGCTCTACGCGTACTTTTTATCCAGCCAGCCCGAGCTCGACGGCTTCGCCTTCAAGCCGCAGCTCGCGCTGATCGACCTCGTATCCGGCGACGTGAAGATCGTCGACACGGAGTTCCTCCGCGAGAAGGTCGAGTCGACGCTCCACGCGCACCTGGCGAAGCTGATCGAAGACCTCGAGACCGCCGCCGCGCTGCGCATGGCCAAGCGGGCCTTCGCGGACACGCTGGAGTTCCCGTTCGAAGTGGTCCGCCCGGGGCAGGAGGAGATCGTCTCCGCCGTCGCCCGCGGCGTGTACCAGCGCGACGCGCTGCTCGTCAGCGCGCCGACCGGCATCGGCAAGACCATGGCCGTCCTCTACCCGGCCGTGAAGCAGTCGCTGAAGCTCGGCAAGAAGCTCTTCTTCCTCACCTCCAAGACCCTCCAGCAGGACGCCGCCGTCGAGGCGCTGCGGCGCCTGAACGACGGCTCCTTCCGCGTGCTGCGCATCCGCGCCAAGTCGAAGATGTGCGCACACACGGAGATGATCTGCCACGAGGACTTCTGTCCCTTCGCCGCGCAGTACTCGTCGAAGATGGAGAAGTCCGGCCTGCTCTCGCACCTGGTGACGTCGATGAGCTACTTCGATCCGGACGTCACCTTCGCCCTCGCGCGCGAGCACGAGGTCTGCCCGTTCGAGGTCTCGCTGGAGCTGATCGAGCAGGCGGACGTCATCGTCTGCGACTACAACTACATCTTCGACCCCTACGTCGGCCTGAAGGCCTATTCGCAGGAGAACGACTACGGCGACTGCGTCCTGGTCGTCGACGAAGCGCACAACCTCGTCGACCGCGGCCGCGGCTACTACTCGCCCGAGCTGCACGAGAAGCAGTTCGACGAGATCCGTAACCTGATGATGTCGCGCAACTGCTGGATCGACGGCTGGGAAGAGCTGCTCGAGATCCTGCGCGCGCATTTCCGCGAGCTGGCGAGCGAGGCGTTCGACGAACAGAGCGAAGGGCTGCAGGCCATCGGCGACCCCATCTCCCTCTGCTCGCCCTCCCGCGACCTCTTTCTGGAACAGCGCACGGAATGGGAGCGCATCGTCCTCGAGTACATCGGCTGGAAGATCGACAACCGCATCGCCGAGGAAGAAGACCCGCTCATCGACTTCTACTTCAAGCTCGTGAAGTTCACGAACCTGCTGTCCGAGAACGGCGACGAGTTCGCGCACATCATCGAGCGGACCAGTGAAGGCATCCGCCTGAAGATCTTCTGCAAGGACCCCTCGCGCTTCCTGGGGAAAATCTTCGACTCCGCGCACGCGACGGTCGCGCTCTCCGCGACCCTCGAGCCGTTCGAGTTCTACCGCAAGACCCTCGGCTTTCCCGACGACCGCACCGCGGAGCTCTCGCTCCCCTCGCCCTTCCCGCGCGACAACCGCAAGATCCTGGTCATCCCCGAGGTGGACACCACGTACAAGAAGCGCGCGGACCACTACGCGCGCATCGCGGAGACCGTCGCCCAGATCGCCGACGCCGGCGACGGCAACTTCCTGGCGCTGTTCCCCAGCTACGCCTTCCTGCGCGAGATCTCGGAGCGGATGCCGCCGACCGACAAGCGGGTGATGATCCAGCGCAACGACATGTCCGACTACGAGCGCAACGCCATCCTGGACATCCTCCGGAGCCGCGGGCGCAAGGGCAACCTCATCCTGGCCGTGTCCGGCGGGATGTACGCGGAAGGGATCGACTACCAGGGCGACATGCTCTCGGGAGTCATGGTCATCGGCCCCGCGCTGCCGCAGGTGAGCTTCGAGCAGGAGCTGCTCAAGCAGTATTACGACGAGCAGTACGGCGCGGGCTTCGAGTTCGCGTACCTGATCCCCGGCATGACCCGCGTGGTGCAGTCCGCCGGCCGCGTGATCCGCAGCGAGACCGACGTCGGCGTGATCGCCCTGCTGTGCAAGCGCTTCACGCAGGAGAGCTACACGCGCTACTTCCCGTCCGACTGGTACGAGGACTCGCCGCGCGAGCTCGTGTCGAAGAAGCCCGCCAGCGAGATCCGGTCGTTCTTTGAAGCCAAAGCGACGCCGCAGTTGAGGATGCTCTTTTGAAGAAATTGCTCATCGCCTTGTTCCTGGTCTCGTGCGCCGCCCCGCCGGCGGCGCCGGTCGCCGCCCCGGACTGGACGGCCGTGCCGCCCGCGGTGCTCGATTCGCTGTGCGCGCGGCTGCAGATGGACGCCATCGCCACCGGGGCGCCGCTCGCGCTGGTGTCCACGACGCGCCCTCTGGCGACGCCGCAGTCGCTCAGCGCGCTGTCTCTCACGGCCAAGCGCCGCGCGAAGAACGACCGCGCCGTCGCCTCGGTCATGGATCTCAACCGGTCGCTGCCGGTCACGTCCGAGGGAGCGACGTGCGCGTGGCGCCCGGTGGCGGCGGCGCAGGTCGGAAGAGTCCACGACGAGATGCTCGTCGAGCTGTCCGCGCCTTCCCTGAACCCCTACGCGCCGAAGACCGGCGGCCTCTTCGCCCGGGTCACCGTCGGCGGCCAGGGAGCCTCGTGGTACTGGATCACGCTCATGCCGAGCAACGGGCGCTGGATGGTGGGGCCGGTCTACGTCCTGGTCCAGTGACGCCATAAACGACTGATTCGCAAGACATTGCCGCATGGCATAGGGTTTGGATTACAGCCAGGCATGCCACAGGAGATCCAGCCCCGTGTCCTGGTAGCCGACGACGATCAAGCAATCCGCCAACTGGTCTGCACCATCGTCAAGAGAGAAGGCCTCGAAGTCGATTGCGTCGCCGACGGAGCGGAAGCGATCGAAATGCTCGGCCAGTACCACTACGCAGTGGTCCTCATCGACCTGATGATGCCGCGCGTCGACGGCTTCGGCGTCATCGAGCACCTCAAGAGCAACCCTCCCGACTACAAACCGGTGGTCCTGGTGATCACCGCCTACGCCGACCAGACCTTCAAGAAGGTCGATCCGGAAGTGGTGACGGGCGTCGTCCGCAAGCCCTTCGAAGTCGCCGACATCGGCAACGTCGTCCGCCTCTGCGTGGCCGGCTTCGACGAGATCGTGGAGCACTACACGCCCGCCGTGCTGCAGCGCCGCGCGGCCACGGCGATGAACTGACGACGGACGAGTTCCTCGGAGTTCCTCGGTTCCTCGGAGTTCCTCGGTTCCTCGGTTCCTCGGAGTACCTCGGAGGGGCAAACCGATCGTCGTCTTTCCCTCCGAGGAACCCCGAGGAACTCCGAGGAACCCGAGGAACTCCTCTAGGCCCAGTTCTCGAGCCAGTACTGCAGCATGACCACCGCCCACAGCGGCTTGGCGTGATTCGCGCGGTTCGCGCGGTGCTCGGCGAGCAGCCCGGCCACTTCGTGCGGGTCGACGAGCTCCTGCCTGCGCAGCCGCTCCGGCTCCAGCAGACGATCCACCTCGGCACGCAATCCCTTGTTGATCCAGTTCGCGACCGGGACGCTCAGGCCGCGCTTGCGCCGGTGGATCACCTCGCGCGGAAGCCACTTCTCGGCCGCCTTCTTCAGGACCCACTTCGTCGTGAGGCGGCGGACGCGCAATTCCGGCGGGAGGGAGAGCGCGAACGCCGTGACGTCGCGGTCGAGGTACGGCGCGCGGGCCTCGACGGACGACAGCATCGTCGCGCGGTCGACCTTCACGAGCAGGTTGTCGCGCAGGTAGCTGCGGTAATCGAGGAGCATCGCCCCGATGAGCGGATCGTCGCCGACGGCTTCGACGTCCGGCAGCGCGCGCGCCGTCAGTCCCGTGCCGAACCAGCGCAGGTGGCGCTCGCTCCAGGGGCGCTCCGCGTCGGTGACGAAGCGCTTGAGCAGATATTCGAGCGTGACCTTCTTCCCGGACGGCGGCAGGGCGTAGGCCAGCTTCTTCACGCCGCCGCGGAGTAGCGACGGCAGCGCTTCGTACTTCGGCGCGATCTTGTGGCCTAGGTAGGTGGGATAACCGCCGAACAGCTCGTCGGCACCCTCTCCGCTGAGGATCACCTTCACGTGCTCGCGCGCCGTCCGTGCCAGGAGGAAGGTCGGCAGGATGGCCGGGTCCGCGAGCGGCTCCGCGATCCGCGTCGTCACGTTCCGCAGCGCCTCGGTCAGCGTCTCCTCATCCGCGCGCACCGGCACGTGCTTCGTGCGCATCCGCTTCGCGAGCACCGCCGCGTCGCCGCTCTCGTCGTACGACTCCTCGGCGAACTGCGCGGAGAACGTGTGTACCTTGTCGACGCCGATCGCCTGCGAGGCCAGCGTCGCCAGGATCGACGAGTCCAGACCGCCGCTGATGAAGACGCCGACCGGGACGTCCGACCGCACCTGCTTGTGCACCGCCTCCTCGATCAGCCGCTGCGTCTCGCGCACGGCCGCGGCGGGATCGATCGGCGCGATCCGGAAGCTCGACGGATCCCAGTAGCGGACCGTCTCCTCGCCGCCCTCGCGGAACAGCATGTACGACCCGGCCGGCACCCGGCGGACCGCGAGGAACGGCGTGCGCGGCTCAGGGATGTAGCCGAGGGTCAGGTACTCGTCGATGGCGACGCGGTCCAGCTCCCGCGAGACGTCCGGATGGCGCAGGAGGCACTGCAGCTCCGAGGCGAAGAGCACCTCGCCCTGCACGCGCGCGTAGAAGAGCGGCTTCTCCCCCGCCCGGTCCCGCGCCAGCAGCAGCGTCCGCGTGCGTTGGTCCCAGATCGCCAGCCCGAACATCCCGTCGAGCTGTTCCACTGCCCGAGGACCGTGCTCGAGATACAGCGGCAGGATCGTCTCCACGTCGGAGTGCGAGCGGTACGGAAAGTCCGCATAGCGCGCGCGGAGCTCCGCCGCGTTGTAGATCTCCCCGTTCGCCTCCAGCCACACCCGGTCATCCGGCGACGCGAACGGCTGGTCCGCGCGCTCGTGCAGATCGATGATGCGCAGCCGCTCCGTTCCGATCCGCGCCTCCGGCTGCACGAACGTCGCGTGCCCGTCCGGCCCCCGATGCCGCAGCGCCTCGCCCATGAGGTCCACGACCTCCGGCCGGCGCAGCGGCGCCGCGCTGACGATGCCGTAGATGCCGCACATTCGGCCGCGGATTGTACAGGGTGGGGGTTGGGGAGATAGGACGGATAGGACCGATAGGACTCATAGGATGTCCTATCCGTCCTATAGGTCCTATTCGTCCTATCCCCCCGCGACCTCGACTGCTTCAGCAATTGAAGCTACCGTACGACCGTGCCACTCTCCGCGAACGACATCAGGCGAGCCTTTGCGGCGCTCTCGGAAGAGTTGGCAGCCCACGACAGGCATGGCGACATCGTCATCGTGGGCGGCGCTGCGCTGGTGTTGCTGTACGAGGCGCGTGCGAGCACCAAAGACGTCGATGCGTACTTCGTGAGTCCGGAAGCGGCGATCCTGCGTACCGCGGCCGAGGCTGTAGCGACGAAGCTCGACCTGCCCGGCGACTGGCTGAATGACGGCGCGAAGGGATATCTCGTCGGCGTCACGACCGGGGAGGTGCTTTACGAATCCCCAACGTTGACCGTTCGCGCCGCCTCGACACCGCAACTCCTCGCCATGAAGCTGGCCGCCTGGCGCGATACCATCGACCGCGAGGACGCAAAGTTGTTGCTTTCCCACCTGCATGGCTCAGCCGGGGAAATCTGGGCTATGGTCGCGCCGTTCGTGCCGGTCCACCAGCTCGACAAAGCCTCATATGCATTCGAAGATTTGTGGGAGGCGCTGCATGGACATCCGTGAACTGGTCGGCGCCATTCTTGCCGGCGATTTGTTGACGGCACGCCAGTGGGTAGCCGATGCTCGACGCAACCGGTTACGCTGGGAGGACGTCGGGCAGCCGCAGGGCCTCTCCGAGCGAGAACTATCTGTCGCCGCGGGACTCACGGAGTTGCTTGCCGAACGAGCCGGTTCTCCGCCGCCGTCCTGGACCCGCGCGGTAGGAGCGGTGCACGATCTCCTCATTCTCGATCCCGGTCTCGAGACCATGCCGCGGACGTTCGCACACGCAAAGACCAGTGCACCGGCGCCTCTCCGCAGTCGCAACCTGATCGCGATGCCGGACTTCCTGGACGTGGCGTAGCCGGGCCGCGCCTCAGCGCCCGTATGCCACGTGGTGCGCGCCGTCCGCCACCACCCGCCACCCCTGCGACTCCAACAGCGCCCTGCGCGGCGCGTCCTTGTTGCGCAGCACGTATACCCGCGGCTCCGCCGACCCCAGGGAGCGCTCGAAGTACGGGAGCGGCTTGAGCGGAGAGCCCGGGTTCGTGGAGAACTGGGCGTACCGGCGGAGGATGTAGTTGCTCGTCAGCTCGCTGCCGTCTTCGCTGACGATGGTGATCGGGCGGCGGAGATAGAACGCCATCGAACCGGTGAACGCCTCCACGCCGATCACCTCCGTGTCCGGTCGGAGGTGCGGCTGGAGCTCCGCCACGAACGACTTCGTCGAGCGGCGCTCGCCGAGGGCGCGCATCAGGGGGTTGGAGACCACCGGCAGCGCGATGACCGGGATCGTCAGCGCGATGAGCACCAGCTCGCGGCGCTTCGCGAATGCGGCCACGAGGCCGCCGATCGCGAAGGCGATGCCGAGGGCGAGGGCGACGTCGTCCGCGACGGCGGCAATCTCCGGTTTCATCTTCGTCCGGGAGAAGAACACCGGTGCCACGAGCAGGATCGCGCCGAACGCCGCCGTCACGATCGCCGCCGCGCGCGTCCGCGCCTCCGCCCAGATCCGCGCCACCAGCAGCGCCACCGCCGGCATCAGCGGCAGGATGTACTGCGGCCGCTTCGACTGGGAGATGGAGAAGAACACGAACGGAACGACCAGCCAAAGGAGGAGGAACAGCAGCGCGTCGTCGCGGCGCCGGAACGCCCGCCAACTGAACAGCGCCACGATCGACCACGGCAGCGCGCCGCCGATCAGATACGGCACGAAGTACCACGGCGGCCCCGTGCGCTGCAGCGCCTTGGTGGCCATCCGTTCCGCCGTCTCCGTCACCACGATGTAGCGCAGAAACTCCGGCACCACCTGCGACACGCCCCACACCCACGGCGCGATCACCGCCGCGAACGCCACGATGCCGAGGAGCGGGAACAGCACGCCCAGCGCCTTCCGCCGCCATGCGTACGGGAGCACCACGAACAGCACCAGCACGAAGGTGACCGGCCCCTTCGTGATCATGGCCACGCCCATCGCCGCCCACGCCAGCACGGACCAGCGCGCGTTGCGCTCCTCGACGGCGCGATGAAACGCCGTCAGCGCGACCACGACGAAGAACATCAGCGCGCTGTCGAAGATCACCGTCCGTGCGAACGCGATCGTCAGCGGCATCGCCAGGAACACGATCGCCGCGACGTACGGATCCACGCCGATCCTCCGCGCGAACCAGAACAACACCGCCGCCGTCGCCAGCGTGAACAGGTATGCCGGCAGCCGCGCCGCGAGCTCCGTCGGCCCCAGGACTTCCATCAGCGCGCCTTCCGCGGCGAAGTAGACGACCGGCTTGTCGAGATACGGCAGCCCGTTGAGCCGCGGCATCACGTAGTCATTCGTCTCGGCCATCTCCCGCGCCACTTCCGCGTTGCGGCCCTCGTCCGCGTCGAGCAGCGGAGGGCCGCCGAGGTGCAGCGCGATGGCGATGGCCACGGCGGCGAGCCAGATTTTCAGGAGGTACCCGGCACTCAACGGGCGGAGGTTAGCACTCCTGGGGGTTCCTCGGGTTCCTCGGGTTCCTCGGGTTCCTCGGAGGGGGCCCCCTCCCCGAGGAACCGAGGAACTCCGAGGAACTCCGAGGAACCCGAGGAACCGCCCTCGTACAATGTGCGCCATGCCGCTGCAGCAGAACGCGATGCTCGGCCCTTACCAGATCGTCGGCACGATCGGCGAGGGCGGGATGGGCGTGGTCTATCGCGCCAGAGACACGCGCCTCGGGCGCGACGTCGCCATCAAGGTCCTCACGCAGGTGGCGTTCAGCGATCGCGAGCGCCTGCTCCGCTTCGAGCAGGAGGCGCGGGCGACGGGGATGCTCAACCATCCCAACCTGCTCACGGTGTACGACGTCGGCCGCGACGCCGATGGCAACCCGTTCCTCGTCACGGAGCTGCTCGAGGGCGAGACGCTGCGCAGCCGCCTCGATCGCGGGCCGCTCTCGCCGCGCAAGGCCGTCGAGGCCGCGCTGCAGATGGCGCACGGACTCGCCGCCGCGCACGAGAAGGGCATCGTCCACCGCGACCTCAAGCCCGACAACATCTTCCTCACCCGCGACGGCCGCCTGAAGATCCTCGACTTCGGCATCGCCAAGCTGACCAACGCGCGCCCGGACGGCCCGACGTTCGAGATGGCCGCCACCGAGCCGGGGATGGTGCTCGGGACGGTGGGCTACATGTCGCCGGAACAGGTCCGCGGCGAAGCGGTCGATCACCGCAGCGATCTCTTCTCCCTCGGCACCATCTTCTTCGAGATGCTCACCGGCGTGCGCGCGTTCCGCCGCAACTCGGCGATCGAGACGCTGAGCGCGATCCTCAAGGAAGACCCGCCGGACCTCACGGAGGTGATGCCCACGATCCCGCCCGCGCTCGAGCGCCTGGTGCGGCACTGCCTGGAGAAGGACCGCGAGCATCGCTTCCACTCGGCGCAGGACCTGGCCTTCAACCTCGAGACGCTCGCGGCGATGGCCGGAACGTCCACGCTGTCCGGCATGGTACGGCCCGCGAACGTCACCGGCGCGACGCGGGCGCCCGCGCCGGCACCGGCGGCTCCGGCGACTCCGGCCGCCGCCACGCCGACGGTGCGGACCACGGCTCGTCCGGCCGTGAAGCCGAAGCGCCGCGTGTCGCCGATCCTCCTCGGCCTGCTCTATCTGGTCTCCATCGCCGGCGCGGTGTACGCCACGTGGCTGTACGCCCATCGCCGGAACGAGGAGGTCGTCGAGCCGCAGTTCCACCGGCTGACCTTCCGCCGCGGCGAGGTGCGCAACGCGCGCTTTTCGCCCGACGGCGAGACCATCGTCTACAGCGCCGCGTGGGACGGCCAGGCGCCCGAGATCTTCGTCGCCAGCCGGCGGTCGCCCGAGGCGCGGCCGCTGGGCGTGCCGGAGAGCGAGATCCTGGCGGTGTCGCGCAGCGCGGAGCTCGCGATCCTCTTGCGCCGCGACCGCGTCTCCAACCTCGGCACCCTCGCCCGCGTGCCGCTCGCCGGCGGGATGCCGCGGGAGATCGCGGAGAGCGTGCTCACCGCGGACTGGGCGCCGGACGGCCAGTCGCTGGCCATCATCCGACAGCAGGGGGAGGAGATCCGCGTCGAGTACCCGATCGGCAACGTCCGGTACCGCACGCCGCACTACGTGCGCGAGGTGCGGATCTCGCCGGACGGCAAGCGCCTGGCGATCCTCGAGCCGTCGAAGGGCGAGTGGGAGCTGGCCATCATCGACGAGGCCAAGGTGCCCGTGACCATCGCCCGCGGCTGGGCGCGCGGCGCGACGGGGATCGCCTGGTCGGGCGACGGCACCGAGGTGTGGGTGTCGGGGACGAACAGCTCGGCGCCGCCGGCGCTGTACGCGGTGAATGTGGAGAAGGGGACGATGCGCCTCGTCACGCGCCTGACCGGCGCGACGCGGATCTTCGATCTGTCGGGCAAGCGCGAGGCGCTGGTGTCGAACGGGATGTGGCGGGCGGCGTTGATGTGGAGTCGACGAGTCGACGAATCGCCCAGTCTTCAAGTCGTCGAGCCTTCGAGTCTTCAAGCCGTACAGCCTCCCGTCACGACCACCGCGAGTCAGCCCCTCGACGACTCGACGACTCGTCGACTCGTCGACTCGGAAACAGACGCGTCCTGGCTCGACTGGTCCATCCTCGCCGACCTCTCCCCCGACGGCCGCACGATTCTCTTCAGCGAGACCCGCGAAGGCGGCGGCGCGAAGAGCGCCGTCTACCTCCGCCGCGTGGACGCGCCCGCGCCGCTGCGGCTCGCCGACGGCATCGCCGACGCGCTCTCGCCCGACGGCAAGTGGGCCCTCGCCCATCAGGGCGCGAAGCTCGTCATCGTCCCCACCGGCACCGGCGAGGCCCGCGAGCTGAAGATCGACGGCACGTTCGAGAGCGGTGCGGCGTGGTTTCCGGACTCGCGCCGCGCCGTCGTCGGCGGCGCGACCGGGAACGGCGGCTATCGGCTGCACGTTATCGACACCCTCGATGAGAGCGCGAAGCCGCTCTCGCCCGAGAACATCTGGAGCGGCGGCATCCGCTCGTTCGCCGTTTCCCCCGACGGGCGCTTCGTCGCCGGCATGTCCGCGCAGGGGACGATCGTCCTCTATCCCGTCGACGGCACCGCACCGGTCGCGGTGAACGGCGCCGAGGCGGGCGAGATCCCCATCCAGTTCGCCGCCGACGGCGCCTCGCTCTTCGTCTACCGCCCCACCACCCTCCCCGCGCGCGTCCACCGCATCACCCTCGCCACCGGCCAGCGCGAGCTCTGGCGCGAACTGACCGCCGCCGACCCGGCCGGCGTCTACAAGATCGCGCCCGTCGCCATCACCCCGGACGGCAACGCCTACGCCTACACCGCCCTGCGCGTCCTGAGCGAGCTGTACCTGACCGAGGGGGTGTATTGACCCCCTCCGTCCCCCTCTGTGTCTCTGTGTCTCCGTGTGAATACCAACGTTCCTTCTCCGAGGCGCGAGCGGATTCACCACAGAGACACAGAGGCACAGAGTGGGACGGAGGGGGCGCGTGACTCTCGCGAGCCTCGTCATCTTCGCGGCCGGCATCGCCGCCGGGGCGATCAACTCCATCGCCGGCGGAGGCACGCTCATCTCCTTCCCCGCGCTGCTCTGGGCCGGCCGCGATCCCATCGTCGCCAACGCGACGAACACCGTGGCCATGTGGCCGGGCTCGCTCGCGGGCGCGTACGGATTCCGGAACGAGCTGAAGACGGTCCGCGGCTGGCTGCTGCTGCTCATCGTCCCCTCCCTCCTCGGCGGCGCGCTGGGCTCGTGGCTGCTGCTCCGCACGCCCAGCTCCGTGTTCGAGCGCCTGGTGCCGTTCCTGATCCTCGGCGCGACGCTCCTTCTCGCGGCGCAGGAGATGATCACGCGCCGCCTCGGCGTCCTGGCGCATGCGCACGAGAATCCGACCCGCGGCTGGGTCGCCTTCGTGTTCCTGTTCCAGCTTCTGGTCGGCACCTACGGCGGCTATTTCGGCGCCGGCATGGGCATCCTCATGCTCGCCGCCCTCGGCCTGATCGGCCTGACCGACCTCCACCAGATGAACGGCCTCAAGAACGTCCTGGCCGTGGCCATCAACGGGATCGCCGCGATTTACTTCGTTTTCGCGAACGCGGTGGTCTGGCGCGATGTTCTAGTCATGACGGCCGGGACGATCCTCGGCGGCTACCTGGGCGCGCGCGTCGCGCGCCGCCTCGGGCGCAAGTTCGTGCGCGTGGCCGTCGTTGTCATCGGACTGTTCATGACCATCGCCCTGTTCCTGAAGTAACCTCGGACGCCCATGCGACTGCTGTCCTCGTATCTCTTCCGCCACAAACGGCTCATCTTCGCGGCGCTCCTGCTGGCCGCGGTCAACCAGGTCTTCTCCCTGCTCGACCCGCAGGTCTTCCGGCTGATCGTCGACCGCTACGCCGTCAAGGCGGGCGAGCTGCCGCGGGACGTGTTCCTCCGCGGCGTATTCCTGCTGCTGCTCGCCTACGTCGGCGTGGCGCTGGTGTCGCGCATCGCCAAGAACTTCCAGGACTACTTCGTCAACGTCATCGCCCAGCGCACGGGAGCGCAGCTCTACGAGCGCAGCGTCGCGCACTCGTTCTCGCTCCCCTACGCGGTCTTCGAAGACCAGCGCTCGGGCGAGATCCTGCAGAAGATGCACAAGGCCCGCGCGGACGCGCAGTCGCTGATCACGAACTTCGTGAACATGCTCTTCGTGTCGATGGTGGGCCTGGTGTTCGTGACGATCTACGCGTTCACGGTGCACTGGACGATCGGCAGCGCCTATCTCCTCCTCGCCCCGTGCCTGGGCACGCTGATGTTCTTCATCAGCAAGCGGATCAAGACCCAGCAGCGGGTGATCGTCACGCAGACGGCGGAGCTCGCGGGCTCGACGACGGAGACGCTGCGGAACGTGGAGCTGGTGAAGTCGCTCGGCCTGGAGAACCAGGAGATCGGGCGCCTGAACAAGGTGAACGCGAGCATCCTCGGCCTGGAGCTGAAGAAGGTGCGCTTCCTGCGGTTCTATTCGTTCCTGCAGGGGACGCTGATCAACACGACGCGCGCGGGCCTGCTGTTCCTGATGCTCTGGCTGCTCTTCGCGAAGACCATCACCCTCGGCGAGTTCTACGCGCTGTTCTTCTATTCGTTCGCCGTCTTCTCGCCGCTCGCGGAGCTGGGCGCGATCATCGCCCAGTACCAGGAGGCGCGGGCGAGCATGGAGAAGCTCGAAGAGGTGCTGGCCATCGAGCCCGCGCCGAAGCCCGCCAATCCCGCGCCCCTCGGCGCGCTGCGCCGCGTGGTGTTCCACGACGTGTCGTTCACCTATCCGTCGGCCTCGACGCCGTCGCTCGAATCGGTGGGTCTCGAGATCCACTCCGGCGAGACCGTCGCCTTCGTCGGCCCGTCGGGCTCGGGCAAGACCTCGCTGGTGAAGCTCCTGGTCGGGCTGTATCGCCCGACCAGCGGACGGCTGGCGGTGAACGGCGTGGACATCGCGCAGGTCGACCCCGACGCCCTCCGGGCGCGCATCGGCCTGGTCACGCAGGAGACGCAACTGTTCGCCGGCACCATCCGCGACAACCTGCTGTTCGTGAACCCGCAGGCCACGGACGCGCAATGCCTCGAAGTCCTCCGCCAGGCCGCGGCGCTGCCGATCATCGAAAAGGGCGGCAAAGGCCTCGACACGAAGATCGGCGAAGGGGGCATCAAGATCTCCGGCGGCGAGCGCCAGCGCCTGGCCATCGCCCGCGCGCTGCTGCGCGACCCGGAGCTGATGATCTTCGACGAGGCCACGTCGAGCCTGGACTCGATCACGGAGAAGGCGATCACCGAGACGATCCGCGCGCTGACGACAGGCACGCACCAGCGGATGACGGTGCTGGTCGCGCACCGGCTGTCGACGATCGCCCACGCGCAGCGCATCCACGTGCTGGCCAAGGGAGAGATCGTGGAGACGGGCACGCACAACTCGCTGCTGGCGATGAACGGGTTGTACGCGGCGCTGTGGGCGGAACAGAGCGCGCGACGGGAAGAGGCGGCGTAAAGCCCACTCCGTCCCACTCTGTGCCTCTGTGTCTCTGTGGTGAACGCACGCGCGCCGCAAGTCCGCGACCGTGGGCCTTGGATCGCGGTCGTATTCACCACAGAGACACAGAGGCACAGAGTGGGACGGAGATAATGATCGCGGCATGATCAGCGCCGCTCTCGCCCTCCTCCTCGCCATCACGCCGCACGCGATGCGCGCCCACGTCTACTTCCTCGCCAGCGACGTGCTGGAAGGACGCGAGTCCGGCACGCGCGGCTACGACGTCGCGGCCGCGTACGTCGCGGCGCAGTTCGAAGCCGTGGGCGCGGAACCGGCCGGCGACGGCGGCACGTACTTTCACCAGGCGCCGATGCGCACCTTCCTCGTCGATCCGGCGAAATCCTTCGTCACGATCGACGGGAAGACCTACGAGCATCGCAAGGGCGTGCTGCTGAACACGGGCATCGAGACCACGCGCGACGTCGACGCACCCATCGTCTTTGCCGGCTTCGGCATCACCGCCTCCGACCTCGGCTACGACGACTACGCGGGCCTCGACGTGCGCGGGAAGATCGTCGCCATCCTCCTCGGCGCGCCGCCGCGGTTCCCGCACAGCCAGCGCGCGTACTACTCCAGCGGCACCGTGAAGAGCGCCAACGCGGTCGCGCGCGGCGCCGTCGGCACGATCAGCATCCGCACGCTGGAGAGCGAGCGCCGCTACTCCTGGGAGCGCGTGATCGCCGCCGGCGAGTCCAGCACCCTGCGCGCGCTCGACGGCAACGGCCAGCCGATGGAGATGTTCCCCGAGCTCCGCGGAAGCGTGGGCCTCAGCCCCGCCACCGCCGGCGAGCTGTTCGGCAAAGAGAAATACGACGCCATCCTCGCGGATGCCGAGAAGGGCATCGCCAAGCCGTTCCCGCTGCAGAAGCGCATCAAGATCCACACGGTGACCACCATCGCCGACACGACCAGCGCCAACGTCGTTGCGATCGTCCGCGGCTCCGAGCTCCCCGACGAGCACGTCGTCGTCACCGCGCACCTGGATCACGTCGGCATCAACGATCACGGCGAAGACCGCATCCGCAACGGCGCGCTCGACAACGCCTCCGGCGTCGCCGCCCTCATCGAGATGGCCCGCGCCGCCGCCGCCATGCAGCCCCGCCCCCGCCGCTCCCTCGTCTTCGCCGCCGTCACCGGCGAGGAGAAAGGTATGGCCGGCTCCATGGCCTTCGCCGCCCGCCCGCCCGTCCGCGGCACCATCGTCGCCAACATCAACATGGACATGATCACGATGCTCTTCCCCATGAAGAGCCTCGTCGCCCTCGGCATGGAGCACTCCAGCCTCGGCCCCCTCGCCCGCGCCGCCGCCGAGCGCAACGGCTTCGTCCTCCAGGACGATCCGCTGCCCGAGGAGGTGCGCTTCATCCGCAGCGACCAGTTCTCGTTCGTGAAGGAAGGCATCCCCGCCATCAGCTACAAAGGCGGCCTGCAGAGCCTCGACCCCGCCATCGACGGCGACAAGCTCACCCGCGACTGGCTCCGCACCATCTACCACTCTCCCGCCGACGAGAGCGACCAGAAGCTCGACTGGGACAGCGGCACCCGCTGGGCCCGCACCAACCTCGACCTCGCCGTGGCCATCGCCAACGCGAAGGAGCGGCCGCGGTGGAACGAGGGAGACTTCTTCGGGACGAAGTTCGCGAAGCCGGGTCGCTGACGCGAAGGAGACGACAGAACATGCCGAAGCGCGGACCGGACATCGATGCGGAGATCGACGCCCTCTTCCAGCTTTCCCTCGCCGAGTTTACCGGGGCTCGCAATGCACTCGCGAAGCGGTTGAAGAACGAAGGGCGGACGTTCGACGCCGAGCGCGTGCAGGCGCTCGTCAAACCGCCCGCGCCGGCGTGGGCGGTGAATCAGCTCTACTGGCAGGACCCGAAAGCGCTCGATCGGCTGCTCACTTTGGGCGAGAGGGTCCGCAAGGCACAGACCGGGCAGCTCAAAAACGCCGATCTGCGCGCGCTCCTCGAAGAGAAGAAGCAGATGACGAGCGCGTTGCTGACGAAAGCCTCGGCGCTTCTCGAGGAGGCCGGACACGCCGCGTCGCCCGATTCGATGCGTCGCGTGTCGGCCACGCTGGAATCGCTCGCAGCGTGGGGGCATATGGACGGCGTCCCCAGGGCCGGCCGCCTGACCGCCGACCTCGACCCGCCGGGGTTCGACACGCTCGCTGTCCTGATGGGCGGGAAAAAACCTGAGGCGGAGAAGGTGCTCCCCTTCCGTGCCCGGAAAGCGGTCGAAGATCCGGCCGCGAAACGCGCCCGCCTGCACGAAGCCGTACAGGCCGCGGAAAAGGCGCTGCGCGAGGCGCACCGCGATGCGGAGCGCGCGGAATCGGCGCTCGCGAAAGCCAACGCGCGCATCGCGTCGGTGGAAAAGCAGAAACAGGAGGTCGACGCGCGCTACGCCGATGCGAAAGAAGCCGGACGGCTGGCCTCGAGCGAAGCCAGGAAGGCCGCGCAGGCGGTCGCCGACGCCGAACGGTCGCTTGCGAAAGCGAAGGGAACGCTCGAAACGTGAGCGAGCTGATTTTGGGTCCAACCCAGCCAGATTCAACTCCAGACCAGCTGCATTCGGCGCCAGGGTGAGCCAGGATCAGCTCGCCGGGAGCCAGTGATGGCTCCGCAGCAACCAATCCTGACTCCGCGCCAGCCGCCGGGTGCTTCGGGCGAGCTGACATCTCGCCGGCACGCAACGCACCCTCATTTCATGGTCATCGCGCGAGCACGTCCCGTAACGCCAGTTGGAGGTTCGACAGTCGGAGCAGCGTCGTCTCGCCGTGCCACAGCGTCAGCGCGAAGCGCCACCCCGCGTTCGTTGTCGGAGGGTCGATTGCCGACTGCCACTGGCGGGTCGCGGCGGTGATGTGCTGGATCAACTCTTCCGCGAAGGCCTGCCGCGCCACCAGCACCACAGGCACCTCGACCGGCTCGTACGCGTAGCGCACTTCGAGGGAGAACTGTTCCGGACGCAGCCGGCGGAACAGCGCGGTGAGATGCTCCTCCAGCGTCTTCGGCTCGCCGCCGCCGATGGCGATGGCGTTGCCGTTCTCGATCGACGGAGTGACGGAGTCGACGAACGCAACCTCCCCGACGGCGCCGCGCGCACTGCGGATCTCCGACGCATCGAGCCGTTCGGCCGTCACCGAATGCCGCGTCTCTTCCGACGCCGGAACGCCGTACGATGCGGAGCGCCCGTCGTCGAAGAAGACCGTCACCGTCTCCGGCCGCTCCTCGGACCAGAAGTCGAACGTGTAGTCCCACAGCAGTGCCTCCTCGAGGGTCGTGGCACCGGGATTCGAAGTGGCAGTGCTCTGGGCGATGAGGACGGGCGGTGGCTGCACGGCGGCAGAGTGTAGCCGAGACTCGGCCGAGGTTCTTGCCGAGGGCTTCACGCACGGACTCGAAACAGGGCACGATGAGCTGGTAAGGTTCACGATGATGCGCGCATGGACGATCTTCGGTGCCGCTATGGCAGTCGGTGCTGCCGCGTTCTGGGTCCTGCTGAACGCGCCCGCGTACCGCGTTGGGGCGTTCCTGATGGTCGTCGCGTCGGTCTGGTTGCTGCAATGGGCGGCGAACAGGACCGAGCCGAGGCCACCGGCGGCGGAGCCGTGGTGGAAGAGGGTGCTCTATGACGCGTCGACGCTGGCAGTCGGGCTGGCGATCATCTTCGGGACGCGCACGATCGAGCAACGGTATGCGGCCGTAATGCGGCTCTTCATCATCGTCTGGGCCGTGGCCGTGCTGATGGCGCTGGTGAAGCTCGCGCGCCGGTCCATGCGAACGCAATCATGATGGTTCGCGCTCCGGAGTGCGGAGTCCTCGAGCATGCGTCGCCGGAGTCGCGGGTCAGCGACGTTCGGCCAGAGGGCGGAACAGCTCCAGGTTCCTGCGCATCATGTCCATGCGCAGCTTCGGCTCGCAGGGGCCGTGGGCCGTGCGGGGGTAGGTGACCATCTTCACGTCGACGCCCAGCTCGTCGAGGATGCGGTAGAGCATCGTGCCCTGGGACAGCGGCACGCGGTCGTCGATCTCGCCGTGCTGGATCAGGACCTTGGCCTTGGT
>DASUSN010000149.1:0-11945 GCA_036375075.1 Thermoanaerobaculia bacterium | reverse complement strand
GCCGGCGGAGCGGCCGCCTGGAAGGCGGCGCTCCGCGAGGCCTCCCCTCGCCTCTCCGCATCACGGCATGATCGAAGTCACCGGGGTCGTCCGGTCGACGTACACCACCGCGTCGTGGTGCAGCGGGAGCTCCAGCGGGATCGCCGCCGCGCTCCCGTCCGAGCCGCCGCCCCGGTAGGTCGCCGGGCCGCGCAGCCAGTCCGGGACGTTCCCCCTCACGGGGACGAGCAGGGCCGGCGCGCCGCGCTGGGCGAAATACCCCTCGTACGAGCCGGGCTCGATCGGCGGCAGCTCGTTGACGACCGGGTCCTGGAGGCGCGTCACCCGGTTGAATTGCCAGCCCATGAACGAGCCGGGCCCGGACATCGTGGCGATGGTGAAGTAGCCGCCGCCGAGGGCGAAGCGCAGAATCCGGCCCGCGTCGGTCGAGGGGTTGTCCTGGTCCACGTGCTCGTTGTGCGCCCAGAAGAACACTTTCCCGCTCGACCCGCGGTGCTGGCGGGCCCACAGCGTGCCGCCGGCCATGGTCTCGTCCCGGCTTCCCGCGAAAAGGATGGAGGCGGCGTAAAGCGCGTCGTGATACGCGCGCGGCGACGACGCCGCGACGTACTCGGTCTCCCGGCCGGCCAGCGTCTCGTGGACGGCGGGAACGGCCGCCCGGCAGGCCCCCGTCGGGCGCGGTGCGTTGACGCACGCATACACGCCCTCCGCCTCCGCCGCGTACGCGGGATCGACCGTGCGCAGGTACGCCACCACATCCGCCGCGAGGGTCCTGTCGTCGGACGCGTCCACGCCGACGATCTCGACCGCAGGCCGGTCGCCGCGCCGCGCGTTGTACTCACGCATCCACTCGATCACCTCCACCATCTCCTCGGTGGCCCAGAAGTAATACCCGAGACGCGTCGCGGCATCGCGCAGAATCGCGCCCGGGTCCCCGGGACCGCCCTGGACGTACGCGTTGACGCGGTTCATCACCGGGAAGGCTCCCTCGACCGCCACCACGTCGAAGCCCTTCTCCCGCACGAGGAAATCGATGATGCGCAGCTTGACGGTGGAGAACTCGTGCGTGCCGTGCGTGCCGTCGCCGAGGCCGACGACGCTGGCGTCGCCGACGAGGCCGAGCAGCGGCTCCAGATCGTGCGTCGCCGGGATGTGCTTGGTCTGATGCAGCACGTGCGCGTTGGCGAACAGCCAGCCGGCGGGGGTGGAGGGATCGGGCAGCGAGCCCGGCGGAATGTGCGAGGAGGGCGGGTCCGCCAGGAGCGCCGGCGCGAGCAGAACGAAAGCGAGCAGGAGGGCGAGCGTACGGTTCATCATGTAAAGTTATTGTACGGTTCGCTGCCGCGCGGCGTCTAAACGGTCGGGAGACTCTTCGTGACTTTGCAGTGACTTTGCCCCAAGGCCATGGATCTCGCGTATCTCCGCGTGGTCCGTGGATGACGATGACGTCCGGGTAGTGCCAAGACCGGTGGGCGTGCACAGGCGCGCACATCGGAATTGTGCGGACGGCACTCCGCGCCGCCTCGAAGGAAACGGCGCGGTGATTCCGTACGCCTCGGTCATCGACAACCGCACCTCCGACGCCGTCTCCGTCACCGGCCAGTCCCCCGCGAACGCGCTGACAGGGAAGAACACACGACCTGAGGAGTCGGAGCCAAGTGCTGTCGAGACCGGGCAGTGGGATCATGCTGGCGATACGCCTGCAATGCATGCTCAGATTGATTTGCAATCAAGATCCGACACCACCCATGCGAACCCATTCTTTCGTTCTCACGCTCGCGCTCCTCGGTTCGCTCGCCGCCGCTCCTGCCACCTTCGCATGCAGCTGCGCCGAGACGCCCCTCATCGAGCAGATCGATGACGCCCCGCTGATCTTCACCGGCAAGGTCGTCCGCCTGGAGGTGACCGGAATGGACCAAGGCGTGAACCTCATCACCGCCACTGTCCGCATCGAGGAACAGTTCAAGGGAGGCCCGCTCGACGCAACGGTCGAATTCAGCACGAGCGACGGCTGCTGCTATTGCGCGTTCGGCTTCGACATCGGCCAGACGTATCTGCTCTTCGCCTACCCGACGGAAGAGAAGGACGCGCTGCACACCAGCATGTGCACGCCGAGCAAGCTGCTCGAGGACGCGGAGAAGGAACTGGCAGCGGTGCGGAAAGCGAAGGCGGCGGGGCGGTTCTCGCCTGGTCACCGGCACGGCACCTCTCCGTAACGCACGCTCGTGCTCCCCACGGCGACGACGCGTGGCCACGGTTCCAATGGGGGTTCACGTTAGCTACGGACGCTCGCCGCGGAGCAGTCCGTACAGCACGGCGTCATGCACGGTGCCGTAGAGGTGGTAGCGCTCGCGCGCGTAGCCTTCCCTGCGGAAGCCGAGGCGCTCCAGGCAGCGAATGGAGGCATGGTTGCGCGGATCGACGTCCGCTTCGAGACGGTGCAGATCGAGGCTATCGAAGGCGAAGCGGACAGCCGCGCCGGCGGCCTCGGAACCGTAGCCTTGCCCCCAGTACGCGCGTCCGATGGCGTAGCCGAGCTCCGCGCGTCTGTGCTCCGCGCTGAGCGCATGCAGCGTGCACGTGCCGATGACGAGATCGTCCTCGCGCCGGGCCACGCCCCACTGGAACAGCGTCTTCGCGGCAAAGTGCGCGTGGATGTCCGCCAGCAGTGTCTCCGCGGCGGCGAGATCCTGCAGGGGCGGCGAGCTCCAGTAGGCCATCACCTCCGAATCGCCGAAGATCGCGAAAAGCGACGGCACGTCATCGGCGGTGAGCCATCGGAGGCGCAGGCGCGGCGCGGTGATGGTGGGGAGACGGTCGCCGTTGATCATGGGAACGATCTTGACGCTCTCGCGGCCGATGGACAAGCGGACGTGCCTCTCGCCCGATGCGCGGTGTCGCGGGCGTGTATCCGCCGCTGCTAGGTGACGTGCGGCAGCACGTTCAGCACGACCAGCGTCGCGCCCATCCCCGTCAGCAGCGGCAGACCGAACGAGCGCCCGGCTTCCCGTTGCGCCACGAAGCCGCCCAGCAGCAGCGTCACCGCGAGACCGAAGCCTTCCTTCCCGCCGGCGAACCACGACGGCGGGATTTCCGTGGCCCAGAGCGAGCCGACGATGCCCGCACCCGCGAGGAACACCAGCGCGAACTTGAACCGCCCCCGCGCCGGCAGCCAGCGCCGCATCTCCAGGAGCGTGATGACGATGAGGATGGCAAACGCCGCCACCACACCGGCGATCTGGCTGTCCCGCATGGCACAACGATAACCTTTTGGAGTGCGGAGGCAACCGACCGCCTCCGCTTTCCTATCGGTAGCCTCAGCGCGCGAACATGCGAATACGAAAGCGGAGGCGCCTGAAAGCTGTCTCAACCCGGACCGCTGCCGTCCCGGCGGCTGATGTGGCGGCGTCCCGCGCCGCCACCCCCCGGGCGGGTGGAGCGCGCCACGTGGCGAGAGGCTCCGGCCTCCCCAGTTCGCGGGCGGCGGGACGCCGCCCGATCAGCCGGCGCGACGCCGGCGGTCCCATGCGTTTAGAGTGCGGAGGCGGTTGGAGGCTGTCTCAAATGTAGGGCGCGGCTTCAGCCCGCCTCTCGGACGGGGAGGGGGAATGCCCCCGCCCCACGAGAGGGGCGGGCTGAAGCCACGCCCTACATTTGAGACAGCCTCCAACCGCCTCCACACTCCAAATCGAGAGCTACATCACCGTGAACGTCTTCTCGATCACTCCGCGGCCGTCGATCAGCACCACCGCCCGGTGCGTGCCGGGAGTCCAACGCAGGGTGGCGCCGGACGAGAAGGGCACGTGATCCGATCCCTGGGGCGCGCGGCGCGCGTCGCGGCGCAGCACCCGGCCGGCCGGGTCGATCCACTTCACTTCCACCAACTGGTCCGAGCTCGCGCTGCTGACGTCGACGGACAGGAACACCTCCCCGCCGCGCAGGAACGTCTCGCCTGTCGCGTTCTCCGGTACCGCTCCCTGCGGGGTGAGCGCGGTGCCCAGGGCATAAGGGTCCCGCGCCACGGTCTCGGTGAGCGCCACGCCCTGCTGGACCGCCTGACTGCTGCCACGTTCCACCCCGCCACAAGCCGCTAACAGCAGCGGCACGAACGCCGCTACGGCGATTTTCAGTTTCAAGAGAGAATCCTCCGGACGAGCCGGCTTCGAGGTACGCCGGCCTGTTTCCGAAAATAACTGCAAGGCGCATGACAGGAGAGACCATGACCTCCCAGCCCCAGCCGCTCCTCCGTACGCACGTCTATCCCTCCACGCAGCAGCCGGTGCATCCCGAGCTGCAGATGGACCGCTTCAGCCCGTCATCGCACCCGATCGGCGTCTGCTTCTCGGGCGGCGGCCCGCGCGCGATGACGTGCGGCCTGGGCCAGATGCGAGGCCTGATGCAAACGCCGCTCTACGACCTCATCGGAGCGATCTCGTGCGTGTCCGGCGGGACGTGGTTCGGGGCTCCCTTCAGCTTCGCCGATCCGTCGATCAGCGACGGCGTGCTCCTGGGTCCGGTGAAGAGTCCCGGCGACATCACCCTCGACAACGCGGCCATGATCGCGGAGACGAGCCTCGCCTACGGCCTGACGCGCATCAACGACTTCGCCATCGGCAAGTCGATGGCGGAGGAGATCATGGCGGGGGTGCCGGGCAACCGGCTCTGGGCGCGTCTGATCAACAATCTCCTCCTCGACCACCTCGGCATCAACGACGTGAACCGCTTCTTCTCGCTCGACGCGGACAGCGTCGCCGCCATCGTGCAGAACAATCCCGGCCTCACGCCCGCGAGCTTCTACACCCTCCGCGCGAACCGTCCGTACTTCATCGCCAACGCGACCCAGGTCTATCCCGTCGACGAGCAGCTCCAGATGCGGCAGTTCGAGTACTCGCCGCTGACCGTCGGCACGCCGCAGTTCTTCCCCACCGGCGGCAGTCCGAAAGGCGCGTTCGGAGGCGGCTACGTGGAGACCTTCGCGTTCGAGTCGAGCAACCCGCGGCAGCCCGACGCGCAGGGGCTCGTCACCGTCGACGCGCCGCTGCACCGCTTCACCATCTCCGACGTGATGGGCAGCAGCGGCGCGGCGCCCGGCTCGGTCCTCGACGCGCACGGCTTCCCCTCGCTCTTCGCCGAGTTCCACTACTGGGACCCGCGCAGCGCCGGCGCGGTGCCCGACCCCACCGTGCAGAAGATGAGCATCGTCGACGGCGGCGATCTCGAGAACACCGGCATCGTGGCCCTGCTGCGGCGGCAGTATCCGGTGATCGTCGTCTGCTCGAACACGTCCGTGCCCATGAATTCGACGACCGGCACGTTCGAAGGCATCGACTACCAGATCGCCGCGCTGTTCGGCTTCGAGCCGCAGGAGACCCAGGCCACCCGCGAAGTCCGCCACCCCGTCCGCGCGCACGGCGAGGCGAAAGCGACCGCACCCGGCGTTTCCGTCCCTGCGGACCAGCAGACGCCCAACGCGCTGAAGATCTCCATCCCCCAGCAGCCCATCCAGGTCTTTCCGAAGGAAGACTGGCCGGCCGTGCGCGACGGCCTGAAACAAGCGCTCGCCGGCGGCGGCACGGTGTACTTCGCCAGCGAGCACCAGATCTACGCCCAGAACCCGTTCGGGATCGCGCCCTACCCCGGCAACGGCAAGGTCAAGGTGGTGTGGCTGTACAACCAGCGCATCGCGAAATGGGTCAGCCAGCTCCGCCCCGAGGTGGCCGCCTTCCTGGACAGTAAGAGCAAGACGGAGTTCATGGCCAACTTCCCCAATTACGACACCGTGAACCAGAACAGCGACTGGACGGGCGTGGTCAAGGAGCTGCTGATGTACACCCCGCGCCAGGTCAACCTGCTCGCGCACATGTGGACCTGGGCCATCCTCGACATCGCCGACGACCTGCGGAGGCTGGTCTGATGGGATCCCGTCGCCCCCCCCCTGAATTTTCCCGATGAGGGAGCTGTTGCGCTCCCCACCTGGGCAAGGTATCGTGCCCACGCTTCACCTCAGGCGCCCATAGCTCAGCTGGATAGAGCGTTAGCCTCCGGAGCTAAAGGTCGCAGGTTCGAATCCTGCTGGGCGCACCACCCCTTCCTCAGTCCGCGCTGCCTGTCCTGGAGAGTCTTCCCCAGACGCTCGCAATTCGTCTTCGTGCGCTGAGGCTCCCGAATGGGAAAGCGGAGGCGATTGCCTCCGCACTCCAAAGGGCGTGAGAACCAATCGCGCCGCGATCCTACACGCGTCGTTTGAAACGCCGGGCAACGTGGCTCAGTACGGCTGCGCCGACGAGGAGCAGGCCGACGATGAGCAGGAAGTGGATGGCGGCTCCGGCGATCTTCAGCGCAAGGGAGACCAGCCAGACGCCGACGAGGATGACGCCGAGGATGAGGATGGCGGCGCGGATGCCGAGGCCGCGAAGTGTGGGATTCATCGAACGGGAACGAGCAAGGGGCAGACCACGAATTCCGGCGACGCGTGATGCCAGGTCCTCTAGGAGGGCGGCGGGAAATTCACCTTCTCGTAGACCGCACCCACGCTCACGTGGCAGTCGATCGACGGCAGATCGAGCGTTCCGCCCTCGTCGCTGATCTCGGACAGGACCCACTGCTCGCCCTCGCGGCGGTAGTGCTCGATCCGGACCCTGTTCTGGGCGACGAGCACGTATTCGCGGAGGCTCTCCAGCCGCCGGTAGTGCGCGAACTTCTCCCCCCGGTCGTAGGCCTCGGTCGACTCGGAGAGGACTTCCACGATGACGGTCGGGTTGAGCAGGGTGTCGACCTGCGCGTCTTCGAACTGCGGCTCGCCGCAAACGGCGACGATGTCGGGGTAGGTGTACATCGCCGTCTGCGCAACCTTCACACGCATGTCGGCCATGTACGCTTCGCATGGCCGGCCGCGCAATTGCGCCCAGAGGAGACCGTGGACGTTTCCCGCGATGAGGTTGTGCCGCCGGCTGGCACCCGACATCGCGAAAATCCGGCCGGCGATGTACTCCGTTCTCTCCTCGGACTTCCGTTCGAGGTCGAGATACTCGCGCTCGGTGACGAAGTTCGGCTCGGGCGAGGACATGCACGCATAGTATGCGCCCTCGGCGAGCTACGGCTTCACGACGACGTCGCCGGCTGTGTACACGGAGGTACCGGTCCCATCATCACGACGGTACTCGTACGTCGCCTCATACAGGCCCGCATGGTCGAACCGCTGGGTGGAGCGCGGGGAGCGCTGCCACGGGGTTTGGATGAGGAAATGGCGCGTCTGGTGCCGAAACGCCCAGCGATATTCTCCGGTCGTTGCGACGCCTGTATCCGGCGGTATTGCCACGAATTCAAAGTTCGTCGTCGTGTCGCCGGTTTCCGGAACGATCCGTCCGAACCGCACGGGTGATCCCGAGCGCTCGAACTGCGGCTGACCGGCCATCACCATGCGATGGCAAGACGCGACGGGAGTGGGAGAGGGCGCTCGCGGGCGCGTCGCGGTCGGTCGAGCTCGGCCTGACAGTGGGACAGAAGCCCAGGCTGTGCGGTGGCGTCCCGCCGGCGCGTACTCGGGAGGACGGAGCCTCTCGCCACGTGGCACGCTCCACCTCCCACCCGGGACGGCGAGACGCCGCCCCGGCAGCCGGCGGGACGCCGGCGGTCCCATGGGGTTTTGAGGCGGCCTCCAACCGCCTCCGCTTTCGTATTCGGGTGTTCGCGCGGAAGGCCATGTGGAGTGCGGCGACGGCTTGCAAATCAGGCCGCGGATGACAAAAGTGGGGCGTGGCCGCCGCTGCCGGTCGGACTTAACTTACGTCCATAGGGTCTGACGGGAGGCACTATGGAACACGAAGCCATTCGTGCGTCGCGAGAGATCGTTGGCCTGGCCGGGTTCGGCCTCGGGAACCTCATCTATCGCGTCTATCACGCGGAGATCGAGAAGAAAGGGTGGGACGACGAGGACCGTGCGAACGTCCACGGCACGAGAATCTTCCTCATCGGCGGGTCCATCGGAACGCTGGGATACACTGGGCAGCTCCTGCCGCTCATCGCGCAGCGCCGGCTGAAGGAGATCGATCCCGATCTCGCGCGCCAGGTACGGATCTTCAAGCCGGACACGGAGTCCGCGCTCGCCGGCGCCTACGGGGCTTATTTTCTCGCCGTTCCGCCGGAGGCGCGTGCGCGCGCCGCGCAGACGGCGGGCGAGATCTGCGCCCGCGGACGGATTCCCATCCTCCCGCTGCTCGACGTGGGCGGGACGAAGACCAGTCTCGTCCTGGCGTATGCCGATGAGAACGGCGCGCCGACCTTCAACGTTCTGCAGAGTCACCGCTTCACGACGCCGGTCTCGGAGCCGGAATCGTTCTATCCGCGGCTGGCTTCCCTGCTCGCGTTTCCGCTGCAGGCGATCGCGGGCAGCGAGCCGTTCGAGCTCATTCCGATTCTCGCCGTAGGGCAACCGGGCGGTTTCGACCGCGACGGCCGCATCACCGAGGGGACGGCCCTCGACCTCGGCAAGACGTTTCCCGGAGCCGTTCCCTCGCGACTGCTGCGGGACGCTCTCGATCCGCACATCGGCGGCATCGAGATCTACTGCGGCAATGACGGCCGCGCCCAGTTCCTCGGTCTCGGACATGCGAGCCGCATCGAATCGCCGAACGACTGGGCCCGCCTCACCGGCGAAAAAGTCGCGTTCTTCGGCCTGGGCACGGGACTCGGCGCCGGGTTCGGCCACATCGAGCCGAACGGCGACATCGCTCCGTTCCGCATGCACAACGCCTTCGACATCCTGGCGTCCGCCGAGCGCGAGCGACTGCCGAATTGCAGCTACATCTCCGGCGACGTGCTGCCGTTCCCGTACTGGTACGGCGCGCTGCTTTCGGGGAAGTTCTTTCGCACGGCAATGCACCACATCGACGCGTCGCGTGCGGAGCGGGACCGGGTCTTCATTCCGCGGTCGAGCGCCAGGGGACTCACGGGTGAGCAGGTGCAGAACCTCCTCGCCTCCGACGGCCGGCTCTCGCCTCTCAGTGCCGCGCTGACGAACGAGATCCTGTCCCGGGAAATCGTAGCGTCGCTGACCGAGGAGATCGTCGAGCGCTCGCGTGAGGACCTGGAGCGGAAGCTCGAGACGACGCTCGCCACGATCGCGCAGGAGCTCGGGACGACGCTCGTGAAAAACGTCCGTACCAGTGAATACGCGCGCGTCATCGACGAAGTGGCGCGCGCGAAGCGGAGAGGGAAGCGGGTGCAGTTCATCGGCGTGGGCAAGTCGCACTCCATCAGCCAGAACCTCGCGTACATCTACAGCAACCTCGGGATCTCTGCGTCCGCGTGCGAGCTCACCGGCGCGAATTCGGAGAACCTGACCAATCTGCGCGAGGACGATCTCGTCTTCCTGATCTCGCACAGCGGCCGCGCGGCCGAGCTCCTGCAGCTCATCCCCTACATCCACCGCAAACACTGCCGCACGGTGGCACTGACGGGGGACGAGAAGTCCCCCATCGCACGGCACTGCGATTACTTCATCAATACGTACGTCGAGCGCAATCCCCACCCGATCCCCGAGGCGCCGACGACCAGCACGACATCGGCGCTGGCTGCCGGAACGGCGATCGGCATGGTCGTCTCGTCGTTGTTCCATTACGACGCCGAGAGCTTCTTTCTCGACCACCCGAACCTCGAGTTCAACGTCGACTTCCCCGTGCCCGGTGTGCGTGCGGATGCCTCGTTCGATCATCTGGCGAAGATCGAGGACATCTTCTGCCGCTTCGCGGAGTCGATCGGCGCGCTCATGAGCCGCCCCGATTTCGTGCCCAGCATGATCTCGTTCACCAAGCGGATTCTCGTGGCGTACCGGCAAGGGCGGCCGGTGTTCTTCACCGGCTCGGGAGCGTCGCTGCGCGTCGCGGAAAAAGTCGCGGCGACGCTGACCAGCATCGGCATCGACGCTTCGCCGGTCAACCCGGCCCAGTTGCCGCACGGCGACTTCCGGCACATCCGCCCCGGAGACCTGCTGGTGATCATCTCGTTCAGCGGAAGGACGCGCCATCTCCGCAGGGTCCACGATCTCGCCACGCGGAAGGAGGTGGACTGTGCGGTCATCACCGCGGACGCCGACTCGCCATTGGCCAGGGACTGCAACACGGGGCTCGTCGTCGTCGCCGGGACGGGCGCCGACGACACCGATCTCGTCGCGGTGCCGGATCAGAAGATCCTGTCGTCGTTCATCAACCTCACCGTCGGCGATGCGCTGGCCGTCATTCTCACTGCCGTGCTGAACGGAACGCAGAAGGAGTTCGCCGAGCAGGGGCATCAGGGCGGCGAGTTCGCGCGCAAGCGCGCCCGGATCGATCGCACCCTGTTGAAGGACCTCGGCAGCGCGGTCATCGAGTCCATCGGCGCGGACGAGGCCCGGCTGCGGAAGATCAACGACGGGCTCTTCGTCCCGATCTGCGAGAAGCATCTGCGCGCCTACGAGAAGCGGAGGCTGATCGCCGCGGGCGACATGCCGGAGGTGATGATCTTCGGCATGGGCGCGATCGGACTCGCGTATCTGGCGCCGCTGTTCCACGCTCTCGATAAGTCCATGTGGTTCGTGGAGCGCGAGGAGGGACGCATCGCCGCGATGCGGGCCGCCGATTATCAGTACGCGATCCAGCAGGGAGGAGCGGACGAGGTGCGGACCATCGGCCGCTTCTCCGTCATCCTCGGCAGCGACTCCACGCTGGTCACGGCGCACGCGCTCAGTGTCGATACGATCGTGACGGCCGTCGGCGTTCCCAACTTCGAGAGCCTGATCGACCCGCTCGCGCAGATCATTCACCTGCGCTACCAGTTCTGGATCGAACAGCCCCTCAACGTGATCTTCAGTGAGAACTTTCCGGTGGAAGAGGATCCGCTGGCGCGGCTCCGGCACCGGCTGCGGGACAAGCTCGACGATCCGGAGCTGAAGGTCTATTTCGACGAGCACATCGGCCTCGTGCCGGCGATCGACGAGGCGGTGGTGCCCGAGGTCGGCCTCGATGTGCTCAGCCGCAAGGAGCCGATCGTGGTGGAGAAAGAGAGCGCCGTGCTCTTCATCGACCGCAAGCGCTGGCACTCTCCCGAGTCGGACGGAAAGACCCGGCGCCGCCCCGACTTCGGCGACCGGGTTGCGTTCACGAGCTCGTTCCTCCCGCTGCACATGCGGAAGCTCTGGGTCCACAACATGGCGCACTCGCTGATCGGCTATCTCGGTCATCATCGGGGGTACACGCTGATCTACGACGCCGTGCGCGACGAGGCGATCCGCGAGATCGTGATGCGTGCGATGCGCTCGATCGGCTGCGAGCTGTATCGCCGCTGGAGCTATCGCGAAACGCCGCAGGTGACTCTGGAGAGCTACATCGAGTGGCGCTGGAAGCGGTACGAGAACGAGGCGCTGCGCGACACGGTCGCGCGCGTGTGCCGGGATCCCGAGCGCAAGCTCGGGCCGAACGATCGGCTCCTCGGCCCGATCAAGTACATTCAGAAGTACGCGCCGAAGTCGACGGCGAACGCCGCGATCGTCGACATCCTGACCGGCGTCGTCGCGGCGATGCATTACGCCGCCGACGGTGCCGCCGGCCCTGCACAGGTCTCCTATGCGGCGCTCCGCGCGCGCGTGCTCGGCGATCTGCCCGGGGTCGACTCCGCCCGCCTCGACGCCGCCGAACGGCAGTTCGACTCGCTCCGGCCGGTAACGCTCCCGCTGCGAACGGAGACGGCGATGCACGTGGTGGCGCCGGATGGGCGCAGCGTGTCCGTCGGCCCGTAGGCCATCATCAGCCCGCGCGACTCGAGGTGGCGGCGTTCATGGAAGTGCGGAGGCGATCGGAGGCTGTCTCAAATGTAGGGCGTGGCTTCAGCCCGCCCCTCTCGTGGGCGGGGGCATTCCGCGGGAGCATTCCCCCTCCCCGTCCGAGAGGCGGGCTGAAGCCACGCCCTACATT
>DASUSN010000148.1:0-14053 GCA_036375075.1 Thermoanaerobaculia bacterium | reverse complement strand
CCCGCCCAGGTCCCTCGCTCGACGCTCGGGATGACAAGGGCGCGCGGAGCGCCGGCGTTTGGAGTGCGGAGGCGATCGGAGGCCGATCGATGCCGGCGGTCCGGGTTTGAGACAGCCTTCGATTCCCTCATCCTGTACGGCGCACGGAAGAGGGCTCGGGAGCCTCCGCGGCCATCGCGAGCCAGATCGCGATCGCGAGGAGCAGCATGCCTGCGACCGAGTAGATCGCCGCGCCGCCCGCGGCATCGAAGAGCGCGAGCGCGACGAACGGACCCGCCGCGGTTCGCCGAGAGCAGCACGCCCACCCACGCGAGCGAAATGCCGAAGGTCGCGGCGTACAGAGGAAGCACCGCGTAGAGGAGCGAGTCGCCCAACAGCGCCAGCGCGAGGACGGTCGACGCCAGCACCGTCGGGCGACTCGTCATCGCCGTCACGCGCAGCAGGACGACGCCGCGACCGGCGGCGCGCTCTTCGCCGCCGGCTTCGGCGCACCGCAACCGCAACCGCTCTGGCCGGCCGCCTTCGCGTCCGCGTCCTTCACGCAGCACGCATCGGCTTCCTTCGGCGCGGGGCCTCCGCAACACGCGGACGCTGTTTCTTCGACTGCATTCACTTCGGTCATATCCGTCTCCTTCTTCGGTTCCGCGCCGCAGCATCCCGCGGTCGCGTCTTTGACTCCGAACGTCACGTTGCACACACCCGTCTCCGGCAGATCGAGCAGCACTTCGCGCGCGGCCGCGTAGTCGCCGGCGATGTAGGCGGCCACCGAGCGCACCTGCTCGTATCCGGTGGCCAGCAGGAACGTGGGCGCGCGGCCGTAGCTCTTCATCCCGACGATGAACAGGCCGTGCTCCGGCTGTTCGAGCTCGAATGCGCCGTGCGGCCGCACCGATCCGCAACTGTGCTCGTTCGGGTCGATCAGCGGTCCGAGCACGCGCGGACTCTCGAGCGCGGGGTCGAGGTCGAGCCGCATCTCGCGCAGCAGCTCGAGGTCGGGGCGAGCGCCCGTCGCGACGATCACCTCATCGACGAGCGCGACTTCCTTCCCGGTGACGTCGCTGACGACGAGCATCCCGCCGTGCTCCTCCACCGCGCCGATCTGCAGGCCGGTGAGGATGCGCACGTTCCCGGCATCGACTTGCGCGCGGAGCCGCGTACCGAGCGCGCCGCGAGCGGGAAGCGCATCCGCATCGCCGCCGCCGAACGCGTTGCCCGGCGAGCTGCGGCGCATGCCCCAGAACACGCGCGTCCGTTCGTCCTGGTCCATCAGCTCGACCAGGGCGAGCAGGCTGTTGATCGCCGAGTGACCCGTGCCGGCGACCAGCGTCCGTTTCCCCGCATACCACGCCCGCTCGCTGCCGGCAATGTCGGGGATGCCGTAACGGATGCGTGCCGCGTGCGCCGCTTCACCGCGAGCGGTAAGGCCGTTCGCACCCATCGGGTTCGGCCTGAGCCACGTTCCCGACGCGTCGATGACCGCGCGTGCGAGCACGTCGCGCTCGACGCCCTCCGCGTCGATCGTGCGGAGGACGAACGGCATCGCGTCGCGGTCCGGCGTCTTCACCTTGTCCACGAGCTGCCGGGACACGGCGGCCACGCGCGTGCCGAGGCGCACGGCCGGGCCGATCGAGGGGAGGGCTGCCAGGGGCTCGAGGTACTGCTCGACGAGCTCGCGTCCGGTCGGCAGCGCCTCCTCGTCCGGCATGACCCAGCCGCTCTCCGCGAGCGCGCGTTTCGACGCGCGGTCGACGACGTAGCGCCACGGCGAGAACATCCGGACGTGTCCCCAGCCGCGCATGGCGTGCCCGACGCGCGGGCCGGCCTCGAACACGACCGGCCGCAGGCCGCGCTCCAACAGATGTGCCGCGGCGGCCAGGCCCACCGGACCACCGCCGATCACTGCAACCGGAAGCTCGTTCGTCTGCATCGTCATCCTCCTGTCTCGCTCGTACTCAGAGACGCAGACCGCCGCGAAAAGACGCATCCCGGACGCAGAAAGCCGCATTTCGGCGCGGGATGCGTCTTTTGCCTCCCGTTTCCGTCTATCTTTGGGGGGAAGCAGATGGAAACCGATCCTCAGACCGTCGACGTAGCCGCCGCGTGGCACGACCTCGGCGAACGCCTGCGGATGTACGTGTCGCGACGCGTGACGCCCGGCGATGCCGACGACGTCGTGCAGTCCGTGATGGTCAAGCTGCTGGAGCGCCGCGGCGAGATCGACGCCGACTCCGTTCGGGCGTGGCTGTTCACCGTGACCCGGAACGCCGTCGCCGAGTACTACCGGCAGCATCGGCCGTCGATCGATCTCGACTCCTTCGGCGACGTCGCCGAAACGGACGACACCGATCCGGCAGACCGGACGATCGGCAATCTCAGCGACTGCCTCGATCCGATGCTCCGCATGCTCCCCGAGACCGACGCGGACCTGCTCCGCCGCATCGATCTGCGGGGCGAAGCGCAAACCGGGCTCGCCGCAGCGCTCGGCATCCCGCTCTCGACGCTCAAGTCGCGCGTGCAGCGCGCGCGCACGAAGCTCCGCTCCGCTTTCGACGCCTGTTGCGCGATCGACCTGGGGCGCAACGGCGCACCGATCGCCTTCGAGCGGAAAGCCGCGTGTCCCCCGGTCTGCGCCGGCGACGCGAAGACTTCCTCGCCGCGCTGCTGACGGCCGGACGCCGGACGGACGCCGCGAGGAAGGACCCCGGACGAACGGCTACCGCCCGCGGGCCTTGCCGTCGCCGATCCAGCGGAAAGCAGCGTCGCAGGCCTCCGTTACTCGTCCGCAGCCGGTCGCGCGCGCCGGCTTCTCTTCTTCTGCGCACCGATCGCGCGGGTCACGCCCATCCACTTCACGTTGTCGAGCCTGTCGTCTCGTAAAGACGCTCGGCCTACTTCAGCCGCCTAGGGGAAGTGAGAACGGGATTAGCTCGACTTTGTCGCGACGTGACGACGTCAACTTCACGTCCGGTAGCCACCTCCCCCGTCGCCCGCACGATCCGCGCAGCATTCTGCGCAAGTTTCCAAGGGAGGTAGAGGAACTTTCAGGCGTCGCCGGCGTCCGCTATCTTCGTCCCGTGGGCGAGGACGAGCGGAGAGAGAAGACCGCGTATCTGCGGAAGATGCTGGAGCGGTATCGCGGGGGGCGGTTCGAGACGGGGTCCAGCGGCGGGGCGGGCGGAATGGTGTTCTTCCGCGATGAGAAGGGCGCGCTGTTCTACATCGGCGGGTTCAACATTGCCGACGCGCATCAGATCACCACGGCGCTCAACCTCGTCCTCGATCTGGTCGAGCGGCGCTGATCTTGCACTCCCGCCAGTGGGAGAACTGCGCGATGACCCCACCGCCCGAGCTCGTGGAGTGCGTCAACTGCGACTGCTGGTTCGCCGCCGCCGCCCCTGACGAGGTCTTCCACCACGCTACCAAGCGCTGCCGCAGGCACGACAAGCCCGAGCCCGCGCCGTTCACCGATCCATCACCGCCCCGAAACCCGTTTTCCAAATAGCCGTCACGCGCGTGTGCGATCATCCGCCCATGCGCAAACTCACCACGCTCGCTTTCTGCACGCTTTTCCTCGCCACGGCCGCACTCGCCCAGCACGGCGGCGAAGCCAAGAAGCCCCTCAGCCCGGCCACCAAGGCCGAGGCCACGGTCAAGGGCAAGAAGATCACCGTCGACTACAGCGCGCCGTCCAAACGCGGCCGCGCGATCATGGGTGAGCTCGTCCCCTACGGCAAAGTGTGGCGCACCGGCGCCAACGCCGCCACGACCCTGACCACCGAGGCCGACCTCATGATCGGCAGCCTCCACGTCCCCGCCGGGAAGTACACCCTCTTCACCATCCCCGGCGAGAAGGAGTGGACCCTCATCGTCAACAAGCAGACCGGCCAGTGGGGCACGAACTACGACGAGAAGCAGGACCTCGGCCGGGTGAAGCTCACCGTCGTCCCGGTCCAGAAGCCCGTCGAGACGTTCAACATCGCCGTCGGCGACACCCTCGCCTTCAGCTGGGACAACACCAAGGCGTGGGTCCCGGTGGTCGTCCACTGATCGAGCGCTGAACCCCTGACATCCCGAGCGTAGCGAGGGACCTGGGCGGGCGGGGCGGCAGGTTCGCTCTTCGAGCCCCGCCCGCCCAGGTCCCTCGCTCGACGCTCGGGATGACACGCGTGCGTCGCGTATTCAGCACATGTATCGACTCCTCACGACCCTTCTACTCATTACACTGACCGGGGCGCTCGCAGCTCAGGAAGAGAAGCCGCAGCCGGCGGTGATGAACTTCGAGGACTACGAGCCGAAGTCCACGCTCGTCGTCCCGCAGCACCCGCGCGCGAAGGCGAAGTTTCCCTTCATCGACGTCCACAACCACCAGCGCCGCGACATGGCGCGCGCGGACGTGAACAAGCTCGTGGCGGACATGGACCGCATCGGCATGGCCGTGATGGTCAACCTCAGCGGCGGCTCGGGCGACGCGCTGAAGCAGGGACTGACGACGCTGCAGGGCGCGTACTCGAAGCGCTTCGCCGCCTTCGCGAACGTCGATTTCTCCGGAATCGACAACCCCGATTTCGGCGCGAACGCCGCGCGGCAGCTCGAAGAGGACGTGAAGAACGGCGCCGTGGGTCTGAAGATCTTCAAGAACCTCGGCATGTTCCTCACCGACGCCTCCGGCAAGCGCGTGCCGACGGACGACCCGCGCCTCGACCCGATCTGGGAGAAGGCCGGCCAGCTCGGCATCCCGGTCCTGATCCACACGGGCGAGCCGGTCGCGTTCTGGTCGCCGGTCGACAAGCACAACGAGCGCTGGCTCGAGCTGCAGCAGTTCCCCAACCGCCGCCGCAACGATCCGGCGAAGTTCGCGTCGTTCGAGCAGACCATGGGCGAGCAGCACAACCTCTTCCGCAAACACCCGAAGACGAAGTTCATCAACGCGCATCTCGGCTGGCTCGGACACGACCTGGCCCGCCTCGGCCGGCTCCTCGACGAGATGCCGAACGTCTACACCGAGATCGGCGCCGTGCTCCACGAGCTCGGACGCCAGCCGAAGATGGCGCGCGCGTTCCTGATCAAGTACCAGGACCGCGTGCTGATGGGCAAGGACATCTGGAACGCCGACGAATACGCGACGTACTTCCGCGTGCTGGAGACCGAGGACGAGTACTTCGACTACTACCGCAAGCGCCACGCGTTCTGGAAGATGTACGGTCTGGGGCTGCCGGACGACGTGCTGAAGAAAATTTATTATAAGAACGCGCTGAAAATCATCCCCCGCCTCGACGCGTCAGGCTTCCCTCAGTAGCAGCGGTCTGGCCCGCTTCGTGCTTCGCGCCGGTGTTGAAACCGAAACGCGAAGGCGAGGTGGTACGGCAAACAACGAAAAACTGTCCCGACGGCTCCAGTTTTCGTACGTATTCGAACAACGCAAGGAGAGAGTGCATGAAGAAGTTCATTGTATTTCTGTGCGCGGCGCTGCTGCTCGTGGGCGCCGTTGCCTGCAAGAAGCAGGAAGCCGAATCCACTGACACCGTGGTCACCGATACCGTCGCCACCGACACGGCGATGATCCAGACCGAGACGACGCAGACGACGACGATCTCCGCCGAGACCGACACGTCCGCGACGACGGCCACCATGAGCGGCACCGACACGTCGGGCACCTCGATGTCGACCGACACGGCCACCGGCACGTCTTCGACGACCACGACCTAAACCACCCACCCCAACACCCTCTCCCCGCTTCCGCGGGGAGAGGGTCAGCGTCAGGGGCTAGCGCAGCTCCGCGCGGTACATCCTCCCCTCCCGGCTCGTCACCGTCACTTCCAGCAGCTCGGGACTCACCCCTTCCGGCAGCGCGAACGCCACCCGTCCGTCGGGGCTGGTCTTCTTCGACAGGAACACGCCCTCGCCGCGCACGGTCACGCGTGCGTCCGCCAGGGGCCGGTCGTCGATCAAGACCTCGAAGGGCAGCAGCTCGCGGATCGGGATGCGCTCGGGATGCTTCACGACGAGCTGCTTCGGCACATGGTTCCACACGCGCAGCGCCGGATCGCCGTAGAGCGTCTGCGCGTACGACGTCCACACCGAGCGCACGCCGTCAGTGGCCAGGCGCATCCCGGCCGCCGGACCGACCCGCCCGTTCGCGCGGAGCATGCACCAGAAGAACTGCTCGTAGTTGTCGCCGACGCCGATCCAGGAGTAGCGCGTGTTGCCGACGTACGCCACTGCGCCACCCTTCTCGTCGATCACCGCCACCTCGGCCGCCGAATCGACGCCGTCCGGCTGTCCCGTCGAGCAGGAGTCGGCGAAGGCGATGAAGTAGTTCCGGTTGTTGGTGAACTCCGGCTCCGACGCGACGTTCACGCCGCAGCAGCCGCCCCACCATCCATGGCCGGTGAGGCTGACGAAGTGCGCGCCCTCGTTCATCGCGGCGCGCAGGTTCGCGTCCACGAGCGGCACGAGGGCCGGCGGCGGCGCGATGTCGAAGTAGTCGGAGTAGTGCCGCTGGACGTCGTTGAAGGACGGCCACCAGCCGTTCATCATCCCGCGCAGGTTCTCCTTCTCGTGCGCGCCCAGCTCCAGGGCCACCGGATCCCAGAAGAAGAAGTCCGGTCCGATGTCCGCGGCGGGCCCGAGGACCTTGATGAAGCGCGTGGGCGTGGCGCTCTGCGTGGCGTACGAGTCGCTGGTGGTGAAGTACCAGCCGATGTTCGCCGCATGCGCCGTGAGGTTGTACGGAATGACCGTCTGCGTCTCGCCCGTCTGCGCCACCAGCCGGTGCGACGGGTTGCCGGAGCTGAGCGTGATGTCGAAGTTCACGCGCACCTTCGACAGCGTCGCCGCCGCCGCGTGCGTGTACCGCTCCTCCGCCGGCGGCGTGGCCGTGTCGGCCTGCGGCCAGTTCACGCCGCGGCCCCAGTAATCCGCCGCGTAGATGATCTTGCGCAGGTACGACGCGTCGATCGGGCCGGCCGTCCCCGGCACGCGGAGGTCCTCGTAGGTCATGACCTTGTCGACGTACGCCTTCGCCTGTGCCGCGGTCTCGGCCGGCACGCGGCCGACCCACACGTCGGAGTTGAAGTCCACCCCGTCGAGCGTCACCTCGCTCGTGCCGTTCCAGTGCGACTGCCCGTACAGGCCGTTGTTGCCGGTGTCGAAGTCGTGCTTGCCGGAGATCGAGTAGTGCGGCCCGACCAGGCTGGCGTAGTAGAAGTCGGACGGGATCGAGTTCACGCTCCTGAGCCAGTAGTAGTCGTCGTCGACGATCGACGCCGGCCCTTCGACGATGATGAAGCGCGTCGGCGTGAGATCGGTCAGCCGCGTGAAGCCGGACTGCTTCGTGTTGAAGTCCGCCTCGGTCGTGTAATACCAGCCCGGGCTCTGCGAGCCCGCCTCGCGGTTGTACGGGATGCGGATGCCGCCGTGGTAGGTCGACAGCGGTTGCGTCATCGCCGGGACGAACTGCGGCCGGATCTTCACTACCGAGCCTGCGACGCGGTTGCGCCCCTCTTCCGGCGGGTTCGTGGCCGTGCGGTACACGCCGAACGTGCCGTAGCCGCCCGCGCCGGTGAGCACGCGCATCGGCACGACGTTCAGGTCGCCGCCGAGCACGACGTAGCGGGTGTCCCACGACTCCTGCGCGAACTTGAGGAAGTTGCGGATGACCTCCTGCAGGTCGCGCGCGAAGTCGCCCTGCGTGAAGTCGCCCCACGTGCCCTGGACGATGTCCGTGATGGAGACGACCTTCGAGCGCATCCCCTGCGCCGTGCGCCAGTCCGCGAGACGCTGGAATTCGGCGATGAGGTCGCCCGTCAGCGCCGCGCCGCGCTCGGCGAGCTTCGGCGCGCGGCTGGTGCCGTCGGCGTTCGCGATCTTCTCCGGCCACTGGAAGTTGTCGGTGACGATCAGGTGCGGGTTCTCTTCGAGCACGTAGATGGGCCAGCGGATCTTCGCCGACACCGCCACGCGGTCGCTGGCGAGCATCGACTGCAGGTCTTCGGCGTAAAACTCCCCGATGCGGACCTTGCGCTCGGCGGAGGTGCGGTCGGCCTTCTCCTCGTCGAAGGTGATGGTGTAGCGAAGGTCGGGATAGAAGAGATAGGACCGCGTGGCCGCTTCGTACTGCACCGGCCGCACCTGCAGCGCCGCCATCTGCAGCGGCCCCACTTCCTCGACGCGCACGAGCTCCACGAGCTGTTCCGGATAGCGCGCGTCGCCTTCGAAGTACCGCGGGTCGGGGCCGGTCATGCGCGGCGAGCGCGCGAGCGGCTTGCGCGTCTCCGGATCGAAGCCTTCGTCGGGGAACGGCTCCTGCGCGGGCAGCGCCGGGCCGCCGGCCGCGATGCGCACCGCCTCGCCCGGCTCGACGTCGATCTTCAGGATGTCGCCGCCGAGGGGCAGGGCGACGAAGCGGACCTGCTGCGGGATCGCGGGCGCACCCGGAATCCCGCCGGTGGCGAAGCCCGCGATGCGCGGCACCGAGAAGCCGCCGCGGTCTTCGATCTTCAGCGCCGACTTCGGCAGCCCGAGGGAGGCGCCGGCCTGGTTGTCCTGCAGGGTCGCCGGCCGGCGGTCGATCTGCACCTCGAACGTCTCGTCCGTGCCGGCGTTCCAGCGGATGGCGTCCTTCGTGTGCAGCAGGAACTTGCCCGGGCTCTCGTACAGCGACAGATAGACGTCCGGGCGGCGCTCGAACAGCTCGCGGAAATCGGATTCGGAGTATCGCAACTCGAACGCACCATCGGCTCCGGTGGTGGCGGTGCCGAGGAGGTCGTCGAACAGCAGGTCTTTGTCGTAGGCGCGAACCATCACGCCGGAGACGCCGCCACCGGTCTGGCGGTCGACCACGCGTCCGGAAATGCGGAATTGCAGGGACATGGGTAGGGCTCCTTTCTTCGAATAGTGCGGAAAGGGCGCGGAGCGTTTCACGGGGGTCGAGTTCCTCGGTTCCTCGGGTTCCTCGGAGTTCCTCGGAGTTCCTCGGAGAGCCCCGGCCGAGGAACTCCGAGGAACCCGAGGAACCCCGAGGAACTCCAAGGAACCGCCTCCCGCTTACAATCCCCCGCCATGCTGAGCAGACTGGCCGCCGTCCTCTCCCTCGCTCTCGCACTCACCCTCCACGCCCAGCTCGATCCCGAGCTCCTGGCCGGGATGAAGGCGCGCTCCATCGGCCCGGCGTCGATGAGCGGGCGCGTTGCCGCGATCGACGCCGTCGAGTCGAACCCCGACATCGTCTACGTCGGCGCCGCCACCGGGGGCATCTGGAAGTCGGTCGACGGCGCGCTGAGCTTCACGCCGGTCTTCGACGACCAGCCCGTCGCCGCGATCGGCGCGCTCGCGATCTTCCAGCCCAGCCCCGACCTCGTCTGGGCCGGCACCGGCGAAGGCAACCCGCGCAACTCGATGTCCGTCGGCAACGGCATCTACAAGTCCGCCGACGGCGGCCGCACGTGGCAGCACCTCGGACTGGAGAAGACCGAGCGCATCCACCGCATCATCCCCCACCCGCGCGACCCGAACACCGTCTGGGTCGCGGCCCTCGGGCAGGCCTGGGGCCAGAACGCCGACCGCGGCGTCTTCAAGACCACCGACGGCGGCAGGACGTGGACGAAGGTCCTGTACGTCAACGACAAGACCGGCGCGGCGGACCTGATCATCGATCCGGCGAACCCGAACAAGCTCTTCGCCGCGATGTGGGAGTACCGCCGCTGGCCGTGGTTCTTCAACTCCGGCGGCCCCGGCTCGGGCCTCTACGTCACGACCGACGGCGGTGCGACGTGGAAGCGGGCGTCCGAGGAGGACGGGATGCCGAAGGGCAACCTCGGACGCATCGGCCTCGCCATCGCGAAGTCGAATCCGAGCGTGGTCTACGCGCTCGTGGAAGCGGAGACGAGCGCGCTGCTGCGCTCCGACGACGGCGGCCGCAAGTGGACGGCGGTGAACACCGAGCACAACATCGCCAGCCGCCCGTTCTACTACGCGGACATCCGCGTCGACCCCGCCGATCCGAACCGCGTCTACAACATCCACTCCCTCGTGTCGCTGTCGACCGACGGCGGGAAGTCGTTCAAGACGCTGATCCCGTTCGCGAAGATCCACCCCGACTATCACGCGTTCTGGATCGACCCGAACGACCCGACGCACATCTACGCCGGCAACGACGGCGGCATCGCGGAGAGCAAGGACCGCGGCGCGAGCTGGCGGTTCATCGCCACCCTCCCCCTCGCCCAGTACTACCACATCGCCGTGGACAACGAGGTGCCGTACAACGTCTACGGCGGCATGCAGGACAACGGCTCGTGGAAGGGGCCGAACACGACCTGGGAGACCGCGGGCATCCGCAACTGGGACTGGCAGGAGGTGGGCTTCGGCGACGGCTTCGGCACCGTGCCGGTCATCACCGATCCGATGACGGGCTACGCGATGAGCCAGGAGGGCTACATCGTGCGCTGGAACCTGCGTACCGGCGAGCGGAAGGACATTCGCCCCGCGCCGCCGTTGGACGCGGAAAAGGAGCTGCGCTTCAACTGGAACGCGGCCATCGCGCCCGATCCGTTCGACCCGAACGGCGTCTACTTCGGCAGCCAGTACGTGCACAAGTCGACGAACCGCGGCGACTCGTGGACGACGATCAGCCCCGACCTGACCACGAATCGCAAGGAGTGGCAGAACCAGGACAAGACCGGCGGCATCACGCCCGACGTCACCTCGGCCGAGAACTTCACGACCGTGATCGCGATCGCGCCCAGCCCCGTCGAGCGCGGCGTGCTGTGGGCGGGCACCGACGACGGCCGCGTGCACGTCACGCGCGACGGCGGCGCGAACTGGACCAGCGTCGAGGCCAACATCAAAGGCGTCCCGGCGAACACCTGGGTGCCGGAGATCAAGGCCTCGCGTCACGCGGCCGGAACGGCGTTCGTCGTCTTCGACGATCACCGCCGCTCGAACTGGACCCCGTACGTCTACCGCACGACGGACTACGGCAAGACGTGGACGTCGCTGGCGACGAAGGACCTGCAGGGCTACGCGCTGTCGGTCGAGCAGGATCCGGTCGATCCCGAGCTCCTCTTCCTCGGCACGGAGTTCGGCCTGTGGACGAGCGTCGACGCGGGCAAGTCATGGTTCAAGTGGAAGCACGGCTTCCCCACCGCCTCGGTCATGGGGCTGGTCGTGCACCCGCGCGATCACGACCTGGTGATCGGGACGCACGGCCGCGCGGCGTACGTCCTCGACGACGTGCGTCCGCTGCGCAGCGTGTCGAAGGAGGTCCTGGCGAAGCCGCTGCACTTCTTCGACGTCCCCGACGCGCAGGCGTACACGACCCGGCAGAAGGAAGGCGGCCGCTTCCTCGGCGACGGCGAGTTCCGCGGCGAGAACGAGCCGTACGGCGCGCTCCTCACCTATTCGCTCAACGTCCCCGGCCTGCCGCACCCGGTCGAGGAGAAAGAGCGGGAGCGGAAGCAGAAGGAGCGCGAGGCCGCGCAGAAGCCGCTCGTCAGCGAGACCGGCGAGCCGATCGTGGACATCCCGAAGGAGCCGGAGGCCTCGGCGCAAGCCAAGCCTTCCGAACCGCCGGCGCGCGATGCGGACAAGGCGCCCGAGGTGGACATCGAAGTCGCGGATGCCTCGGGCACGGTGATCCGCAAGTTCAAAGGCCCGGCGAAGCTCGGCGTGAACCGCACGGCGTGGGACCTGCGCCGCGACGCGTTCAAGCGTCCCCCCGTCCCCGGCGAAGAGCCGAACGAGTTCAACCGGCGCACGGGACCGGAGATCCTCCCCGGCACGTACACCGTCACCGTCAAATACAAGGACCAGGAAGCGAAACAGACCGTGCGCGTGCTGGCCGACCCACGCGAGAACATCGCGGCGGACGTCCGTCAGGCGAAGTTCGACGCCGTCATGCGCGCCGGCAAGCTCACCGAGACCGTGACGTCCGCCATCGAGCGCATCCAGAAAACGCGCGCGGACATCGACGCCGTCTCCGCCAAGCTGAAGAAGCCGGATGACGCCACCGACAAGACCCCCGACCCGCTCGTCAAAGCGGGCGCGGAGCTGAAGAAGCGCCTCGACGCGATCGAGAAACGCCTCTGGCTCCCGCCGAAGACCAAGGGCATCACCGCGGACTTCGACGTGCTGTCGAAGATCAACTATCCGTTGCAGTCGATGCAGTCCTCGTGGGACGCCCCCACCCCCGCGCAACTCGGCTATCTCGAGCGGGCGGAGGCGATGTTGAAAACCGTGCTCGCGGACTTCAACAAGGTCTACGCCGAGGACGTCGCCAAGTACCGCGAGGAGGTGCGGGCGAAGAACGTGGTGCTCTTCCCGGAGGAACCGCCGCTGTAGTTTTCGAGTGCGGAGGCAATTGATTGCCTCCCGCACTCCAACCGCGGCACGATAGGTTCCCATGCGGATCATCGCCATCAGCGGCAGCCTGCGCGCGGCGTCGTCGAACGGGGCGCTGCTGCGAGCGGCCGCGCGTGTCGCGCCGGAGGACGTGGAAGTCCTGTTGTACGAGGGTCTCGGCGGCCTCCCTCACTTCAATCCCGATCTCGACGAGGAAGAAGCGGAGCCGCCGCCGTCCGTGCGCGAGCTGCGCGACCTGCTCGCCGGCGCGGATGCGATCCTGATCTCGTCGCCGGAGTACGCGCACGGCGTCCCGGGCTCGTTCAAGAACCTGCTGGACTGGCTGGTATCCGTGGGAGACCTCGCCGGCAAGCCCGTGGCGCTGTTGAATGCCTCACCCGCCGGCGGCGAGTACGCGCAGAACGCGATCCTGGAGACCCTGCGGACGATGAACTGGCGGGTAGTGGAGGACGCGTGCCGGGTACGGCCGTTCGTGCGGCGGAAGATCGCCGGCGAGGTGACGGACGCGGAGACGCTGGCGGTGCTGCGTGAAGCGCTGCGCGCGCTGACGGTGCAGGATACGCAGACGTAGGGACCGGGCGCGCTTCCGCGCGCCCGGTCGGGTCATGAGGGGAGATTACGCCGCTTTTGCCGGAGTGGCCGGTTCGTCGGCTTTGGCTTCCCGGCGCTTGCCGAGGCGATTCGTGCGGCGCATGTTCTCGAAGTGCGGCAGGAGATCGGCGTGCGCCTTCTCGCGGACGAGCTGGCGGGTGATGCCGTACACCTGCAGGGCCAGGAGACCGAGACGGTGGCGGCGCGCCAGGTTGGAAGCGGCGACGCCTTCCAGCAGCGTGCGCAGCTCATCCTCGAACGCGCTCCAGCGGTTGACGTTGGCTTCCTCCGCCAGGGCGTCGGGCACGGTGGCGTCGAGGGCCCGCGAGATGTGGGCCGACGTCCCGATCGTGTTGAACGCCGCCCGGCGGAACTCGGGCGGAATGCTGGCCGTGGTCCGCAACGCCTGCGCGTCGGGGATGGGGAGAGGGCCGAAATCGGGGACATGATCGCGCATCGCGCGGAGCTGATCGATCATCTGTTCCGGTTCGAAGGGAGCGGTCCCCTCGGCAGCGGCCACGGGAACCTTCGGGTCGAGGGTCTTGATCATGGGTTACCTGTCCTTTCTCCGGTCAGCCGGACGAAGTCCGGTGGAGCCTCCGGCGAGACGCCGGAAGATCCGGGGTCCATGACAGCTCGTGTGTGTGTGCACGCACACGAGTACCTATGTTGGGGGAAGCATCCGGGGCAGGAGGGCGCGACTCTTTTCGATAGCGTGCCCGATCGACGTACCCCGTCGACGCTGTGATGCTGGATGTAGCGTGCTGAGCTTAGGTCCGAGTCTCAGGAAAAACAAGCGGCAAATCTGGTAAGTCCGCAAAAATAGGCATCGAAAACGGTCGATCAGCGATCCGAAAGTGCTGATTTACGGGTCGCGAGTGCTGCGGCAGCACTCCGGACACCTTTCGTTACGACTCCCGAGTCGTGCCGCAGCACCCCGGACACCTTTCGTTACGACCCCCGGGTCCTGCCGCAGCACCCCGGACACCTTTCGTTATGACTCCCGGGTCCTGCCGCACCACCCCGGACACCTTTCGTTACGACTCCCGAGTGCTACCGCAGCACCACGGCCACCTTTCGTTACGACTCCCCGCGTCCTGCCGCA
>DASUSN010000147.1:0-24099 GCA_036375075.1 Thermoanaerobaculia bacterium | reverse complement strand
CCGCGGAGCGCCGGCATCCTGCCGGCCGCTACGCCGGCTTCCAGCCGGCACGCCTCTCGCGAGGAGCCCTGCCGCCTGAAAGGCGGCGTAGCGGCCGCCTGGGAAGGCGGCGCTCCGCGGGCGGTGGCCTTCTGCCCCCTGTGCCCTGCCCTCTGCGCCCTGTAGAATCCGCCGCCTTATGCGAATGCTCGTACTCGGCGCCGGCCGCATGGGTCTCGGCGCGGTCCATGATCTCGTCTCTCAACCCGACGTCGACGGCGTGACCGTCGCGGATTTCGAACTGGCGAAAGCCGAGGCCATTGCCGCGCGCTATCCGGAGAAGGTCCGCGCGTCGCAGATCGACTGCAACGATCACGCGGCCGTCGTGGCGCTGATGAAGGGCCACGCCTCGGCCATCAGTTGCGTGAATTACTGGCTCAACGAGAAGCTCGCGCGCGCGGCCATCGAGGCGGGCACGCATTTCTGCGACCTCGGCGGGAACAACGACGTCGTGGACGCGGAGCTGGCGCTGGACGCCGAAGCGAAGCGCGCGGGGATCAACATCATCCCGGACTGCGGGCTGGCGCCGGGGATGGTGGCGGTGCTGGTCGCGCACGCGGCGCAGCAGTTCGACACGATCGACGAGATTCACATCCGCGTCGGCGGCCTCCCCCAGACGCCGAAGCCGCCGCTGGATTACCAGATGGTGTTCTCGGTCGAGGGGCTGATCAACGAGTACATCGAGCCGGCGCGGATCATCCGCGACGGGAAGGTCGCGACCGTCGAGTCGATGACCGAGCTGGAGTCGCTGACGTTCCCTGAGCCGTTCGGGAAGATGGAGGCGTTCCAGACCTCGGGCGGGACGTCGACGCTGGTGGAGACGTTCCTGGGCAAGGTGCGCGATCTGGACTACAAGACCATCCGCTACCCGGGCCACTGCGCGAAGTTCAAGGCCATGATCGACCTCGGCCTCTGCAACTCGACTCCGATCGACGTCGACGGGACGCAGGTCAAGCCGCGCCGGGTCCTCGGCGAGCTGCTGGTGAAGAACCTGCCGCACGACGAGCCGGACGCGGTGCTGGTGCGGGTGGAGCTGACGGGCGGCGGCAAGCGCCTCCGGTACGACATCATCGACCGCTACGATCCCGACACCGGATTGTCGGCCATGATGCGCACGACGGCCTTCCCGGCGTCGATCGTCGCGCTGATGATGGCGCGCAATCAGACGACCTCGAAGGGTGCCCTCCCGCAGGAGCGCTGCATCCCGCCGGACGCGTTCATGGACGAGCTGGCGGCGCGGAAGATCGTGGTGGACGTGACGTAGCGCGCAATCTCCACGAAATGTAGGGCGTGGCTTCAGCCCGCCTCCCGGGCGGGGCGGGCGGCTCGCGATTCTGCCGCGTTCGCACCGGGGAGGCGGGCTGAAGCCACGCCCTACATTTTCTGGCGCTCGCGGAAGCGGCGTACTTTCGCTAGATTGCCGCAGTCGCGCATGTCGCACCACTGGCGGCTGCGGTTGCGGCTCGTGTCCAGGAACAGCCAGCCGCAGCTTTCGCCGCCGCATTGGCGTACGCGCGCGAGCTGGTCTGAGGTGAGTAGCTTCACCGCGTCGGCGGCCACCGCGGCGAGGAGAGAATCGTCGTCGAGGCCGAGGGTGAAGCGGCCGCTCTTGTAGGCCAGGCGCTCGGCGGCGAGCTCGCGGTTCAGCGCGGCGAGGTCCTCGGCATCGGGCCGGCGCCCGTCGATCGCGGCGCGGAAGATCCGGTACAGCGCCTCGCGGAAGCGGATCGCGCGCCGCAGGTCGGGCGCGTCTTTCGTCTTCAGGCCGGCAGCCGACGCCCATTCCCGGAGATGTCCGGGCTCCTCGAGCCTCTCGCGCGCGACGGCATAGCCGCCCTTCGTCTCTTCACGCCCGCCGACGGTATTGACGAAGTCCAGGCAGAGCGTGCCGCCCAGCATGCGGAACCGGTCGCTTCCTTCGTGGAGCATAGCGGTAACCTCCAAAATGACCTTGACTGGTTACGATGCCGGTCGTTAGCATGTAACCACTAAGTCAAGAATAGGGGGTTACGCGAATGCGCGTCAACATTCTCCTGGCAGTCCTCCTCGGCCTCCCGGCGGCGGCCGCGCCGGTCACGGTCCCGCGCTGCGACGCGCCGCCCTCGATCGACGGCGATCTGAGCGACGCCTGCTGGAGCGCCGCGGCGGCTCTCGACGGCTTCGTGCAGACCCGTCCGGGCGACAACACGAAGCCGTCGCGCGAGACCCGAGTGCTGCTCGCGTACGACGCCCGGGCGCTCTACATCGGCGTCCGGGCGTACGAGTCCCCCGCGCTCCTGCGCGCGACGATGGCCCGGCGGGACGACGTGCTCGCCGACGACTACGTGCAGTTTCACCTGGACACGTTCGACGACCGCCGCCGGGCGTACGTGGTCCTCTTCAATCCGCTCGGCATCCAGCAGGACGGGGTGCACGTGGAAGGGCGGGACGTCGACTACAGCGTGGACCTGCTGATGACGTCGAAGGGCGCGCTCACGCCGGACGGCTACGTCGTGGAGGCGGAGATCCCGTTCTCGTCGCTGCGCTACCGCGCCGGGCCGTGGGGCGTGCACGTGCAGCGGCGCATCCAGCATCTGGACGAGGACGTGTCGTGGATGCCGCTCGTGCGAGGGAACGCGGCGCTGCTCGCGCAGGCCGGGAGGATCGGCGGCTTCCAGGACGTCGATGCGCCGCGGTCGCTGGAGGTGATCCCGAGCGTCACCCTCGCGGACACGGTCTCGCGCATCGACCCGGGACGCCGCGACAGCGACCCCGGCGTGACGATGAAGCTCGCGCTGACGCCGGACGTCGCGCTCGATGCCACCGTGAACCCCGACTTCGCCCAGATCGAGGCCGACCAGCTCGTGACGACGGCGAACCAGCGCTTCCCGATCTTCTTCGAGGAGAAGCGGCCGTTCTTCCTCGAAGGCAGCGACGTGTTCCAGACGCCGTTGCGGGCCTTTCACAGCCGGACGATCGTCGATCCTGACTACGCGGCGAAAGCGTCCGGGCGTCACGGCCGCACGGGCTTCGGCGTGCTCGTCGCGCGGGACCGCGGCGGGGCCGGGGCCGGGGTCCTCCGGATGCGACGCGACGTCGGTACGGAGTCTTTCCTGGGCGTCCTGGCGACGACGCGGGAAGGGAATCATCTCGGCGGCGTCGACGGCCGCCTGACGCTCGATCCCCGCACGGTGGTCTCGTTCCAGCTCCTCGGCACGTCGAGCGACCGCGGCAAAGGCTTCGGCTTCTTCGCGGAGTGGAAGCGCACGGGCCGGCACCTCAACGTCATCGTCTCCGGCGAGGGGCGGACGCCCGGCTATCGCGCCGACCTCGGATTCACGACGCAGACGGACACGAATCGCTGGAGTGTCGTCACGGTCTACAACTCCGAGCCGCGCCCGGATGCGCGGCTGATCTCGTGGACCTTCACGCACACGGCGTTCGCACAGTGGGACTGGGACGGCCGCATCAAGTACGCGTACCTCTACCCGCGCGTGCGCCTCAACTTCCGGAGGCAGACGTACGCGATGGTGTACCTCTACTCCGACTATCTCCGCGTCTTCGAAGAGGAGCTCGGGCGCGCGTTCTACGGCGATCCCGAGCGCAGTACGGTCTACAAGGGCGCCGTCCTCGAGCTGGGGACGAATCCGCTGAAGGAGCTCTCGGCGAGCCTGATCCTCGGCCGCGAGTGGGACAACTTCGACTACGACTTCGGCGCGCCACCCCGATACCGTCGCGTGAGCCCGGCGGCGCTGGCGGACCCGGGCGCGCCTCTCGATCCGGGGCCGGGACGAGGGTTGAGCATCACGGGCCGTCTCGAAGTGCAGCCGGTGAGCGCGCTGCGGGTCACGCTCGATTACTCGCGGAACCGCCTGGTGCGCGACGACACGGGGCTGGTGGCGTTCGACGAGAGCCTCTACTCGCTGCAGGCGACGCACTTCTTCACGGCGGCGTGGTTCGTCCGGGGCCGCGCGGACTACGAGTCGCTGCCGTCGAACGTCCGGGCGCAGCTCCTCCTCGGCTGGTCCCCGCACCCCGGCACGGCGGTCTACGCCGGCTATACGGACGACCTCACCCGCAACGACGGGTTGCAGCGCAACCACAGGACGGTCTTCGTGAAGTTGTCGTATCTCGTGAAGAGATCGCTTTAGAATCGGGGGATGGGTCTGATCGTCCGGTGGGTCCTCAACACGCTCGCGCTGCTGCTCGTGGTCAACGTGGTGCCCGGATTCGTCTATCGCGACTGGATCTCGCTGGCGATCGCGGCGGCGGTGCTGGGGCTGCTGAACGCGATCGTCCGGCCCATCCTCTGGTTCATCACCCTGCCGATCACGATCCTCACCCTCGGGCTGTTCCTGCTGGTCCTGAACGCCATCATGCTGGAGCTGACGGCGTGGGTGGTGCCGGGGTTCGGGATCGAGGGGTTCGGCTGGGCGCTTCTGGGCGCGCTGGTGCTCTCGATCATCTCGCTTTTCACCGACCGGATCGGGCGGCGGAAGGTGGAGCGTTGACCGCCCCGCCGGTCTGATACACTGCGGCCAGTCCGTATGAACATCATCAAGAATCGGGTCAACGACGTCACCGTGCTGGACATCCAGGGCGTGATCAAGCTCGGCGAGAGCGCGCGCGAGTTCTCCAGCTACCTCGAGAAAGTGCTGAACGACGAGACCGGTCCGGTGATGATCAACTTCGAGGCGATCAACTACATGGACTCCACCGGGCTCGGCGAGTTGATCGGCTACCTGCAGAAGTTCGAGGACCGGCAGCGCAAGATGGCGCTGGTCAAGCCGTCGCACCGCATCCTGGCGCTGCTCAAGATCACGAAGCTGGACACGGTCTTCAAGATCTTCGACTCGCGCGAGACGGCGATGTCGTACCTCACCGAGTCCGTCGCGTAAGGCCGGCGCTCGCCAGCAGCTCGGCGAAGCGCGGATCGCCGTTGAGCTCATCCAGCTTCGGATCGACCCCCGCCAGCGGGAACGAGATGTTGCGCGTGTCGCGCGCTTTCGTGAGCTGCGCGATGGCCGCCTCGCGGTCGCCCAGCAGCGCGGCGTAGACGGCGGCGGCGTAGGGATCGCGCGGGTTCGACGGGGGATGGGCCAGAGGCCGCCCCGCACTCAGCCCCTCGGCGTCGGCCAGACAGCCGGTCGCCTCCCGGAACTGCGGGTCGAGCGCGAGCGCGCGGCGGGCCTCGCGGATGGCGTCGCCGTAACGGCGGGTGTAGATGTACGCCCAGGCGACGTGGACCGTCGCGCGCGGCGAGAGCGGGTCGAGCTCCTGCGCGCGGCGGATCTCGGCGATGCCTTCGTCGAATCTCCCCTGCGTGATGAGCAGCCAGCCGTGATCGTGCAGCGCGCCGGGCTCGTTGGGATTCAGGCGGATCGCGCGCCGGTAGCTCTCTTCCGCCGCGTCCCAGTCCCACGCGTACCAGAAAGCGTGCATGGCGGCGATGTCGTGGGATTGCGAGAGCGACGGCGCGAGGCGCAGCGCGCTGTCGGCCGCCCGCTTGATCTCGGTTCCCGCGACCCGCGCGTCGACCAGCTCGCGCATGGCCTGCATGTGCACGGCCTGGGCGAGGGCCACGTGCGCGAGCGCGAACGTCGGCTCGAGACGGATGGCCTTGCGGAGCTCCTCGACGTCCTGCTGCTGGCGGCCGCGCAGGTAGGCCTCGCGTGCGGCGGTCGAGCGGGGAGTGAGCTGGTCGCCGGGCACGTGCGCCGAGGCGTTCCGCTGCCAGGCGATGGTGGCGACGATCACCAGCAAGGCGGCCGCAGCCACGGCCCAACGCAGGGCGGGCTTCAGCGCGAGGCCCTCATCCGTCGGACGGCCTGAAGGCCGTTCTACCTCCACCGAGGCCACGAAGCGGTAGCCGCGGCGGGGGAGGGTCTCGATGTAAGACGGGTTCTTCGCGTCGTCGCCGAGGGCGGTGCGGGCCTGGAGGACGCAGAAGTTGAGGCCGCGCTCGAAGTCGACGAACGTCGAGTCGCCCCAGATCTCGCGGCGCAGCTCGTCCCGGGTCACGACTTCGCCCGGCCGGGTGGCGAGCGCGAGCAGCAGCCGGAACGGCTGCGGGGCGAGCGGCACGACCTCGCCATCGCGGCGAAGCTCGCCGCTGCGCGCGTCCAGCGCGTACGGTCCGAACCGGATCGGCTGCATGAGCGGCCCATCGTACGCCGATCTAATGCATTTCTAATGGACGCAAATCGGTGAACAGACGCATGTTGCGGGACATGAAGACAACGATCGCACTCGCACTCCTCCTGCTCGCCTTCACCGCTTCCGCCGCCGACGAGGTCACCCTCACCGGCGAGATCGTCGACCTCCACTGCTACACGAGCCGCGGGGCCCACGGGGAAGAGCACGCCGGCTGCGCGAACGCCTGCATCAGCCGGGACGTCCCGGCCGGCCTGCTGGCCGCGGACGGCACCCTGTACCTGCTCATCAACGAGAAGCCGGTATCGGTGAAGGAGAAGATCGCCGGCAAGGCAGGGAAGAAGGTCACCGCCAAGGGCAAGGTCGTGGAGCGCAGCGGCGTCAAAGCGCTGCAGCTGACGTCGGTGGAGTAGGGAGGAGGGAGTTCCTCGGGTTCCTCGGAGTTCCTCGGAGTTCCTCGGGGTGGTTGGCTAGGAGACGCCCCTCCGAGGAACCCGAGGAACTCCGAGGAACCCGAGGAACTCCTAAGTCCCGGCGAGTTGTTTGCTTCGGCACGATCCTCCCTGTAGGATTCGCGCCGTTTTATGACCAACAGCTACGTCCCCATCCTGATCATGCTCTTCGTTGCCGGCGCCCTGGGCGCCGTCTTCCTCGGGCTGAACTGGATCCTCGGGCGCCACCAGCGGAACCCGTCGAAGCTCGCTCCCTACGAGAGCGGCGTGCCCCTCATCGACGAGAACCGCAAGCGGGTGAACGTCCGCTTCTACCAGATCGCCATGTTGTTCATTCTGTTCGACATCGAGGCGGCGTTCCTCTACCCGTGGGCGGTCATCTACCGCGACGCCACCCGCACCTCCAGCGCGCTGGCCTGGTTCGTCTTCGGGGAAATGCTGCTGTTCATCCTTCTTCTGGCCGTCGGCTACATCTACGTGTGGAAGAAGAGAGCCTTTGACTGGAAGTAGAAATGGCCGACCTCCATCCCGACAATCCTTACGCGAAAGACCGCTTCCCCGACCCTCAGACCACCGTCGCGTTCCCCGAAGAGGCGCGGAAGCGCTTCGACTACATCCTGACGCGCTACCCCAATAAAGAGGCCGCGCTGCTGCCGACGCTGCATCTCGTGCAGGAGACGTGGGGATACATCTCGCCCGAGGCGGTGCACTACGTGTCGGAGCTGCTGGACCTGTCGCCGGCGACCGTGTTCGGCGTCGTGTCGTTCTACGACATGTACGACCAGAAGCCGGTGGGCAAGTACCGCCTGCGCGTCTGCACGAACCTGAGCTGCATGGTCTCGAACGCGTACGACATCTACGAGCACCTCTGCGACCGCCTGCAGGTCCAGCCGCACGAGACGACCAAGGACGGCCGTTTCACCGTCCTGGAAGTGGAGTGCCTCGGCTCCTGCGGGACCGCCCCGGTGGTGCAGGTGAACAACGACTACCACGAGAACATGAGCGTCGAGAAGATGGACGCGCTGATGGAGACGCTGAAGTAGTCGAGCCGCCGAGTCGTCGAGCCGTCGAGCTCGAAGACTCGAAGACTCGAAGACTCGAAGACTCGCTATGGAACCGATCAAAGTCCTCACCGCGAACATCGACAAGCCGAACTCCGCCTCGATCGAGACCTACGTCGCCGGCGGCGGCTACGAACAGGCGCGCAAGGCGCTGGGGATGAAGTGGGAAGACATCATCCAGCTGGTCAAGGACTCCGAGCTCCGCGGACGCGGCGGCGCGGGGTTTCCGACGGGCATGAAGTGGTCGTTCGTTCCGCGGAACGCGCCCAGGCCGACTTATCTGCTCTGCAACGCCGACGAGGCGGAGCCGGGGACGTTCAAAGACCGCGTGATCATCGAGAAGGACCCGCACCTGCTGATCGAGGGGATGATCATCGCGGCGTACGCGATCGGGTCGAACCCGATGGCGTACATCTACATCCGCGGTGAGTTCCATTACGGCGCGACGGTGCTGGTGAAAGCGCTGGAGGAAGCGCGGGAGAAGGGCTTCCTCGGCAAGAACATCTTCGGCAGCGGCTTCGACTTCGACATCACCGTCCACCGCGGCGCGGGTGCGTACATCTGCGGCGAGGAGACGGGACTCATCGAGTCGGTGGAAGGGCACCGCGGGCAGCCCCGCGTGAAGCCGCCGTTCCCGGCGGTGGTCGGCGTGTTCGGCGGACCGACGGTCGTGCAGAACGTCGAGACCCTCGCCTGCGTGCCGCTGATCGTGAAGAACGGCGCGGACTGGTTCAAGTCGTTCGGCACCGCGAAGAACACCGGCCCCAAGCTGTACTGCGTCTCCGGCAAGGTGAAGAAGCCGGGCGTGTACGAGTTCCCGATGGGCATCTCCCTCAAGGAGCTGATCTACGAGCACTGCGGCGGCATCACCGGCGACCGCAAGCTCAAGGCCGTCATCCCCGGCGGCGCCTCGGCGCCGATGCTCCTGCCCGAGGAGATCGACCTGCCGCTGAACTTCGACGCGGTGATGAAGGCCGGGTCGATGCTCGGCTCGGCGGGGATCATCGTCCTCGACGAGACCGTGTGCATCGTGGACGCGGTGTGGCGCCTGTCGAAGTTCTTCGCCCACGAGTCGTGCGGCCAGTGCACGCCCTGCCGCGAGGGGACGAACTGGATGGAGTCGATCCTCGACCGCCTCGAGCGCGGCGAAGGCCGCCAGCAGGACGCCGACCTGCTCCTCGACATGGCCGACAACATCGGCGGCAAGTCCCTCTGCGCCCTCGGCGACGCGGCCATCGGCCCGGTGATCTCGTCGGTGAAGAAGTTCCGCGACGAGTACGTGCACCACGTGACCCACAAGACCTGCCTGCCGGGCACGAAGCGCTACCGCCGCCTGGACATGCCGGTCGCCGCGCACTGATTGCTGGTTGGAGTGCCGGTGAACCTGTCCCGTTCCGGGACGTATCACACCCCATGCACCGGATCCGGACGGCCTTCCTTTTCCTTCTCTTTCTCGCCCACCTCACCGTCCACGCACAGGCCATCGTCCCGGCCGACATCGACGCGTATGTCGCGAAGGTCATGCGCGAGCTGAAGACTCCGGGCGCGGCGGTGGCGATCGTGCAGGACGGCCGGGTCGTTTATGCGAAGGCGTTCGGGGTGAAGGAGCTGGGGAAGCCGGAGCCGGTGACGGCGGATACGAAGTTCGCGATCGGGTCGATCTCGAAGTCGTTCACCACCACGCTCCTCGGCATCCTGGTGGACGAGAAGAAGGTCGAGTGGGACGACCGGGTGTCGAAGTACCTGCCGGCGTATCAGATGTGGGACCCGTGGGTGACGCGCGAGCAGACGGTGCGCGATCTCCTCATCCACCGCGCCGGCCTCCGGCCGATGAGCGGCGGGACGGTGTGGTACGGCTCGGACTATTCGCGCGAGGAGGTGCTCCGCCGCGCGCGGTTCCTCGAGCCGGTGAGCAGCTTCCGGTCGGTCTTCTCGTATCAGAACGTCAATTACCTCGCCGCCGGCGAGGTGGCGCACGTGGCCGGGGGGAAGACGTGGGACGACCAGGTGCGCGAGCGCATCTTCGTGCCGCTGGGGATGCAGCACTCGACGACCGGGCTGCCGGACATGACCACGAACGTCGCCTCGCCGCACGTGGAGATCGACGGGGTGATGCGCATCGTGCCGCACCGCGACTACGACAACGTCGCCCCGGCCGCCTCGATCTACGCCTCGGTGCTGGACATGGCGGCGTACGCGCGGCTCCACCTGAACCGCGGCATGGTGGGCGAGAAGCGGATCTACAGCGAGGCAGTGGCGCGACAGCTCTTCTCGCCGCAGTCGCTGGTGTCGGTGCCGATCCATGCGCAGCCGCCCGAGCTGGCCGCCTATGAGCCGATGTTCTCCGCTTATGGCCTGGGGTGGTTCATCCGCGACGTCCACGGCCAGAAGGTCGTCGAGCACTCGGGCGGCGTCGACGGCTTCGTCACCGAGATGAAGATGATTCCGGCGAAGAAGGCGGCGGTCGTCGTCTTCTCCAACGACGAAGGTGCGTTCGTCAGTATCGTCGGGCTGCATCTGACCGAAACGCTGCTGGGAGCCAGGCCGTTCGACTGGCTCGGCTTCGTGCAGAAACGGATGGCCGAGGGGAAGAAGAGGCGCGAGGAGGCCGAGGCGAAGCAGGTGGCGGCGCGGAAGCAGTCGGAGAAGCCGTCGCTGCCGCTCGCGGCATACGCGGGGACGTACCGCGACGAGTTGTACGGCGACCTCACGGTCGCGCTGGAGAACGGGAAGCTCGTGCTCCGCTTCTCGCATACACCGTCGTTCACGGCCGACCTGGAGCCGTGGCACTACGACACGTTCCGGACGCACTGGCGCGACCCGGTGGTCACGAAAGGCTTCGTCACGTTTCCGCTGAATGCACGCGGGGAGCTCGACGCGCTGGTGTTCGACCAGCCGCGGCTCCTCGACGCGGACTTCGCCGAGCTGGATTTCCATCGGGTGAAGGAGCCCTAGGTGGGCAATGTAGGGCGTGGCTTCAGCCCGCCCCCCGGGCGGGGAGGGGGAATTCCCCCACCCCACGAGGGGGGCGGGCTGAAGCCGCGCCCTACATTAGGTAGAGTAAACGGGTGATTGTCCGCCGGGCCGTACCCTCCGACGCCGCCGCGCTCGCGGAGCTCGGCGCGCGCACGTTCTTCGACACGTTCGCCGCCCAGAACAGCGCGGAGGACATGGAGGCGTATCTCGCGAGGACGTACGGGGAGGCGCAGCAGCGGCGGGAGATCGGCGATCCGGCCATCGCCACGCTGGTGGTCGACGACGGCGGCGCGCTGGTCGCCTTCGCGCAGCTTCGCGGCTCGGACTCGGAGTATGGCGACGTGGAGCTCGCGCGGCTCTATGTCGACCGCGGACAGCACGGGCGCGGGATCGCGCAGATGCTCATGGGCGCGGCGATCGACGCCGCGCGGGAACTGGGCGGCGCGACGCTGTGGCTGGGCGTGTGGGAGCACAACGCGCGCGCGATCCGCTTCTACGAGAAATGCGGCTTCCGCGACGTGGGCTCCCAGCCGTTCCTCCTCGGCAGCGACCTGCAGACGGACCGGGTGATGACTTTCGTCATACCGGAGCGCTGACACCGGCCACTGCCCGTCCTGCGCTTCGCGCCGTAACTTGTGGCGCGAGGAGGCAGTTCATGAAGATTCGTATCGCAATCCTGTTCCTGGTCGCGTTGCCGCTGTATGCGGCGGACGAGCTCCGCAAGCTCGATTTCCTCGTCGGCGACTGGAAAGGGGAGGCGCAGGTCCTCAGCGGTCCCGGCAAGGGGGAGCACGCCGTACAGGTGGAGACCGTGCGCTGGAAGCTCGGCGGCAAGGCGCTGCTCGTCGAAGGGGTGGGCCGGAAGAAGCTCGAAGGCGGTGCGACGGGCGAGATCGTGCACGATGCGATGGGCGTCGTGTGGTACGACGAAGCGGCGAAGCAGCTCCGTTTCGACGCCTGGACCGCGGCCCGGGGACACGTGGACGCCTGGTTCCAGGCGGGCGACAACTCCGCGCAGTGGGGCTTCGATTCGCCCGAGGGCGGCAAGATCCGCTTCACGATCTCGCTCACGGACAAGGGCGAGTGGCACGAGGTCGGTGAGTACTCGCCCGACGGCAACCGCTGGTTCAAGACGGTCGACATGAGGCTGGCGAAGGTGAAGTAGTCAGCGCGCTCCGAGCATCGAGGCGCGGCCGAGGTAGGCCTGCGCCTCGATGTGGTTGCCGAGGGCTTCCTGGATCTTGCCGAGGTAGAGATAGGCGACGCCGCAGCGGGGATCGATGCGGATCGCGTTCTTGAGCGCCTTGACGGTCGTCGCCGCGGGAGAGCCGAGGAGCTGGTAGCGGGTGTACGCGACCTCGGCGGCGTACGTCCCGTTCTGCGCGTCGCAGTCGGCGGCCATCTCGTAGTAGCCGAGAGCCTCGCGCAGCTTGCCCGCGGCTGCCGCGGCGCGGCCCTGCCGGTAGAGCTCCTCGGGGTCGATGATCGCGCGGCGGCGCTGCGAGGGCGTGGGCTGCGGCGGAGGAGGGGGCGGCGCGGCTGCCGCGACGGGCGGGGCTGCCGGTTTGTTCGCGCGCCGGTCGACGAGCGCCTGCCGCCGCGTCGGATCGGCGAGCTCCGCGTAGGCGCGCGCCGCGGCGAGGAGCAGCTCCTGGGCTTTGTCGCGGACCTGCTCCTCGTAGCGCGAGGGCAGAAAACGCTCGGCCGCGCGGACGAAGGCGCGGTTGATCTCGACGACGCCGGCTGTGGCCTCCAGGCCGAGGAGCGCGAAGGGGTCTTTCTGGCGATAGTCGGCGTGGGTGGCGAGCAGGTCGCCCGAGGGGGCGAATTGCGGTGCCGGTTCCGGTTGTGTGAGGGCAGGGGGCCGGCTGGAAGCCGGCGGAGCGGCCGGCTGAAAGCCGGCGCTCCGGGGGGGCTCGGGGGCGATGTCGAGCTCGAAGAAGGGCGCGGCGCGCTCCGCGGCAGGGGCGGCGATGCCGAGGAGGAGGAGCGCGTAGACGAAGCGCTGGAGGTCTTCGTTGCCGCTGAACTGGTCGAGCGAGGCTCCGTTGCGGATGGCGGCCAGCACCCGCTGTTGCTCCTCGGACAGGCGCAGCTCGCTCGCGTCGAACAGCGGGGATGGGCCGAGGGACAACTGCATGGCGCCAGCGTCCTGCAGGGCGGCCTCGACCGTCTCGAACGGCTCGACTTTGCCGATGCCGGTGACGAGGAGCTGCGGGACGCGGACGCGGTGCGTTGCCTCGGCGGACGTCTCGTGCGAGAACTGCCAGGTGCCGCTCGTCCAGGAGAACGGCTCGAGCAGCCTGCGGCCGAGGCTCTGCTGGACGGCGCGGCTCAACTCGGCGGCGGGGATGAGCTGTTCCACCCCGGAGGCCCCGGAAGCCGACAACGCGTCGCGATACTGCGCCTCGGAGATGCGCCCCGAGGAGACCAGGAAGCGGCCGAGGGTCTCGGTGGCGATGTTCGACTCGCACCCGACCGCGGTGCCGGAGTCGAAGACGACCTCCTTCTCCAGCGGGCCGCGGGTCAGAGTGAGCACGCCGCTCTCTCTCCGCGTGGCGATCGCCAGGAGCAGCAGCCGGTACGGCTCGTCGCGCAGGTCGCCCTGCCGTCGCGCGAGCAGGGCTTCGAGGTCTTGCCGGGAGGGGGCGAAGGAGGCCAAGGCGCGCTAAGGTCGCATGGGAGCGGGAGTTCTGCAAGCGCGGCTGCACCCGATTCCTGAAACGTGCGTATATAGCTGCAGGATGACGGCAATCGTGCCAGAAGTGATCGAGATGCCCACCGCGTTGCCCAGCGCTTTCATCAGGGCGCGGGAGGGCGATCAGGAAGCCTTTGCCGAGCTGGTCGAGAGGCACGAGGCCATGGTCTACAGCCTGGCCTGGAACTTCTTCGGCGACCGCTCGCGGGCCGAGGAGATCGCGCAGGACGTCTTCCTGCAGCTCTACCGGAACCTGCACACCATCGAGTCCGACGCCCATCTGCTGTTCTGGCTGCGCCAGGTCACCACGCGGCGCTGCATCGACGTCACCCGGCGCACGCGGCTCAAGGCCGTCAGCCTCGAGGACGCGGGCGACCTGCCGGCCGATCTCAGGGCCGCCGATCCGCTCCTCGACCGGCGCCTGAAGCAGCTCGTTCAGGAGCTGCCGGACGCGCAGCGCGCCGTCGTCACCCTCCGCTATCAGGAAGACCTCGACCCGTCGGAGATCTGCCGGATCGTGGGGATCCCCGTCAACACCGTGAAGAGTCACCTGCACCGCGCACTCCAGGCGTTGCGCAGGAAACTGGAGAACCGTCCATGAATCTCGAAAATGATCCCTCGACTGCGCTCGAGACGAGTCTGAGGCGCGCACTGCGTCGCGAGTCGCCGGCGCCCGGCTTCGCGTCGCGGGTGATGCAGCGGATCGAGCGCGACCAGGCACCGGCGCGCCGCCCGTGGTGGAGAGCCGTGGCCGCGTCGCTGACGCTCACCGCGCTCGTCGGCGGCGGCATCGCGTACCAGGACCACCAGCGCCAGGTTCGCGAAGGCGAGCAGGCGAAGGAGCAGGTGCTGCTCGCGCTGCGCATCGCCGGCGAGAAGGTCCGCTACGCCCAGCACGAAGTGCGCAGCATCGGATCGAACGATTGAACACACACAGGAGAAATCATGCGTAAGCTCGTACTCGTATTCATTCTCGCGCTGGCCGTCGCGGTTCCCGCGTCCGCACAGCGCATCAACCTCGACCTCCCGGGCCTGGCCGGCCTCGCCGACAAGGCCACCGACGTGGTGGACGTCACCCTCGACGCCTCCATGATCCGCCTGGCCGCCAAGTTCCTTGCCGGCAACGATCCGGAAGAGCGCGAGATCCGCGACCTGATCAGCGGCCTGCAGGGGATCTACGTCCGCAGCTACGAGTTCTCGAAGGAAGGGGAGTACGACCGCTCGCTGGCCGATCGCCTGAAATCGCAGCTCGGGGCGACGTGGAAGCCGCTCGTCACGGTGCGCAGCAAGACCAAGGAGAACGTGAACATCATGGCCGACCTCCGCGGCGAGCGCGTCGTGGGACTGGTCATCATCGCGGCGGAGCCGCGGGAGCTCACGGTCGTGAACATCGTCGGGGACATCGACATCGACCGGCTCTCGAAGCTGGAAGGGGAGTTCGGGATCCCCAGGATCACCAAGGAAGGCAAAGATGAGTAAGCGTCTCGCGGCAGCGCTCCTCCTCCTCACCGTCGTCGCGCTCCCCATGCACGCGGACTTTGCGTCGATCGCCAGGGCGATCGACGCGAAGGACGGCGTGAAGCGGATCTGGATCCCGTTCCTCAGCATCGCCCGCGTGGCGGTGCGGCTGGTCGAGCCGGAGGGCGTGCACGACTTCCAGCTGGCCACGTTCGAAGGGGCCGACGAGCTCGATCCCCGCGAGCTGCACCAGATCATGCGCACGAAGGCGGGCGCGGGGTTCGTGCCGCTCGTGCAGGTGTGGTCGAAGAAGTCGAACGAGTGGAGCTTCATCTACGCGCGGCCGTCGGCGGGGACCGACCGGCTGGAGCTGATGATCCTGGTGCACGACTCGGCCGACACCGTGCTGGTGCGGGTGGACGTGGACGCGAACGTCATCGCGCGCGAGCTGAAGGACGAGCCGCGAGGTGTCACGAATATGGCGCGGCGATGAAGGCGGACGGCCGGTGTAAAATGCACGCTCCGCAAAATGGCCCGGTACGAAGAACGAGACGAGTCTTACGATCTCCTCAACCAATACCTGCAGGAAATCGCCCGAGTGCCCCGTCTCACGCCGGAGCGTGAGCGGGAGCTCGGCCGCCGCATCCAGGAGAACGACAAGGAAGCGCTGGAAGAGCTGGTCAAGGCCAACCTCCGCTTCGTGGTCTCGTACGCGAAGCGGTACCGCAACGCGCACGTCCTGTTCCTCGACCTGATCAACGAAGGCAACATCGGCCTGATCCACGCCGCGAAGAAGTACGACCCCGACAAGAACGTCAAGTTCATCACCTACGCGGTGTGGTGGATCCGCCAGGCCATCCTGCACGCGCTCTCCGAACAGGCGGGCGCGTTCCGGCTGCCGCCCAAGCGCGCGAACCTGATGTACCGCCTGGAGAAGGCCATCGCGACGGCGATGTCGGAAGGAAACCACATCCCCACGCCCGACGAGCTCGCGCAGAACCTGGGCGTCAGCGTGAAGGAAGTGCAGACGCTGCTGCAGGCAAACACGGACAACTACTCGCTGAACGCGGAGCTGGACGACGAGTCGCACACGGAGCTGGCGGACGTGGTCGAGCAGACCATGATCCCATCGGCCGAGAACGAGATGCAGGAGCAGTCGCGGCGGGAGGAGCTGCTCGCGCACATGTCCGAGCTCTCGCCGAAGGAGCGGCTCGTGCTGACGCTGCGCCACGGCGTGAGCGACAACGTGCCGAAGAGCATCCGCGAGCTCGCCTCGTTCCTGAATCGCGAGATCGAGAACGTGAAGGGTGTGCTCGACAGCGCCACCAGGAAGATCTGCGAGAAGCTGTCGATCACCGACAGCGAGCTGGCCGTGCTGCTGCTGTACACGAACCCGAACCCGAAGGCGTCGTTCCACTACTGGTACGAGCTGAACGACCGGAACGAGGGCATGAGCCCCGATCTGGCGGCCGACCGGCTGCCGTACCTCCAGAACGTCCGCCAGCACGCCTCCGTGCAGCAGGCGGTGGACGAGCTGTCGCTCGAAGAGAAGACCATCGTCAAGCTGCGCTACGGCGTCCTCCAGGACGACGAGCTGACGCTACGCGACATCGGCGAGATCCTCGGCCTGTCGCGCGAGCGCGTCCGGCAGATCGAGAGCCGCGCCGAGGCAAAGTGCCGGCGCAGCGTCCGGCGGGAACGGTAGCAGCGCACTCCAAACGTTGTCATCCCTCGCTCGATGCTCGGGATGACAGGAGAGCGTCCGGGCTGCAAATGTAGGGCGTGGCTTCAGCCCGCCCCTCGGACGGGGAGGGGAACGCCCCGGGGAACGCCGCCGCCCACGGGAGGGGCGGGCTGAAGCCGCGCCCTACATGCGTGGCTCGTTCATAACCGCTTCCTCTCCGTCCCCATCTTCCGCACCCACACGATCAGCCCGTCCAGCTCCCGCGCCGCGTGGTGTGCCCGCTTCTTCAGATGCTCCGCCACGCCCGGCGTGAGGACGTCCAGCCTGGCCGCTGCGATCACGTGGGCCTGTACCTCGTATAGCGAGCCGCGCGCCTCGCTGAGCAGTTGGCTCCACTCCGCGTTCGTCAGCCGTCCCTGTCCCTCGGCGATCCGGCTCACCACGCAGCCGGCGGCGCGGCGGAGCTGCGGCCGGAGCTCGGAGCGGGACAGCGGCTCGGTGGCCGCGTACACGTCCACCATCAGGTCGAGCGCGCGCTGGAACGCACGCAGGTCTTCGAAGGTCTTGCTCATGGATTCGCTGCGGTGCCGAGGGAGGAGCGGACGCGGAGCGAGTCGCGCCGGGCAGCGTGTGGGCGGCGGCATTGTACATCGCGATACACTACGGGCCCGAATGGCCGATCCGCAGAACGCCCCCATGGGACGCCTCGACGCCTTCGACGTCGCCGCCAAGAAGCTCACCATCCAGACGGAGTTTTTCTCCCGCCCCGCCTGGCGCATCGAGACCAAGGTCTATCTCGGTGGCGCGCTGAAGAAGGTGTACACGGAGGATCTCGACGCGTCCGTCGAGCCGCAGTTGCAGGCACGCATCGACGCGTTCCATCAGACGAAGATCGCCGAGATCGTCGAAGGACTGCGCGCGCGCAAGGCATGAGCGTCCCCGGCGTCCGCATCCGCGCGTTGCGCAAGTCGTTCCGGACCTTCCGGCGCACCCAGGAGGTCCTGCACGGCATCGATCTCGAGGTGGCGCCCGGCGAAGTGGTCGGTCTCATCGGCCCGAACGGGGCGGGCAAGACGACGCTGATGTCGTGCCTCCTCGGCTTCCTGAATCCCGACGCCGGGGAGATCGCCATCGACGGCAAGGCGAACGACGACCTCGACGTCCGCCGCCGCACGGGCTTCGTGCCGGAGCGGATGAACTTCGACCGCCGTGCGACGGGCTGGGAGTTCCTCCGCTACATGGCCCGGCTGGCCGAGGTTCCGCGCGCGGAGGCCGACGCCCGCTGCAAGGCGATGCTGGAGCGCCTCGGCCTCACCAACGCGGCGGACAAGAAACTCGCGCAGTACTCGCGCGGCATGCTGCAGCGCATCGGCATGTGCCAGGCGCTGATCCACGAGCCGGCGTATCTCTTCCTCGACGAGCCGACGTCGGGTCTCGACCCGAACGGCGTGCTGCTCGTGCGCGACCTCATCACCGAACAGAAGGCGCGCGGCGCCGCCGTCCTCCTGAACTCGCACCAGCTCGCGGAGATCGAGAAGGTGTGCGACCGCGTGCTCTTCCTGCATCGCGGCGTCATCGAGCGCGCGGAGACCCTCCGCCACGCGGACCGGATCGTCGTCGCGGTGACGATGCTGCCGGGCTTCGATGCGGCGGCGGTGGAGCGCATCGCCGGCGCCGCGCCACGGGAGAACGTGGTCATCGTCACCGTCGAGACGGAGACCGACATCGCCGCGCTCGTGCGCGAGCTCGTCGCGGGCGGTGCGGGCGTCATCGACGTCCGCCGGCACACGACGGATCTCGAGAGCATCTTCCGAGGTGCGGCGTGAACCGGGTGGTGATCGCGGAGACGCTGCGGCGGCACCTGACCAACGGTGCGTATCTCGCGTTCCTCGCTCTGCTGGCCATCGTCGCCCTCGGGACGTCCACATTCGACAAGCCCGCATCGGGATGGCCGTCGCTGGTCGCGCTGCTCGCGCTGATCGCCGGCTGCGGCCCGATCGGCCCGGAGTTCTCCTCGGGTACCCTGCAGCTCATCCTCGTCAAGCCGGTGAACCGCGCGGCGTATCTGCTCTCGCGCGTGACGGGGGTCGTGCTCGCCGTCTGGGCGGCCGCGATTCTGGCCGCGCTCTGCGAGCTCGCCGGTCGCGCGCTCTGGAGCGACAGCGTTCCGGCCGCGATCATCGGCAGCACGCTGTTGAACGCGCTGATCGACACCGTCCTGACCGTCTCGCTCCTGACGCTCCTCGGCAGCCTCACGCGCGCCTATTTCAACGTCGCGCTCTACGTCGTCGCCATGATCGGCTTCGGCGTGCTCGGCATGGTGCTCGGCATGATCCGGCAGTCGCGGAACGCGCTCGGCCGGTTCCTCATCGAGAACCCCGCGGTCGAGCGCGGACTGAGCGTGGTCGAGCAGAACCTCTTCCCCGATCTGCCGCCGCGGCTCGACACGCAGTGGACGCTGATGATCCTCGCGAACGCGGCGGTCGCGCTCGTGCTCGCCTGTCTGGCGTTCCGGCGGCGGGAGGTGCCGTATGGCGCGGACTGATCAGCGCGCGCTTCCGGTCGCGCTCCTCGTCGCCGCGCTCGTCCTCGTCGGCGCGCGCATCGCCGTGCCGCTCCTGAAGAGCGACGCACCGAAAGGCGCGGGCAGAATCCAGTGGCGGACGCCCGCCGAAGGACTGCGTCTCGCCGCCTCGTCGGACAAGCCGGTGCTCTTCGATTTCACTGCCGACTGGTGCCAGCCGTGCCACGTCCTCGACGCCGAGGTGTTCGCCAATCCGAAGATCGCGAGGGAGATCAACGAGCGCTTCATCCCCATCCGCGTCGTCGACCGGCGGCAGGAAGAGGGGAGGAACGCCCCCGAAGTGGACCAGCTCCAGCAGCGCTTCGGCGTCCGCGGGTTTCCGACCGTGGTCTTCGCCGATCGCGTCGGCGAGCGCGCACGGATGGAAGGCTTTGGAGGCCGCGAACAGTTCGAACGGGTGATGGAGTCCGTTCGCTGATGCGCATCGAGTACCTCTCGGAAGACGAAGAAGACTTCTGGCGCGGCGAGTTCGCGCAGGAGAACTGGATCTTCGGCGCGCTGAACCTCAGCGTCACGCTGCCGGAGTTTGCCGGGGGCATGCCCGCGCTGCGCGACATGCACTTCGGCTATTACCTCCAGCCGCTGCACCTCAACGTCGACGACCGCGAAGACCTCCCGCGCAAGCTGGCCCACGTCCTCGCGCGCCGCAAGCCGCCGCTCGACTTCCTCGAGCTCTCCGGCGCCGGCGTACGCATCCCGCACTGCTTTCCGACGGGCTTTACGCTCGGGTCGGTGCTGCGCATCACGCTCCAGGAGCTGAAGCGCCTGCCTCTCCGCGAGCCGCTCGATAGAATGTCGCCCCCATGACTCCCGGCCGCCGTCTTCTGCACTACTTCGGACTCTACAGAGCGCGCCTGATCCTCGGCGCGCTGTGCGTGGTCGGGTCGGCGCTCTTTTCGCTCGCGAAGCCCATGATCATCGGGGACGCCGTGAACGCGCTGGGGAGCGGCTTCACGCGCGCGACGCTCGTCCGCTACGGCCTGCTGCTCGTCGGCGCGTCCATCCTCGAAGGCATCTTCCTCTACGCGTACCGCTGGATCATCATCGGTGCGTCGCGCCACATCGAGTACGACATGCGCGGCGACTTCTACGAGCACCTGCAGAAGCTGCCGCTCCGCTTCTACCAGGAGCACCGCACCGGCGATCTGATGTCGCGCGCGACGAACGACCTCGGCGCCGTGCGCATGCTCATCGGCCCGGCCACGATGCACTCCCTCACGTCGCTGCTCGTGGTCACCGGCGCGTTCCTGATGATGCTGCGCATCGACGTGATGATGGCCCTGACCACGCTGATCGCCGTGCCCGTGGTGGCCGGCCTGGGCAAAGTCTTCGGCGAGCGCATCCACGTCCGCACCAAAGCCGTGCAGGACTACTTCGGCGACATCTCCGCGCGCGTGCAGGAGAACCTCTCCGGCGTGCGCGTCGTGCGCGCGTTCGCCCGCGAGGCGAGCGAGGTCGACACCTTCAAGCGGATGAACCATGAGTACGTGGAGCGCAACCGCTCCCTCATCCGCCTCACCGCGACGTTCTATCCCGCGCTGCACGCGCTCATCGGCGTGATGTTCGTCTTCATCTTCTTCTTCGGCAGCCGGAAGATGATCGCGGGCACGCTCACCCTCGGCTCCTTCGTCGCCTTCCAGTTCTACCTCGGCCGCATGATCTGGCCGCTGATCGCCCTCGGCTGGGTGATGAACCTCTTCCAGCGCGGGATGGCCTCGATGAAGCGCCTGCACGAGGTGTGGTCCGTGGAGCCGGACGCGAATCCGTCCGGGGACGTCGCGATGACGCCCAGGGGCAATCTCGAGATCCGCGACCTGACCTTCGGATACGGGCAGCGCCCGGTCCTGCGCGACGTCCATTTCGACGTCCGCCAGGGGCAGACCGTGGGGATCGTCGGCCGCACGGGCAGCGGCAAGTCGACGCTGCTCTCGCTGATCACGCGCTCGTTCGAGCCGCCGCCCGGAACGATCTTCCTCGACGGCCGGCCGATCGAGACCATCCCCGTCCATCAGCTCCGCGAGTGGATCGGCATGGTGCCGCAGGAGACGTTCCTCTTCTCCGAGTCGCTGGCGGAGAACATCCGCTTCGGCCGTGCCGAGGCGACCGACGAAGAAGTCGATGCCGTGGCCGCGCAGGCCGGCCTCTCCACCGACGTCGCCGGCTTCCCGCAGGGACTGAAGACGGTCATCGGCGAGCGCGGGATCACCCTCTCCGGAGGGCAGAAGCAGCGCACCGCCATCGCCCGCGCGCTCGTCCGCGACCCGCTCATCCTGATCATGGACGACTCGCTGAGCGCCGTCGATACGCAGACCGAGGAGCGGATCCTCCATGCGCTGCGCAGCATCCGGCAGGGGAGGACGGTGCTGATCGTCTCCCACCGCGTCTCCTCCGTGAAAGACGCCGACCACATCGTGGTCCTCGACGACGGAAAGATCGTCGAGCGCGGCACCCACGAGCAGCTCGTCGCCCGCGGCGGCTATTACGCGGACCTCTATCGCCGGCAGACGATCGAGGACGAGCTGGAGGAGATCGCGTGAGCGGCGGCAGCCATGGCTGAGGCGATCGAGAAACACGAGGACGAGGGCGCGAAAGCGTTCGACGCGCACCTGACGTGGCGGCTGCTGAAGTACCTGCGCCCGTACCGCTGGCGCGCGGGCTTCTCCGTGCTCCTGGTGATCCTGTCGTCGCTCTTCGAGATCGCCGGGCCGGCGATCACCGCCATCGCCATCGACCTCTTCGTGAAGCCGCTGCACGGCGCCGAGCCCCTCGGCGTCAGCCGCCGGCTCGGGGAGTGGCTGGCGGCGCAGGGCATCCAGCTCGATCCGCTCACCGGCATCAACATCGCCGCAGGCATCTACCTCGCGACGCTCCTGGGCGGCTTCGCGGTGCTCTACACCCAGATGGTGCTGATGAACCTCATGGGGCAGTACATCATGTACGACCTCAGGAAGCAGATCTTCGGGCACCTGCAGCGCCTCAACGTGCAGTTCTTCGACCGCAACCCCGTCGGCCGGCTGATGACCCGCGTGACCACCGACGTCGACGCGCTGAACGAGCTCTTCACCGCCGGGTTCGTGGCGATCTTCGGCGACATCTTCGTGCTGGCCGGCATCGTGGGCGTGCTGTTCTGGATGAACTGGCGCCTCGCGCTCGTCCTCTTCTCCATCACGCCGTTCATCATCCTCGTGTCGATCTGGTTCCGCCGCGGCGCGCGGGTGACCTACCGTGCGGTCCGCGTGCGGATCGCCGCGATCAACGCGTTCCTGCAGGAGCACCTCTCCGGCATGTCCACCGTCCAGCTCTTCAACCGGGAGGAGAAGGAGGCGGAGAAGTTCGACGAGCTGAACACGCGCCATCGCGACGCGAACATCGATTCCGTCTTCTACTACTCCGTCTTCTACCCGGTCATCGAGCTGATCGAGACCATCGGTCTCGCGCTGATCGTCTGGTACGGCGGCGGGAAGGTCATCCAGGGAACGCTCTCGGTCGGCGCGCTGATCGCGTTCTTCCAGTACTCGCAGCGCTTCTACCAGCCGATCTCGGACCTCTCGGAGAAGTACAACATCCTCCAGGCGGCCATGGCCGCGAGCGAGCGCATCTTCAAGCTGCTCGATACGCAGGTCCGCATCCCGGACACGGGCAGGCGCGAGATCGCCGCGTTCGAGTCGCTGGAGTTCCGCAACGTCTGGTTCGCCTACGTCGAGGGAGAGGCCGCGGAGCCGGAGTGGGTGCTGAAGAACGTCTCGTTCCGCGTCGAGCGCGGGGAGCGGGTCGCGCTGGTCGGACACACCGGCGCGGGCAAGACCACGGTCACGTCGCTGCTGCTCCGTTTCTACGAGCCCCAGCGCGGCGAGATCCTGATCAACGGCGTGGACATCCGTGAATACTCGATGGAGTCGCTCCGGCGCCTGTACGCCATCGTCCAGCAGGACTTCTTCCTCTTCACCGGCACGGTCGCCGACAACATCTCCCTCCGCGACCCGGCGATCGGCGAGGAGACCATCCGGAACGCCGCCCGCAGGGTGCAGGCCGACCGCTTCATCTCCCGGCTGCCCGAGGGATACGCGGCGGAGATCCGGGAGCGGGGGGCGGGGCTGTCGGTGGGGGAGAAGCAGCTCCTCTCGTTCGCCCGCGCCCTGGCCTTCAACCCGCCGGTATTGGTTCTCGACGAGGCCACGTCGTCGATCGACACCGAAACGGAGCTGCTCATCCAGGAGGCCATCCAGACCCTCCTGGAGGGGCGCACGTCCATCGTCATCGCCCACCGGCTCTCGACGATCCGGTCCGCCGACACCATCCTCGTCTTCCACCACGGGGAGATCCGCGAGCGGGGAACGCACGAGGAACTGATGCAGATCGGCGGCCTCTATCGGCGTCTGTACGAGATCCAGTACCGCGAGGCGGTGGTGGCCTGATTTGTTATTTGTGTTTGACTTCTCGCAAAAACGGGCCTAAGGTCTGCAAATCCATCAATCGGTTCTTGATCACGGGAAGGGAGGGGAGGCGATGACCGTAAGGTTCTTCCCCGGCACACAGAGGCATAAAACCAGTTTGATCCAGGGGTTCCTGAAGCAGTTCCGCGTCGAGCACGAGCTCGTGCGCGTCGACGAGAGCAAGAAGTCGTACACGCACCACGCCGGATCGGATCCGGCCCTCGAGGTGGACGGACGCCTGTTCGTCGACCCGAACGTGGACGCTCTCAAGAAGATCTTCAACGTCGACTGATTCCGCTACCGCCGCACGCGTGCAGTGCCCACTGCACGCGTCCAGCCTTCACCCGGCCGCGATCCCCGACGTTCTTCCCCCGCCTGGCGGCGACCGGGAGCGATCCCGGAGGGATCCGGCAGTGATCCCGGAAGCAGCCGGCATCGATCCCGAAGGCAACCGGCATCGATCCCGGAGGCAACCGGCATCGATCCCGGAGGCAACCGGCGACGATCCCGGAGGCAACCGGCGACGATCCCGGAGGCAACCGGCGACGATCCCGGAGGCACCCGGCGACGATCCCGGAGGCA
>DASUSN010000146.1:0-26139 GCA_036375075.1 Thermoanaerobaculia bacterium | reverse complement strand
GCTGGCTCTGATGATCTATTACACCCTCAAGTACCAACGTCCCTACGTCGATCCGGGTCCCGATCGTTACGCTCAACAGCACAAGGAACGGCTTCTCAAAGCCATGCAGAAACGTGCTGCTCAATTCGGGTATCAGCTGGTGAAAGCCGCATGACGATGACGCGAGTTTCTTGGAAGCGTCGAGCGAGGGACCTGGGGCGGGCGGGGCGCGCAGCCCATGCCTCCCGCCCCGCCCGCCCAGGTCCCTCGCTACGCTCGGGATGACATGAGGTCGCGCTTCTCCTGTCCCCCGTCCCCTGCCCCCGCCCCCTGCCCTCCCCCTGCCGTACAATCCCCCTCGCAAATGGCGCGATACCTTCAGAAGATCTCGCTCAGGCCGTACACGGACGCCGAGATCTGGACCGGGTGGGAGCTCGAGGGCCGGACCGGCGAGGTCGAGGGACTCGTCCTTGCAGACGGTCTCTCGGACGAGGAGCTCGCCGAGAAGTACGGCGTCACCGAATTTCAGAAGATTCCGGAGGAGTACCTCGATGCCGGCGAGTTCCGTCCCAAACCGCGCTGATGATCCCACTCGAGATCGCGATGCTCGTCCTGTCGATCGTGGCGATCGTCGCCATTCTCGTCACCGAAGCGCTTCGCAGCCGCGGACGCACCTCCGCTAAACTCCCGCCGGCCATGATCCTGTTTCTCCGCATCACCCTCGGCATCGTCTTCGCCATCCTCGGCGTCATCGGATCGCTGCTCCCGATCATGCAGGGCTGGGTCTTCTTCCTCCTCGCCGTGCTCGTGCTGTTCCCGCAGAGCAAGTTCGCGATCAAATCGCTCGACAAGATCGAGAAGCGCATGCCGCGCATGGTGGCCAGGCTGCGGCGCTGGGGAATCGGCGTCCATCGCGCGAACGAACATGACCAAGACTTACGATCGCGCGTACTTTGACCGCTGGTACCGCAACCGCACCACGCGCGTGAATACCCACGCCGAGGTGCGGCGGAAGGTCCAGGTCGCGGTGGCTTCGGCGGAATACTTCATCCGCCGCCAGATCCGCACCGTCCTCGACATCGGCTGCGGCGAAGGCGCCTGGCTCTCCCACCTCCAGGCCCTGCGCCCCCGCGTCAAATACATCGGCCTCGACTCCTCCGAATACGTCGTCCGCCGCTTCGGCAAGGCGCGCAACATCCATCTGGCCTCCTTCGCCGACCTCCCCGAGCTCGACCTCGACGTCTACGACCTCATCATCTGCTCGGACGTCATGCACTACGTCCCCGACGACGACCTGCGCGCCGGCATCCGCGCCATCGCCGACGCCGCCGACGGCGTGGCCTACCTCGAAGTGCTGACCAAGGAAGACGACATCACCGGAGACCTCGACAGCTTCATCCGCCGCCCGGCCGCGTTCTACCGCGAGCTGTTCACGAGCGTGGGAATGACGTTCATCGGCCCCTACACCTGGCTGTCCCCCGCCTTCAAAGGCGCCATCGCCGAGCTCGAAGGAACGTAGGGGCGCGGCTTCAGCCCGCCCCTCCCCGGCCGATATCGCCAAATGAACAACCCGATCCGCGACCAGCTCAACCGGCACAGGTGGCAATCACGCGACCTGGACAGCCTGACCTTGGTTGTGCAGCACAGGGGCGCGCCGAAGGACGAGGCGCACATCAGCGGCTCGAGGATCGTCGAGATCAGGCCCGATGGCGTCGTGCTATCCGGAACAGCCGAAGATGAGGACAGCTTCATCCCCTACCATCGCATCCTCGCGATCCGTTCATCCAGGTAGGCAGCCCGCATGCCGCGCTGCATCACGGTGATACGCTCCGAAGCATGAAGACAGCGGCCTTGATCCCGACCTTCCTGGCCTCCCTCGCGGTGTCGGCGCAAGAGCCCACGACGGGCGTCCTGCCCAATACGACTCACGTCACGTTGATGGACAAACTGGAAGCCATCGTCCCCATGGTCGACGATTTCCTCAATGCCCCGCCCGCCCTGCGCGTACCGGCGCGGAAACCGGGAGGAGGCACAGAATGAACATCCTGTTGTGGGTCCTGCAGATCCTCGCCGCGCTCCTGTACGGATCGTCGGGCGTCATGAAGGTCTTCCTGTTCGATCAGATCAGCGGAGACGTCCCGTCCTTTGGTGCGTTGCCCCGGGAAGCCTGGATGGCCCTGGGCATCCTGGAGCTCGCGTGCGCGGCCGGACTCATCGTCCCCGCCGCCCTCCATTGGCGCCCCCGACTGACGGTCCTCGCCGCCACACTCCTGGCGCTCGAGAGCCTCGTGTTCATCGGCGTGCACGTCAAGTACGGCGAGATCACGCCCACGATCATGAGCGGCGTGCTGGGCCTCCTCATGGCGTTCATCGCATACGGCCGGGCGGTCCTGAGACCAATCTCCTGACCGGTTCCGCGCCGGTGACGAGGAGATGACTGAGCGTGCCCGCCATTTGGAGTGCGGAGGCAGTCGGAGGGTGTCTCAAAACCATCGGACCGCCGGCGTCCCGCCGGCTGTGCGGCGGCGTCCCGCCGGCGCGTCCTCGGGAGGACGGAGCCTCTCGCCACGTGGCACGCTCCACCTCCCACCCGGGGCGGCGAGACGCCGCCCCGGCAGCCGGCGGAACGCCGGCGGTCCCATGGGGTTTTGAGACGGCCTCCAGTCGCCTCCGCTTTCGTATTCGGGAGCCTCAAGGCGCGAACGTACGAATACGAACGCGGAGGCGATTGCCTCCGCGCTCCATCGGGAGCCGTGTCCTAGAAGCAGCGATGCCTCCGAGACCGCGTGGGAGATTCGACCTCATGCCGAAAACCTGTCCCAAATGCGAGAACGAGCTCGAGCCGGTTTCGAGGGGCGCGTACCGGTGTACCGCGTGTGCCGGGATGTTCCGTGCCGTCCGCGGAGTGGCAGCACCTGATTCAAGTCGCACAACAGGCTCTGCCTCCACGATCCGATGCCGTTGTCGATCTCATCGAGACCGACCATTCACTGCGCACGTCTTGCGGGCGGAGCCGGACGCCCGCGAGCGGCGATCGATGAGCGACGGCGCTATTTCGCATTCTGATGCGGCCACCCGCAGGACCGACAACATCAGCCACGGTAGGCGAAGATTGGGATCGACACTCGTACACCAACGGGTAGGGATTCGCGGCTAAGCCGCCTCTCCATAGATGAAGGGCGGTCTACCACAACAGATTGCGAACCAATGGAGGCGAACATGGATGCGAACAGTCAACGGCCGACTTGGCCGGTTTTTGTCATCAGTCTCGCGCTCTTGACCTTGAGCGCCCCGGCCGAGGCGGTGGCGCAACAAGTTTTTTATGCTCAGATCACCGCGGCACCGCCGATGAACTCGCCGCAATTCGTCGACATCCCAGGTCTCGCCATCACTTTACCGCCGGCCAATGCAGCTACGACCCAGGCACTGATAACACTCAACGTCCCACACTCCTATGCGTCAGGCAGTGACTTTCCAGGTCTGAGATTCTCGATCAACGTTGCCGGCACAAACGTAGCGGATGGCGGATTCAGCTATGAACTGCAGGCTCCGCCCAGCTTCGGCCGTACTCCGATCACGATCGTTGTCAGAGTACCGCTGTCAGGATTCCAGCAGACGGTAAAAGCTCAATGGGTGAGTGTCCGAAGCAGCACCGGTCACATCGATAGCTTCGCGAGTTTGTCGGCCGTCGTCTTCAGGTGAGCGAGTAGCTCTCCACATGGCCACGCCTGCGCCCCAGGCGGGTGGGAGATCGCGAGGCCGCGTTCCGCCCACCCACCCGGGTGGCGGCGCGGGACGCCGCCACATCAGCCGGCGAGACGCCGGCGGTCCGCACGAACCTCGATCTCAATCCAATCCCGTCCGTCCTCTGTGCCCCCGACTTCCAGCGCGACTCTCTTGCCGCGGCGATGTGTTTGTCGCGGCGGATGACCGAGCGTTCGACTGCCAGCTGCTATTCTCGCTGGACCTACGAGACCAGCGATGAAGACGACGATTCAGAAATGGGGAAATAGCCTGGCAGTCCGGATCCCGCGGCCGGTCGCGGAAGAGATCCACCTGGAAGAGAACACCACGGTCGATCTGACGATCAGGTCCGGCAAGCTGGTCATCGTACCCGCTGAACCGGCGATCACGCTCGAATCGATGGTCGAACAGATCACCGACGAGAATCGCCACGACGAGATCGAGACCGGGAAGCGCGTTCGGAACGAAGTCTGGTAAGCCAGCGTACACGGCGAAACGCGGCGATGTGGTGTGGTTGATGTTCGATCCTCAGGTCGGGCACGAACAGAAGTGCATCATCGCCGGCGCTCCAGCGACGCGTACCGTTGCAACCCTCCTGCGGCTCGTACGTACCTCCATCAACCTGTTTCCATCGGAGCCAACGTGACCATTCGCCGCACATGGGTGGTGGCAGTGCTCTCCGCAGTTCTCACCGGCCTGGCCATCTACGCCATCGATGGCCTCGTCGCTCGCTGGCTGCAGCCAGTGGCCGCGGAGAATCGTGCCGTTCTCGGGCCGTTCGTCAGCGCGGTCGAATTCGCGTTCGCGTTCCCGGTGTCGAAGTTCGCGACAGGGCTGGCCATCGTCGTCGCATCGCTGGTTCTCTTCGCGTTGGGCCGGCGTCGCGTCGGGTGGCTCCTGCTGTTCGTCGGCGCGACGCACCTGACCGCGCGGCTGATCGCCGGAGTCCTGAAGAACGTCTTTCTGCGGGCGCGGCCGGCGGAGGGGCTGGCCGGTGGAGACTGGCACGGCCGGTTCTTCATCGAGGGTGGCAGCTCGTTCCCTTCCGGCCACGCCGTTCATTTCTGGGCGCTGTTCTTCGCGCTCTCTTTCGCGTTTCCCAGGTTGCGCGTTCCCGCGCTCGTGCTTGCCGTCTGCGTCTCGATCGCGCGCGTGGCGGTGAACGATCATTACGTGAGCGACGTCCTCGCCTCGGTTTCGATCGCGGCGTTCGTCGCTTGCGGATATGCGCTGTGGCTTCTCCCGAGGGCCGCACGAGCGCAGATGCAGATGCCGGCGGCGTTGGACGAGGCCGCGCAGTCGAAAGTCGGCTGACTCGCGCTGCCCCCGGCCATGCAGTGTTGCGTGGCGCCTCACTCGGTGTTGACCTCCCGCCATGCAGTGTTGCGTGCGGAAGCTCGGCACCGCGCTCCACCAGGTGAGTGTGGCCACGAGGCAGTACGCCGCGGCGGAGCGCTACCTCAGTGAGGCGGCCGAGGCGTTCGAGCGCGCGCTGCCGGAGCTGCGGAGCGGCGACGCGCCGGAGCTGCTCGAGCTGGCGGCCGAGCGCTGCGCGGCCGTCCATCACTACCTCTCCGTCGCCGTGAACGAGGTCGTCCTCGGGCACACGGAGATTTTCGACCGGGTCGAGGCCGGCGAGCTCGTTCCGGAAGATCCGCGACATGCGCCGCGCGCTGGGCAAGGTGCGCGGCAAAGAGACGCCGGAGCAGGCCCAGAAGCAGGCCGCGAAGCTGGCGGCGAAGGCCGCCGCGAGGCTGGCGGCGCAGGTGAAGCCGCAGGCGCCGGAGCCGGCCGAACCGGCCCTGTGACGCACGGCATCCGGTAAGACCCCGAGCGGACGCGCCCACATGGGCGCGCCCGCTCATTTTGTGGTGGGAGGCAACCGATTGTCTCCGCACTCCAACGGCTGTCATCCCGAGCGTCGAGCGAGGGACCCGGGTGGGCGGGGCGCGAAGCACGTGCCTGCCGCCCCACCCGCCCAGGTCCCTCGCTCGACGCTCGGGATGACAGGAGGATGCCTCGTCCGAGGCCACTCCGAGGAGCTCCGAGGAACTCCGAGGAACCCGAGGAACTGTCGTTCCCTACCCCAAAAGGCGGGTCCCCCACCCACCCTTCCGCGTGCTCCGGGCCACCCGTAAGTGGTTCGCCAGCAATCGCTTGCGCACCCAGAATGGCCTTCGAACAACGGAGGAACAAATGAACACTCGCAAGCACCTCGTCATCGCACTCATCGCACTCGTCGCATTCCTCCTGGGCCTCACCCCCGCCGCCCAGGCGCAGATCAAGATCACCGATACCGAGACCACCAAGCTCTACATGACCCTGGCCACCGTCGGCACCGCCCAGGCCCTCAGCCACGAGAACGTCTACGACAGCAAAGGCAACCCCCTCGCGAAGGTCTCGCCGGGCTTCCAGAACGCCTTCGGCGACCTCGGCTTCATCGCCAAGTTCGGCAAGAACCAGGAGATCGAGGTCGTGTTCGACATGTACCTGTCGAGCCGCAACCACCCCTCCCAGACCTACGGCAACGAGGGCTACATCATCCTGCGCGGCGTGCCGGAGAACCTGCAGGGCCTGAAGTTCCTCGAGCCCGTCCTGAAGAAAGTGGACCTCAAGGCCGGCCACATGCTCGTCGACTTCGGCGACGCCGCCGGGCACCGCACCAACAACGCCATCGCCCAGAAGAACCCGCTCGTCGGCAACTTCGTCATCGACCCGAACATCGTCTCCATCGGCATGCAGGCCTCCAGCAAGCCCGGCTCGCGCTTCGGCTGGCTGGTCGGCGTGTCCAACGGGACCACGACCGAGGACTGGAACGTCGGCCGCGGCTTCGCCTACAACGGGAAGCTGATCTTCTACCCCCTCCAGTCGCTCCGCACGTCCGTCTCCTACATCGGCACCGACCAGAGCGACAACCCCACCAAGGCCGCCGGCGGCAGCTCCATGCAGATGTTCACCGGCAACCGCAGCGGCGAGCGCTACGCCGGAGTCCTCGGCGGCGGCCAGGCCCCGGGCAACGTCTTCCCGCAGGCCGGTGAGAAGTTCAGCGCCGCGCAGTTCGACGTCACCTGGAAGAACGAGTCGCCCCTCGAGCTCTACGGCCACTACGGACGCACGCAGGACCTCGACATCAACGGCTCCGCGGTGGGCACGCCGGAAGAGAAGTGGACGTACTACGCCGGCGACGTGGTCTACCGCCTCACCCCCTCCCTCTACGCCGCCGCGCGCTACAGCAACGCCAGCGTCGACAAGCTCGCGGGCAACGCGTCGAACGGTAAGGTCGACCGCATCCAGGTCGGCGGCGGTCTGTGGGTCTCGAAGAACCTGCTCGTGAAGGTCGAGTACGTGAACCAGAAGTACAGCGGCTTCGCCGAGGGCCAGATCGTGAACAACGGCATCCAGGCGTGGCGCGACCCGTCCTTCAGCGGCGTGATCTCGGAAGTCAGCTTCTCCTTCTAAAAGCAGACGACCCAAGGAGACACGAGCCATGAAACGCACTCTCTCGATCGCCCTCGTCCTCGCGCTCGCCGCCTTCGCGGCGAGCGCCGAGAAGTTCCTCGGCGCGAACGGCAGCGTCGTCCGCATCGAAGGAACCTCCACCCTGCACGCCTGGACCATGGAGACTCCCGCCGTCGCCGGCCAGATCAACGCACCGACTCCCGACAACTGGAACGCACCCGCCAAGGCCGTCGTCACCATCCCCGTCGCTTCGATCAAGAGCGAGCACGCGAAGATGGACAAGCTCATGGCCGAGGCGCTCAAGGCCAAGGCCCATCCCGAGATCCGCTTCGAGATGACCTCGGCCACGCCCCGCAACGCGAGCGACAACGCTTTCGTCCTGGAGACGAAAGGCAAGCTCACCATCGCCGGCGTGACCCGCGACGTGGCGTTCGACGTCCAGGGCTCGCGCAACGCGGACGGCAAGTACACGCTCGCCGGCCACACCCCGATCAAGATGTCGCAGTACGGCATCAAGCCCCCCACCGCGATGATGGGCACCATCAAGACCGGCGACGACGTGAAGGTCACGTTCCGCTGGGTCGTGGAAAAAGCAGAGGAGCGCGCCCAGTGAAGCTCCTCCTCCTCGTGCTCGTGGCCTCGGCCGGCAGCCAGCTCACCCTCGAGGGCTCCTCGAACGTGAAGGACTGGCGCTGCAACGGCACGACGCTCGAAGCCAGGATGAACGTGGCCGCGCCGCTCTCCCAGATCAACAACATCATCGACCGCATCGAAGACGGCGACGTGGCGCGCCTGGACCCGCGCGCCGCGTCGTTCCCGCCGCCGGCCTTCCGCCTCCGCGTTCCCGTGCAGTCCCTCCGCTGCGGCAACCGCCAGATGGAGCGCGACATGTACCGGGCCCTGCGCTCCGGGGAGAACCCCGTCATCGACTTCCAGTTCCAGGAGCTCGCCGGCGGCGTCGAGCACGACATCGACGGCGGGAGCTATCGCGCGACGATCACCGGCACGCTCTCGCTCGCCGGCGCCACGCGCAGCGTGCGCGTGCCCGTCGAAGCCGTGCGCGTCGCGCGCGACCGCTTCCGCCTCCGCGCGCGCCTCCCGCTGCGCATGACCGATTTCCGCATCGCGCCACCGACCGCGCTCTTCGGCATGGTCAAGGCCAAGGACGATCTCGTCGTCACGTTCGACCTCTACCTGCAGAGCGGCTCATGAGTCCAGAATACGCACTCGCGATGACCCTGAAGCGCCTGCGCGCGATCTCGATCCTGATCCCCATCGCCGGCGTGATTGCGCTCGAAGCCGCGCGTTACGCAATCGTCGGGGCCGTATCGTGGGAGCAGCGGATCTTACTGGACCTGATCTACATCGGCGCCATCGTGGTCTTCGCGGCCGTGATCTTCCGCTACATCGGCGCCATGCAGAAGCGCCTCGAGCGGCAGAACGAGGAGCTGCTCGCACTCCACGGAGCGGGCCTCGACGTGACCGCCGACCTCTCGCTCGACGTCGTGCTGCGCAAGGTCGTCGAGCAGGCGCGATCGCTGGTCGGCGCGAAGTACGGCGCGGTGTCGGTGGTCGACAAGGACAACCGCATCGTCTCGTTCATCACCTCCGGCATCACGCCCGAGGAGCGGGCCGCGATCGGACCGCCGCCCGTCGGCCACGGCCTCCTCGGCGTCACGCTGCGCGAAGGCCACCGCCTCCGCCTCGAGGACCTCACCCGGCACCCGCAGTCGCAGGGCTTCCCGCCTCATCACCCGCCGATGCACTCGCTGCTGGCCGTCCCGATCCCCTGCAAGGGACCGTTCCTCGGCAACCTCTATCTCACGGAGAAGGAGGCGACCGGGATCTTCACCGCGGACGATGAGGAGACGCTGGTGCGCTTCGCGCTCCAGGCCGCGCTGGCCATCGACAACGCCCATCTCCACGAGCAGGTCGCCGACCTCGCCGTGGCGCAGGAGCGGCTGCGCATCGCCCACGAGATGCACGACGGCCTGGCCCAGGTCCTCGGCTACGTGAACACCAAGGTGCAGGCCGCGGAGATGTATCTCAAGCGGGAGAAGACCGAGGAGGCGGCGGCGCAGCTTCGGGAGCTGGCCACCAGCGCCCGCCAGGCCTACAGCGACGTGCGCGAGTCGATCGTCGGACTGCGGACGCTCCCCGGCCCCTCGCGGTCACTGACGGAGGTCCTGGGCGAGTACCTCGACCGCTGGGAGGAGATGAGCAACGTCGAGACCTCGCTGCGCATCGATCCCGCCGTGCAGCTCCGTCCGTCGCAGGAGCTGCAGGTCGTGCGCATCGTGCAGGAGTCGCTGACCAACGTGCGCAAGCACGCGCGCGCCTCCCACGCGAGCGTGGAGATCACCCGCGACGGCGACAAGCTCGTCGCCGTCATCGCCGACGACGGCGCCGGCTTCAACGCCGCCGCGCGCGCCCGTGGCGAGTTCCCGCAGTTCGGCCTCTCCACCATGCGCGAGCGCGCCGAAAGCATCGGCGGCACCCTCACCATCGACAGCGCCCCGGGTCAGGGGACGCGCGTGCGCTTCGAGCTGCCGGTGGGGGAGTGAGCACAGCTCCGGAAATCGTGTCCATGCGGCTGCGCAATTTTTGCTGTCATCCTGGGCCGGCGTAGCGCGGCGAAGGATCCCCTGCCGATAGCACGTGACGCGTTCCAATCAGGGGATCCTTCGCCGTCTACGCGGCTCAGGATGACAGGCAAGAGAGCCCCTCGCCCCAGGGTGAGGGGCTCTATACTTCGCGCGATGCGCATCCTCATCGCCGACGACCACGCGCTCTTCCGCGACGGGCTTCGCAGCCTGCTCGTCGCGCAGGGTCATGAGGTCGTCGGTGAGGCGAAGAACGGGCGCGAGGCCGTGGAGCTCGCGCGCCAGCTCCGCCCCGACCTGCTGCTGATGGACGTGCAGATGCCCGAGCTCGACGGCATCGCCGCCACGCGCATCATCTTCACCGAGATGCCGGAGCTGAAAGTGGTGATCCTCACGGCGTCCGAGGAAGATGCGAAGCTGTTCGACGCGATCAAGTCCGGCGCGCAGGGCTATTTGCTCAAAAATCTCGAGGCCGACACCTTCTTCGAGCTCCTCGACCGCGCCGCCAACGGCGAGCCCGCCCTCACGCCCACCCTCGCCCGCAAGCTCCTCCAGGAGTTCGCCAAGCCCCCCGAGCCCACCGCCCCCGCGTCCTCGGACCAGGAGACCCTCACCGCCCGCGAGCGCGAGGTCCTGGAGCTGATGGTCGAAGGCGTGACCTCCAACCGCCGGCTCGCCAAGCGCCTCGGTCTCAGCGAGAACACGGTCAAGTTCCACGTCCGCAACATCCTCGACAAGCTCCGCGTGCACAACCGCGCCGAGGTGGTCGGCTACGCGCTCCGCCACGGGATCGTGGAGCCGCCGAAATGACCCGGGCGGGCATCCGGCGATGCCCGTGAATACCGACTCTCTCTCGAGGAGGCAACATGCGATTCACCCCCCGGTTCTCTGTCCCCGTCATCGTCGCGGCGTTGTTCCCACTCATCTCCCTTGCCGCCGAGGCATCCCGGCAGCCCGCCGGAATGCGCATCGCCAATCCCACCACGGTCGAATGGGCGGCCGACCACGCCGGCGCCCTGCTCTCCGTGCAGCGGCCCGACGGCGAGGTGTTCACCGAAGCCTTCCCAGCCGGCCGCAGTCCGATGCTGCGCCTGGACGGTATGGCCGACGGTGCGTACTCCTGGGAGCTGCGCGCCGGGATGGACGTCCAGTCCGGGTCGTTCACCGTCGCCAACGGAGCGATCGTGCCGCCGGACGTCCCCGAGACCCTCCGTGCTGGCGCCCGGCCGCTCCGTCCCGCCACCGAGACCTACTTTGCCGACGACGTCTCGGCCGCCGGCGGCGTGTGTGCGGGCGTCGACTGCACCAACGCGGAGTCCTACGGCGTGGCCACGATCAAGATGAAGGAGAACAACACCCGCCTGAAGTTCGAGGACACCTCGACCTCCGCCGGCTTCGCCACCACCGACTGGCAGATCAGCGCGAACGACATGAGCAGCGGCGGCGCCAACAAGCTCTACGTCGAAGACCTCACCGCCGCCACCGTCCCGTTCCTGATCGAGGGCGGCACGCCGACGAACACGCTCTACGTCGACAGCAACGGACGCGTCGGCGTGCGCACCTCCACGCCCGCCCGCGACCTGACCATCGCCAACCCCGTCTCCGTGGGCATCCGCATGGAGCAGAGCGCCTCCCCGTTCCAGGCGTGGGACATCGTGGCGAACAACAACAACTTCTACGTCCGCGACGTCAACCACGAGCAGAACCCGTTCATCATCAAATCGTCCGCGCCCTACAACGCGCTCGTGATCGAGTCCACGAGCGGCAACATCGGCCTCGGAGTGGCGAGTCCGCTGTACCAGGTCCACCACAGCAGCGGCGCACGCCTCGACGCCGGCAACTGGACCAACGCCTCCAGCCGCGGCGTGAAGCAGGACATCCACGCCCTCGACCGCGACGCCGCGTTCGACGCCCTCCGCGCGCTGCAGCCGATGACCTACGCGTACAAGGCCAACCCCAAGGACACGCAGGTCGGCTTCATCGCCGAGGACGTACCGGAGCTCGTCGCCACCCCCGACCGCAAGGGGTTGTCGTCGATGGACATCGTCGCGGTGCTGACGAAGGTGATCCAGGAACAGCAGAAGACCATCGAAGAGATGCGCGGGCGGCTGGAGCGGTTGGAAGAGCGGGAGTAGCGTCCTCATGTCCCGGAGGGACGCCAGAGCGCCTTCTGCGACCCCTCCGGGGCCGGAATAGAGACGACCGTGGTCCGGTGGCTACGCGCTCCGCGCTTGCCACCGGCTACCCTCTATCGCGCCTCCGGCGCAGAAGGAATGCCATCTCGTAGATCGTTTCCCCTTCTCACCGCGACTCGAACTCGCCCAGCTTCTCCTCGAACGTGGTGACCGCCTCGCACGCAACATCGACCTTCGCGTAGTCCTCGGCGTGTTGTTCGCGGAAGGTGTTGTAGGCGTCGAGGGAGGTCCACCAGTCCAGGGTGATGTAGGCGTCGGTGCCCTTCAACAAATCGGTGCGGAGGTAGTCGCCGCTGCGGCGGAAGAGCTGCGCCCACGTGCCGTTCGGGCCGTAGTGGTGCTCGAAGACATCCGGTTGGTCGGTGGTGAAACGCCAGACGGTGACGAACATGCGGTGACGATACCGCGGAGCACTAGCTGGAGTGATGCTTCTCGCAGAGTAGCTGGGCCGTGTGCAGGGCTGCCTCGGCGTGCGTGTTGAGGTACTCGAGGAAGTCGTTCCGCTTGATGAAGTTGAGCTGGGCCGGCTCGATGGTCTCGGCGGAGACTTCGTACGGCTTGCCCACGATCGTCGCGCTGGTGCCGAGGACTTCGCCCGGTTCCGCGATCTTCACGATCAGCGTCTTCCCTTCCGGCGACGTCGTCGTCAGCCTGACCCGGCCGCTGCAGACGATGAAGACTCCGCGCGGCTCCTCCCCCTCCGTGAAGAGCAGGGAGCCCTTGGGATGGAGGCCCGTGAACTTCACCGAGTCGAGGGCTTCGAGCGCGCCCGCGGACATGTTGCAGAAGAGCCGGTCCGTCCGGACACGGCACTCGGAACAGCTGTATTCGACTTTGAGGTTGTGGGGCGACGGCATGCGGCCTCCGATCTGTTCGTCACACACTGTAGGAGCCTGGGATCGCCCGTCACACGAACCGGCGTCACCTGCCCTCGTGACGGCCATCACACGGCGAAATAAAACCGGGCCGGACAGGTTGATGTTGTACGGATGAGAAGCCGAGTCCATCGAGGCGCGATCTTCACCCTGGCGGTGATGGCCGTGCTCGTCACGAGCGCTCTCCCGGCGTGCGTCCTCGAAAGCTGCTGCGCGAACGACGACGGGATGTCGCTCCACGCGCAGATGCCGTGCTGCGACGAGGCCACCGTCACGGCGCAGGACACGGTCCGCGTCCTGCCTGCCGCCGCGGCGGTCGCCGCCGCCGAGCTGCCGGAGCTCACGGCTTTCGTCCCCGCGCCCGCTCCCGCGGTCCATCCCATCGCGGCATCCACGCAACCGCGGGACTACGACCCTCCCCTCTTCCTCCTGAACGAACAGTTCCTCATCTGATCTTCGGTCCGCGCCCGGCATCCCGCAGCACGAGTATGCCCCGAGGAATCCGATGAGACGTCTGCTATTGCTGTTGTTCGCCGCCCTTCCGGCGGCGGCCCTCGATTTCAACGATCCCCGCGCGGTCGTCGCCGCCGCGCTGGAGACGCATCCCACGCTGACGCGCATGCGCGCCGAGGCGGCGGCCGCGCGCGAGCGCGTCACGCCGGCCGGGTCGCTGCCCAACCCCATGCTCATGGCCGGCCTGCAGAACAAACAGGTCGACCTCCGCGACGACGAGATGATGACCATGTACATGGTCGGCATCTCGCAGACCATGGTCCGTCCCGGCAAACGCGACGCGCTCCGCGCCGCCGCGGAGCTCGAGGCGCAGGCCGCCGACCGGCAGGCCGACTCCGCGCGCGCGGAGATCGAGCGCGACGTCCTCCTGGCTTGGTACGACCTGGCTACCGCCGACGCGCAGTTGAGCGCGACGGCGCAGGTCCGCGAGATGATCGACGCCGTGATCGCGGCCGCGCGCGTCCGCTACGAGGTCGGCAGCGGCATGCAGGCGGACGTCATCCGCGCGCAACTGCAGGGCAGCGACCTCGATCACGAGACCCTGCGCCTGCGCGGCCGGCGCCGCGCCGCCGCCACCCGCCTCCTCTCGCTCCTCGGCCTCTCCGTCGAGACGGGCATCCCGCGCGTGGCGATGCCGGAGGGCACGGACGATCTCGCGATCGACGCGCCTGCCGCGCCGCCGGACGACCACCCGGCCATCCTCGCGCTGCAGGCGGAAGTCGAGCGGGCCGAGGAGGAGATCCGGCTGGCCAGGCTGGACCTGCGGCCCGACCTCGACCTGGAGGCGCAGTACGGCTACCGGGCGATGGAGCGGGACATGTTCAGCGTCACCGCGCGCATCGAGCTGCCGCTGCGGGCCAAGCAGCTCATCGAGCCGCGGGTGCGCGAGGCCGCCCTCCGCCGCGACGCCGCGAAGAACCGCATCGACGAGCTGCGCCGCGAGCTCATCACGGCCATGGCCGAAGCGGCCGTCGCGCACGAGGAGGCGACCAGCCAGATGAAGTTCCATCACGAGGTCCTCGTGCCCCAGGCCCAGCTCGCGTTCGAGTCGACGCTCGCGGCCTACCAGACCGGCAACGCGCCGTTCGACGCCATCCTCACCACCGAGACCGACTACCTCCGCCTGCGCATGCAGTACTTCGAGTTCCTCGCGGAGCACGCGCGGGCGGTGGTGACCTACGAAGCGCTACGCAAAGGCGCGCGAGGTGGAGCATGAAGAACATCGCCATCCTGCTGATCGCCGTCAGCCTCCTCCCGTTCGGCTGCCGCAAGCACGACGAGAAGCCCGCGGCCACGCAGACGGCGGCACACGTCGAACAGGCCGCCGACGTCTACACCTGCCCGATGCACCCCACCATCGTCTCGGACAAGCCGGGAAGCTGCCCGATCTGCGGGATGAGCCTCGTCAAGCGCGAGGCGGCCCCCGCGACCGGCACGGCGAGCGCCGGCGTCCGCGCGGTGTCGCTCTCCCCCGAGCAGCGCGTGACGGCCAACGTGAAGACCATCCGCGTCGCGCTCGACACGCACACCAGCGAGCTCGTGACCACCGGCCGGGTCACGTTCGACGAGCGCCGCCTGGCGCAGGTCACCGCGTATACGGCCGGCCGCATCGAGAAGCTGTTCGTCAACTTCACCGGCGACTCCGTCCACCGCGGCCAGACCGTGGCCACGATCTACTCTCCCGAGCTGTTCGCCACGCAGCAGGAGTACCTGCTCGCGCTGGAGAACCGCGAGCGGATGCACCGCGCGGGCTTCGGCGGCGCGCACAGCGCGTCGCAGGACCTCGTCGACTCCACGCGCCGCCGCCTGAACCTGTTCGGCATGACCGCCGCGCAGATCGCGCAGCTCGAGAAGACGCGCAAGCCGATCTTCGCCACGAACATCAGCTCCCCCGTCTCCGGCATCGTCACGCAGAAGCTCGCGGTGATGCAGCAGTACGTCGCGCAGGGACAGCCGCTGCTGGAGGTGGCGGACCTGTCGACCGTGTGGGTCGAGGCGGACGTGTACGAGCAGCAGCTCGCGACCGTGAAGCTCGGCGACCGCGTGGAGCTCACCGTGCCGGCCATCCCGGGCCGCACGTTCCAGGGGAAGGTCTCGTTCATCGTTCCCGTCCTCGCCGGAGCGACGCGAACCGCGAAGGTGCGCATCGAGCTGGCGAACCCCGGCCTGCAGCTCAAGCCGGACATGTACGCCAACGCCCGCATCCTCGGCGCCCCCGCGGCGCCGCACATCATGGTGCCGGCCAGCGCGGTGGTGGACCGCGGTCAGAAGCAGTTCGTCTGGGTGGAGACGCAGCCCGGCTCGTACGAGCCGCGCGAGGTGACCACCGGCGGCCGCCACGGCGAGGCCATCGTCATCGCCTCGGGCGTGCAGGAGGGAGACAACGTGGTGGTGGAGGGCGGGTTCCTGCTGGACAGCGAGGCGCAGTTGAGGGGAGCAGGAGGGCATTCGCACTAGTCGTCGAGTCGTCGAGCCGACCAGTCGTCAAGCACTTCTCGACGACTTGAAGACTCGACGACTCGGAGACTCAGTCTGTCATCACCATGATCCGCAAACTCATCGCCCTCTCCGCCGAGCACCGCTTCATCGTCCTCGTGCTCTACGCCGTCCTCATCGGCGTGGGCGTCTGGGCGACGCTGCGCACGCCGCTCGACGCCATCCCGGACGTCTCGGACAACCAGGTCATCGTCTACGTCGACTGGCCGGGGCGCTCGCCGCAGCTCGTCGAGGACCAGGTCACCTACCCGCTCGCCTCCAACCTGCAGGGGCTGCCGAACCTGAAAGCCGTGCGCGCGCAGTCGATGTTCGGCTTCTCGCTGGTCTACGTCATCTTCGACGACGACGTGGACATCTACTGGGCGCGCACGCGCGTCCTGGAGCGACTGAACTACGTCAGCGGCCTGCTGCCCGCCGGCGTCACGCCGCGCCTCGGCCCCGAGGGCACCGGCGTCGGCCACGTCTTCTGGTACACGCTGCAGTCGAAGAGCCACGACCTCGGCGAGCTCCGCTCCATCCAGGACTGGTACCTCAAGCTCGGGCTGCAGTCCGTCGACGGCGTGGCCGAGGTGGCGAGCGTGGGCGGGTTCGTCAAGCAGTACCAGGTCAACCTCGATCCCATCAAGATGGCCGCGCGCAACGTGTCGCTCGACACCGTGATCGAGGCCGTGCGGCGCTCGAACAACGACGTCGGCGGACGGCTGATCCAGGTCGGCCAGACCGAGTACATCGTCCGCGGCATCGGCTACGTCAAGCGCGTGTCCGACCTCGAGAGCATCGTCGTCGACGCGCCGCAGGGGACGCCGATCTACCTCTCATCCATCGGCACCGTGCAGGTCTCCGCCGACATCCGCCGCGGCCTGCTCGAAGAAGGCGGGAACGGCGAAGTGGTCGGCGGCATCATCGTCGCGCGCTACGGCGAGAACGCGAAGGCGGTCATCGACCGCGTGAAGGCGCGCCTCGTCGAGCTGGAGAAGGGGCTGCCCGAGGGCGTGACGGTCCGCGTCGCGTACGACCGCTCGGAGCTCATCGAGCGCGCCGTCGCCACGCTCAAGGAAGCGCTCACCGAGGAGGCGGTCATCGTCTCCCTCGTGGTCATCGTCTTCCTGCTGCACGCCGGCTCAGTCGTGACGGTGCTAGTCGGCCTGCCGCTGTCGGCGCTGATCAGCTTCATCCTGATGAAGTACTTCGGCATCACCTCCAACATCATGTCCCTCGGCGGCGTGGCCCTCGCCATCGGCGAGATCGTGGACGCCTCGATCGTGATGGTGGAGAACGCGTACCGGAGGCTCGCGGAGGGTGTCATCCTGAGCCGCGAAGACGGCGAAGGATCCCCTGATTCAGGCGCGGGCGGCGCAAGTCGCACGAGGTCCTTCGGCGTCTACGCGCCTCAGGATTACAGGAAGCGCACCATCATCGAGTCCGCCCAACAGGTCGGGCCCGCGATCTTCGGGTCGCTGCTGGTGATGATCGCCTCGTTCATGCCGGTGTTCCTCCTCACCGGACGCGAGGGGAAGATGTTCAAGCCGCTGGCGTACACGAAGACGTTCGCGATGGTCGGCGCGTCGGTCCTGGCGGTGACGCTCGTCCCCGTGCTCATGACCTTCTTCATGAAAGGCCGCATGCGGCCGGAGCACGAGAACCCCGTCAGCCGCTTCTTCACGCGCATCTACGAGCCGTTCCTGCGCTGGTCGCTGAAGTACGGCAAGACCATGCTGCTCCTCAACCTCATCGCGCTGGCCATCGCCGTCCCGATGATGCTCTCCCTCGGCAGCGAGTTCATGCCGCCGCTCGACGAAGGGTCGCTGCTCTACATGCCCGTGACCCTGCCGGCGATCAACATCACCGAGGCGCGGCGGATCATCCAGGTGCAGGACGCGATCATCGCCAAGCATCCGGCCGTGAAGTACGTCCTCGGCAAGGTCGGGCGCGCGGAGACGGCCACTGATCCCGCGCCGGTGTCGATGTTCGAGACCATCGTCGAGCTGAAGCCCAAATCCGAGTGGCCGCCCGGGATGACCAAGGACCAGATCATCCAGGAGCTCGACGCGCAACTGAAGATCGCGGGTGTCACGAACGGCTGGACGCAGCCGATCATCAACCGCATCGACATGCTGAACACCGGCGTGCGCACGCAGCTCGGCATCAAGATCTACGGGCCCGACCTGGCCACCCTCGAGCGCCTCGGCCTGCAGACCGAAGCGATCCTGAAGAAGATCCCGGGCGCGGCGGACCTGTACACCGAACGCATCTCCGGCGGGCAGTACATCAACATCGAGGTCGACCGCGACGCCATCGCGCGCTACGGCATCCCCGTCGGCGTGGTGCTCGACGCGATCGAGACCGCGATCGGCGGCATGAACGTGACGACGACCGTCGAGGGCCGTGCCCGGTATCCGGTGCAGGTGCGCTACCTGCCCGACTACCGCGACGACGTGGCGTCGCTGGAGAACATGCTCATCACCGTGCCGCCGGCCCTCCAGCTTCCGTTGGGACAGCTCGCGAAGATCACCGCGAGCGCCGGCCCGGCCATGATCAACTCCGAGAACGGGCAAATCCGCGCGCTGGTGCAGTTGAACGTGCGCGGGCGGGACATGGGCTCGTTCGTGAACGAGGCGCGCGACGCGCTGGATGCGGACCTGAAGCTTCCCGCCGGCTACTCGCTGCAGTTCTCCGGTCAGTACGAGAACCAGATCCACGCGCGCAAGCGGCTGCAGATCGTCGTGCCGCTGGTGCTGATCATCATCTTCGTCATCCTCTACTTCACGTTCCACAGCGTGACCGAGGCGGTGCTGGTGATGCTGTCGGTGCCGTTTGCGCTCATCGGCGGCGTGTATCTGATGTGGGTGTACCAGTTCAACTGGTCGGTGGCCGTGTGGGTCGGGTTCATCGCCCTGTACGGCGTGGCGGTGCAGACGGGCGTGGTGATGGTGCTGTACCTCCACGAGGCGCTGGACCGGCGGCTGGATGTAGGGCGGGCTTCAGCCCGCCCGGTCACGGCCCAGGACATCTTCGACGCCACCGTCGAGGGCGCGCTACTGCGCGTGCGGCCGAAGATCATGACCGTCGCCACCACCGTCATCGGCTTGCTGCCTCTGCTGTGGGCGACCGGGACCGGGTCGGACGTCATGAAGCCCATCGCCGTCCCGCTCATCGGTGGGATGGTCACGTCCACGATTCATGTTCTCCTCGTCACGCCGATCATCTTCCTGATCGTGAAACAACGCGACCTCAAGAAGGGTCGACTCCAACTCTCGGGACTCAAAGCATGAAAAAACTGATCCTCGCCCTCGCCATCACGCTGCCTGTGTTCGCCAACCCGGCGCTGTTCACGAAGTACGAATCCGTCCGCCAGAGCCTGCTGAAGAACGACCTCGCCGGCGCGCAGAAGCACGCCGCCGCGCTCGCCACCGACGCGAAGGCGGCGAAGAACGCGACGGTCGCGGAGTTCGCCCAGTCGGTGGCGAAGTCGAACGACCTGGCCGGTGCCCGCCGCTCGTTCGGCCCGCTGTCCGACGAGATGATCAAGGTCCGTAACGCCACGAAAGGCGCGCGCCCGGCGGTGTACGCCTGCCCGATGGTGAAGAAGTCGTGGCTCCAGCCGAAGGGACAGGTCGGCAACCCGTACGACTCCGCGATGGCGTCATGCGGGGAGCTGAAGGCGGAGTAGAGCGGATGCGCCCCTAAACCAGCGGCGCGACCAGGTCCCGCTCGGCCTCCAGGCCGCGGCGGGGCCTCCGCACCAGTTCCTCGAGGCAGTTGGGACATCGTCCCTGGAACCACTTCGCGCACGTCGCGCAGAAGGTGCATTCGTAACTACAGATGTAGGCGACATCCTCATCGCGGATGACGGTGTCGCAGCGTTCGCAGCGCGCTTTCATGTCCAACATTGCAGGCCCGAGGGAACATACGCGGAGAGCGTGCGGAAGTTAGGGCCCGTTACCGCAAGGTTGCACGAGCTTTACAGCGCGACTGTTACAGCGCACGCTAAGGTGCGCGGCAACCGATGCTGATCTCCCGAGTCGTCCTTCCGTTCATCACCTTCTTCTCCGTCCTGTGCGGCTACTTCGTGTTACGGCCCGTGCGCGAGGAGATCAGCGTGCGCGCCGGCGTGGAGCAATTGCCGTGGCTCTTCACCGCCACGTTCGTCGCCACGCTGCTGCTCGTCCCGCTCTTCGGCTGGATCGTCTCGCGGGTCCAGCGCCGCGCCATCGCGGCCGCGACCTACGCGCTCTGCTCCGTGCTCCTGCTCCTCACCTACGCCGGCCTGCAGAGCGCGGACATCGTGGCCTGGGGCGTCGGCCTCTACGTCGGCATCTCCGTGCTGAACCTCTTCATCATCTCCGTCTTCTGGAGCCGGATGGCCGACGCCTTCGACGAATCCGAAGCGCGCAAGTTCTACGGGCCCATCGCCATCGGCGGGACCGTGGGCGCGATCGCCGGCCCCAGCCTCACCGCGCTGCTCGCCCCGCGCATCGGCCCGATGAATCTCCTCCCCATCTCCGCCACCTTCCTCGCGCTGGCGGCCGTGCTGTCGCTGCTCATCCCGCGCCGCACGGACGCACCGCCGCAGCAGAAGATCGGCGGAAACATCCTGGCCGGCATCGGGCTCACGCTCAGGTCGGGGACGCTGCTGCGGATCGCGCTCATCATCATTTGTTACACGACGGTCTCGACCATCATCTACTTCGAGCAGACCGACATCGTGAAGCGGACCATCAGCGACGCCGGCGAGCGCACCCGCTACTTCGCGCTGCTGGATCTCACGAACAACATCCTCACCGTCCTGCTCCAGCTCGTCGTCACCCGCCAGGTCCTCACCCGCCTCGGCATCCGCACCGCGCTCATCGCCGCGCCGGTGCTGATCGGCACCGGTCTCATCGGCCTCGCCTTCTTCCCGAGCCTGGCCCTCGTCGCCGTGCTGTACGTCGTCCACCGCGCCGGCGAGCACGCCTTCACCCGTCCCGGGCGCGAGGTCATCTACACCCTCGTCCAGCCCGAGGAGCGGTTCAAGGCGAAGAACTTCATCGATACGTTCGTCTACCGCGGCAACGACGCTCTCGTGGCCTGGCTCCTCGGCGGGTTGCACGCACTTGGCGCGGGCGTCGCTTCCATCGCTGCCCTCGGCGTCGCCGTCACCGCGGGCTGGGCCGCGAACGGCTGGTTCCTGGGGAGGAAGCATGATCGACAGACGTGAGCTGATGGCGATGCTGGCGGCAGCCGCCAATGTAGGGCGTGGCTTCAGCCCGCCTCTCCCGGGGGCGGGCGGCCCGAAGCCGCGCCCCGCAACCGCCAACCTCTACCCCATCGGCCTCGGCACCTGGCAAACCTTCGACGTCTCCGATCCCCGGTCCCTCCGCGACGTCCTCGCCACCTTCGTCCAGCTCGGCGGCACCGTCATCGACTCCTCCCCGATGTACGGCCGCTCCGAAACCGTCGCCGGCGACCTCGCCACCTCCCTCGGCGTCCGCAACAAGCTCTACGTCGCCACCAAAGTCTGGACCTCCGGCCGCGAAGCCGGCATCCGCCAGATGGAAGACTCCGAGCGCAAGCTCCGCGGCAAGGTCGACCTCATGCAGGTCCACAACCTCCTCGACGCCGACACCCACCTCGCCACCCTGCGCCGCTGGAAAGCCGAGGGACGGATCCGCGCCATTGGCATCACGCACTACACCGCGTCCGCCTACCCCAAAGTCGAGCAGTACCTCCGCCGCGAAGCCATCGACTTCCTTCAGATCAACTATTCGCTCGCGGAGCGCGAAGCCGAACAGCGCATCCTGCCCCTGGCAAAAGAGCGCGGCGTGAGAGTCCTCATCAACCGCCCCTTCGGCGCCGGCTCTCTCTTCCGCGAGACCCGCAACAAACCCCTCCCCGCCTTCGCCAAAGACCTCGGCGCCACCAGCTGGGCCGAGCTGTTCCTCAAATTCGTGATCTCCCACCCCGCCGTCACCTGCGCCATCCCCGCGACCTCGAAAGTCGAGCACCTGCGCCAGAACATGAGCGCCGGCAAAGGCCCGATGCCGGACGCCGCGATGCGGAAGCGGATCGCAGAGGCGGTGTGATTCCTCGCGTCGTCGTCTGTCATCCTGAGCCGGCGAAGCGCGGCGAAGGACCCCCTGATTCAGGCGCGGCTCGCGCGAACAGCAGGGTCCTCTTTACCGCCGATGTCGCCAATAGCCGGGACGTCTGCTCTGATGCGCGACTGCGGTAACGAACACGTGATCCTCTCGCACTCGGTAGAGGATGGTGTACGGAAAACGATCCAGCACGATCCGGCGCTCGCCGCGCCTCCCGATCGGATAGGTCAGCGGAGCTTCCAGGATTCGACCGACCGCGTTGTCGACCTCGAGCGCACATGCTTGTGCCGCGACGCCGCTGCGCGCCTCGTACCATTCACGTGCTTCGGCGAGCTCCTGATCTGCTTCAGGATGAAACCGTACTGCTTTCATCCGCGCCGAAACAGCTTCGCCCGGACCTCTTCCCACGGGATGGTCGCGACGGCGCCGGACTCGATCTCGCGCCATCTGCGTTCGGCCTCGTCCGCCCACAGCTCCTCGACATCGGGCTCCGGTGGCGGCTCCAGGCTTTCGATGAGCAAGCCAGCCAACGTGGCGCGTTCGCTCTCGGGCAGCTCGAACGCTTCGCGGAATACGTCTTTCAGGTCACGAGCCATCTGTCCATTTTAGCCAAGACCCGGATGAACGTCCCGGGTGTATACTTCCTCCAACAATCCATCAATTTGCGGTCCCGGAGGAAGCGATGCGCATCGTCGTCTCATTCGTCCTGTTCCTGTTCTCGTCGACTGCTTTCGCGCAGGCAGCGAAGTGGTCGGATCTCGATGACTGTGTGGCTCTGCTGCTGGGGCCGCGCAAGATCGCCCGCGAGCGCGACGACCGGTTCCTCGGCAAGGTCGCGGAGACGACGGCGCGCTGCCGCGGGGGCGAGCGCGCGGTGGCGTTCCGCGGGCTGCCGTGGATCGACTGGGCGAACTACTGGGCCACCGCGGATGACGGCTCCACGTCCCGCGGGGTGTTCGCGAACGTCCCGCACCTCGGCGCGAACGGGCGCGGGGTCGACGGCGCGCTGCTGGACCTCGAGTACCAGCGCATGGAGCTGATCAAGTTCAACCTGTTCGACAACGCCGGCACGTACGAGGAGTTCATCCGCGGCGCCAACAACGTGGCCGGGCCGGCGCTCAAGCAGTGGACGGCGATGCGGCTCCCCGAGTCGCACCCGAGCTACGCCGCGATCACCGGCCCGGACGGCCGGCAGCAGTGCAAAGGCGATCTCATTCGCTTCCGCAACCTGACCGGCATCTGCAACGACCTGCGCAATCCGGCGATGGGCTCGACGAACATGCTCTTCGCCCGCAACGCGCAGTTCGAGTCCACCTTCCCTGACCTCGGCAAGAACGAGCTCGCGCGCAACCGCCACGGCGAGCGCCTGGGCCTGCTCACGCCCGACCCGCAGGTGGTCAGCCGGGTGCTGTTCAGCCGCGACGCCTACTCGGCCGACACGCCGAACGTGGACTGCAACCTCGGCCTGGGCACGCCGGACAACTCGACTAAAGCGAACTGCGGCTATCAGGGCGCGCCGTTCTTCAACGTGCTGGCCGCCTTCTGGATCCAGTTCATGACCCACGACTGGTTCTCCCACCTGGTCGAGGGCGCGAACGCGCCGGCGATGATGAAGGTCGGCTGCGACAACCTCACGCCCGAGCAGGTGGCGAAGATCGGCTGCCGCCCGGGCGACGTCATCGACAGGGGACTGGTGGCGCAGGCCGACGATCCGGCGTCGTTCACGCACAAGGACCGCTCGTACCTCACCCGCGCGTATCGCACGATGCAGAACACCAACACGGCGTGGTGGGACGCGTCGCAGATCTACGGCTACGACGAGCGCTCGCGCATGCGCGTGAAGCGCGACCCGAACGATCGTGCCCGGCTGCACCTGGAGGCGGTGCCGACGATGCGTCCGGGCGCGGGCGAGAAGCAGGGCTACCTCCCGGCCTTCGGTCCCGACGATCCGATCATCGGACAGTGGAAGGGGCAGGAGACGGCGGGCTTTCCCGACAACTGGTCGATCGGGATGAGCTTCTACCACACGGTCTTCTCCCGCGAGCACAACCAGTTCGTCGACGAGTTCCGCCGCATCCAGAAGGCCACGCCGGACGCCGACTCCGGCCTGCGCAATCCGTCCGATCCGGCGAAGGTCATCCGCTACCGCGACGTCACGGACGACGAGCTGTTCGAGATGGGTCGCCTGGTGGTCTCGGCGATGATCGCGAAGATCCACACCATCGAGTGGACGCCGCAACTGCTCTATGACGAGCCGCTCTTCAACGCCATGAACGCGAACTGGAGCGGTCTGTTCGCGGAGAACAAGCTCCTCAAGCGCGTGTCGGCGAAGATCGTCGACGACCTGTCGAAGTCCACCGATCCGTTCGACGCGACGATCCTCTACTCGGTCGTCGCCTCGGGCGCGGGCATCTTCGGCACGGGCAGCACGAAGAGGGGCTGGAGCCTGGCCAATCTCGACGACGTGAACGGAGGCGTGAATCACTTCGGCTCTCCGTTCAACTTCCCCGAGGAGTTCGTGACGGTGTACCGGCTCCACCCGCTGGTGCCGGACCTGCTCGAGTACCGCGAGTGGAACAACGACCCGAACCAGATCCGCCAGAAGGTCTCGGTGATGTCGACGGTGCGCGGCAAGGCCACGCCGGCGATGCGCGAGCACGGCCTCGCGAACTGGGCCCTGACCATGGGCCGGCAGCGCCTGGGCCTCCTCACGCTCGGCAATCACCCGCGCTTCCTGCAGAACCTGCCGATGCCGCGCCTGACCGAGTCGCCGACGCAGATGATCGACGTCGTCGCGCTCGACCTCATCCGCGACCGCGAGCGCGGCGTGCCGCGCTTCAACGAGTTCCGCCGCCAGTACGGCCTGCGCCAGTTGCGGAGCTTCGACGACTTCCTGGAGCCGCGCTCGACCGCGGTGGTGCCGATCGAGCGGCAGAAGTACTTCGTGGCCAAACTGCGCGAGCTGTACGGGCAGCACAAGTGCGACGCGTCGAAGATCATCACCGCCGCGCAGCGCAATCCCGACGGCACGCCGATCAACGACTGCCTCGGCTTCCCCGACGGCACGATGGTGGACAACATCGAGGACGTGGACACCGTGGTGGGCTGGCTGGCGGAGTTCTCGCGGCCGCACGGCTTCGCGATCTCGGAGACGCAGTTCCAGGTGTTCATCCTCAACGCGTCGCGCCGCCTGTTCAGCGACCGCTTCTTCACCTCCAGCTTCCGCCCCGAGTTCTACGGCACCCTCGGCGTGCAGTGGGTCTCGAACAACGGTCCCGGCCCGAAGCGCTGGGAGCCGGCGCCGTCGAACGGACACAAAGTGGAGGTCTCCCCGCTCAAGCGCGTGCTGCTGCGCGTGACGCCGGAGCTCGAAGGCGAGCTGAAGTACGTGGTGAACGCGTTCGACCCGTGGGCCCGCGACCGCGGCAAGTACTACTCCATCGACTGGACCCCGCGCATGGACGCCAAGAACGATCCGGCGTTCGCGAAGCCGTAGCCGTCAGGCTTCCTGCCGCAGATGTTTCCGAGGTGTTCGCTCCCAGGGGCGGACACCTCGATGGAGATCCGGTAGAATTCACCCATGACCAGGAAACTCGCGCTGTTCGTGTCGCTGTTGATTGCCGTGGCCGCGTTCGCGGGCCCCGAGGGGATCCATCCGTTCGGGCTGCTGAAGAAGGTGGAGTCCAAGACCGTCTGCATGGTGAACGAGCAGGCGATGGGCAAGGACCAGATCCCGGTGGAAGTGGACGGAAAGACCTATTACGGCTGCTGCGAGATGTGCAAGAAGGCGCTCGCGGACAACGCCGAGAAGCGCGTCGCCAAGGACCCGGTCACCGGCAAGCAGGTGGACAAGGCCAAAGCCGTGATCGCCGCCCAGGAAGACGGCCGCGTGTGGTACTTCGAGAGCGAAGAGACGCTGGCGAAGTACAACGCGCAGTACGCGAAGAAGTAGCGGCCGCGTCTCGGCCACTCCGGTGAGGATGAAATGACGCTGCCTCTGCGCCGGAGGCGCGACAGAAGGTAGCCGGTGGCAAGCGCGGAGCGCGCAGCCACCGGACCACGTTCGCCCCATTTTCGGCCCCGAAGGGGTCGCAGAAGGTGCTCTGGCGCCCCTCCGGGGCGCACAATCTGTCGCGATCCTACCCGGTGGCTGCGCCGCTTCGCGGCTTGCCACCGGCTACCTTCTTGTGGTCCCTCC
>DASUSN010000145.1:0-37414 GCA_036375075.1 Thermoanaerobaculia bacterium | reverse complement strand
GTGACCATCTTCACGTCGACGCCCAGCTCGTCGAGGATGCGGTAGAGCATCGTGCCCTGGGACAGCGGCACGCGGTCGTCGATCTCGCCGTGCTGGATCAGGACCTTGGCCTTGGTCGGCTTCAGGTGCCAGAGGGGGCTGTGCGCGCGCAAGTGGTCGAGGGAGAGCGGCGCGTGGCGCAGTTCGTCGAGGGAGGCGTCGGGCGTCTCGCGCTCGTCGAAATAGTGGGTGATGAAGTCGCGGATGTCGGCGGTGCCGTGGAAGCTGAGGAGGTCGACGACCGCGGCACCGACGCTGATGGCCTTGAAGCGGTCGCTGTGGCCGATGGCCCAGGCGGCCAGGAAGCCGCCGTAGCTCCAGCCCATGAGGCCGAGGCGGTCGGGGTCGGCGATGCCGTCGGCGATGAGGCGGTCGATGCCGGCGTTGACGTCGACCCAGTCCATGCCGCCCCAGTCGTTGCGGTTCGCGCGGCGGAACGCGGAGCCGTAGCCGCCCGTGCCGCGCGGGTTGGGGCGCAGTACGGCGAAACCGTGCGCCGCGAGCACCTGCGGCGCGTAGATCTGGCCGAGGTAGCCGAGGTAGCCCTGATCGAAGCGGGAGGCGGGGCCGCCGTGAACGAACGTGAGCAGCGGCACGCGGCCGCCCTTGTAGCCGACGGGGAGCGTGAGCAGCCCTTCGATCTCCAGCCCGTCCTTCGGATTCTTCCAGCGGATCAGACGCGTCTCGCCGAGCTCGCGCGAGCGGTACGCGTCGTTGTGATGCGTGAGCTGCTTTTTATCCACGTACAGCTCGGGCGGCTCGTTCGGCGACTGGTAGACGTACGCGGCGCGCCCGCGATGCACGTGCGCGTCGCCGATCATGCCCGGCACCTGGGTGACGTCCGTCCAGCCGCTGCCGTCGGGGCTCACGCGATAGAGCTGCGTGGTGGTGTTGTACGGCCCCTCGATGTACAGATGCCCGTCGCTCCAGAAGATCGCCTCGGGCGTGCGGTCGTACGCCTTCGCCACGTGGCGCGACTCGCCGCCGCTGGCGGGGACCACGTGCACTTCCTGCTCGACCAGCCAGTCGTGCAAGCCGCCCCACGAGGTGAACGCGAGCCACTTGCCGTCCGGCGAGTACACCGGGAACCGGTCCGCGCCGCGGCGCACGACGAGCGGCTTCAGCTCGCCGCCGGCGACGTTCACCGCGTAGATGTCCGTCCGATAGAGGTCGTCGAGCCCCGTGCCCGGACCGCGATCGAACGCGATCTCGCGGCCGTCCGGCGACCACTGGAACGTCCAGACCGAGAAGGCGCCGCTGGTGAGCCGCCGGACCTTGCCGCCATCCACCTCGGCCACGTACAGATGCACGCGCTTCGCGCCCTCCCCCACCACCCGCGCGTCGTCTTTCGCCTCGGCGCGTTTGAGCTCCTCGGCCGTGGCCTCGTCGAGGCGGGAGAAGGCGATGGACTTCCCGTCCGGCGACCATTCGAACTCCCGCACGGGCGTTGGCGGATCGACGAGCTTCCGCGCCTCGCCGCCATTCGGGTCCAGCAGCCAGAGCGCGTTCTTCCCATCGCGATCGCTGACGAAGGCGATGGTCTTCCCGTCCGGCGACCACCGCGGCCGGAAGTCCGCTCCGCGGGCGAAGGTGAGCTGGCGGTCGTTCTTCCCGTCCGCGTCGATGAGCCAGAGATTCGAGTCGTACGCGCTCTTCTCCAGGTCCGCTCTGGTGAGCACGTACGCGAGCCGTTTTCCGTCCGGCGACCAGCGCGGCGACGACGGCAGGGGCATCGTTGCGTAGTCTTCGATGGTCAGGGTCGCGGCGAGAACGAGCGCGGTGAGCACGGAGGCGCATGTTACCCTCCGCGCCCATGAATCCGGACCTGCGCCTCGCGTTGGAGCTCGCCGACGCGGCCGACGCGATCACCCTGCAGCACTTCCAGTCCGCCACCCTCGCCGTGCGCACGAAGATCGACATGTCGCCGGTGTCCGAGGCCGACGAGGCGGTCGAGCGCGCGTTGCGCGAGCGGCTCGCGGCCGAGCGTCCCGAGGACGGCATCGTCGGCGAGGAGTTCGGCACGAGCGGGAGCGGCGCCCGGCGCTGGGTGCTCGATCCGATCGACGCGACCGCGAACTACGTCCGCGGCATTCCGGTCTACGGAACCCTGATCGCGCTGGTGGAGAACGACCGGCCGGTCGTGGGCGTGATCTCCTCACCCGCCATGGGGAGACGCTGGTGGGCAGCGCGCGGGGACGGCGCGTTCTGCAACGGCCGCGCGATGCACGTCTCGCGCATCGACACGGTCGAAGGCGCGCACATCGCCTACGCCAGCGTCAAGGACTGGGAGAAGCACGGCCGCGGCGAGCAGTTCCTGGCCCTGATGCGCCGTTGCACGCGCGCTCGGGGCCTCGGGGACTTCTGGATGCACATGCTCGTGGCGGAGGGCGCGATCGAGATCGCGTGCGAGCCGGAGGTGGCCCCGTGGGACATGGCCGCGGTGCAGGTCATCGTCGAGGAGGCCGGCGGCCGCTTCAGCGACCTGCGCGGCGACGCGCGCTTCGACGGGGGCAGCGGCGTGTCGACGAACGGCGTGCTGCACGACGAGGTGCTGGAGGCGTTGCGATGACAGTGGAGCAGGTGATGGTGGTGGAGCGCGAGCGCCTCGCGCCTCATCTCGTCGAGTACGGCCTGGTGACCGAGCATCTCGACGAAGTGCTGGACGCGATCCTGGACGGGCACTTCTTCCTCGACCGTCCGACGGCCGAGGTCTCGCCGCAGTACAAGCAGATCATCCCGTACGTCGTGATCCGTCACGAGGGCTCGTACTTCCTGCTGCAGCGGACGCCGAAGCAGACCGAGGCCCGCCTGCACCACAAGCTCTCCCTCGGAATCGGCGGTCACATCAACCCGGACACGCCGGAGCTGCTCGACGGGCTGCACAAGGAATTAGAGGAAGAGGTCCACGTCGCCGGTGATTACGACCTGACGTTCGTGGGCATCCTCAACGACGACACGACCGAGGTGGGCAGCGTGCACCTCGGCGTGGTGTACGTGCTCGAGGCGCACGACCGGGAGGTCACGGTGCGCGAGACGGAGAAGATGACCGGGCGGTGGGCGGCGGCGGACGAACTGCCCGCGCTGCGCGAGCAGATGGAGACGTGGTCGCAGATCGTCTGCGACGCGTTGATCTAGCGATCGGAGGGCAGGGCGCAGAAGGCCATCACCCAGCCACCGGTGCTTTTCTCTGTCATCCTGAGCCGCGTAGACGGCGAAGGATCCCCTGCCTGAGGCGCAGACCGCGCAAGTCGCAGGGGGTCCTTCGCCGTGCTTCGCCGGCTCAGGATGACCGGGGCTTTACTGCCCCGCGAAGAACACCGGGTCGCCCGACCCGTTGTCGACCATGGAGCCGTAGGCGAAGAGCTGGGCGTTGGTGTCGCCTTCCATCACCATCGTGAACGACGACGAGTTCACGTTCGAGAACAGCGAGCTGACGGAGTGCTGCACGAGGGCGCCCGGGTCGAGGGTGACGAGGCGGCGGGCCAGCTCGTTGCCCGAGGCGGAGAGGATGATCACCGAGAACGTCTCCGTCTCGAAGCCGGCGTTGACGAAGCCGATGTTCGAGCGGAACGAGCCGTCGTTGCGCAGGCCGGGGACGACCATGGTGTTCTTCACGTTCGCCATGGGATCGATCGACTGGCCGTACGTGCCGCCGCGCTCCGTGGTCGTATACGTGCGGCTCGTGACCACCGGCCCGTTCGCGCCGTTCCAGCTCACGAACAGCGCTCCGGCGCCGGAGCTCAGCTCGAACGCCGACAGCACGTCCGCGAGCACCTTCGTCTCGCGCGCGGCAATCGACAGCGTCCGCTCCGCGCCGCCGTAGCGCAGTGTGAGCGAGGCCGGCTCGGCCGACGGATTGAAGAACGTCACGTCGCTGCGCCAGAAGGTCTGGTTCGCGCCGGGCGTCCGTCCGACGACCGGGATCGTCAGCGCGTTGTTCTGCGGCGCGCCGAGGGCCTGGATGTAGATCGGGTCCTGGGTGTCGTTGTCGATGACCGAGGCGTATCCGCTGACGGCGTCCGGTGCGTTGGTCGCGATCTTCAGCGTCAGCACGTCGTGCGACACCCCGTTCACCTCGGGGAACAGCACCCACAGGGCGTTCTGCTGGAACGAGCCCGCGGGAAGGTTGACGTCCTTCGTCCCGATGGTCTCGCCGGTCCGCGAGTAGAGCGTCAGCGTCGCGGTCAGCGGCGCCTCGGCGCGATTGACCAGGCCGACGTTCGTGCGGAACGCGGCGCTGCTCTTCATCGCCGTGATGTACAGCGTGCGCGCGAGCTGCGCGGACTGCACGTCCGGAACCGACTGCCCGTACGTGCCGTTCTCGCCGCCGGTGAACGTGCGGCTCGTGACGCGGAGCTGCGCGCTGCTGCCCGCGCTCTCCGCGTCGATCGTCACCGCACCCGCGCCGGCGGTGAGGCCGAACGCGTCCAGGAGCGTGTTCGCGTACGTCACCGACTCCCGCGGCGCGAGATAGACGGTCCTCTCGGCCTTGCTCGGGAGGAAGCGCATCGTCACCGTCGCGCCTTCGAGGCCCGCGTTGAAGAGACTGAGCTCCGTGCGCCACGACGTGCCGCCCAGGCCGTTCGTCTGCGCGGCGGCGGAGATGAGACCGCGGTACGGCGTCATCGCCGAGACCGTGACCTGCTTCGCGATCTGACCCGAACCGGCCGCGTTCCAGGCGGTCAGCGTGACGGTATAGGTCCCGGGCGCGCCGTAGACGTGCGTGGGACTCTGCAGCGTCGACGTGCCGCCGTCGCCGAACGACCACTGCCACGCGCTCGGCGTGCCGGTGGAGCGATCGGTGAACACGACCGGCGTGCCGATCGCGGCCGAGGCGGACATCTCGAACGCGGCGACCGGGAGCTGCGTGCCGCCCGTCGAGTTCGCGATCGTGATCGTGCGCGTCGTCTGCGCGGAGGTGTCGTTGCGATAGACGGTCAGCGTGACGGTGTACGCCCCCGCCGTGCCGTACTTCTTCGTCGGATTCTGTTGCGTCGACGACGTGCCGTCGCCGAACTGCCACTGCCATGACGTCGGCGCGCCGCCCGATTGATCGGTGAAGGTCACCGTGTCGTTCGGCGCCGGGACCACCGGCGTCCACGCGAACTGCGGGTTGAGCGGGCCGCTCACGAACACCGTTCTGGTCGCCGTCGACGAGCCGCCCGGCCCGTACACCGTCAGCGTGACCGTGTACTGCCCGGACGCCGCGTACGTGTGCGACGCGATCGACGCGGTGGCCGTGCCGCCGTCGCCGAACTGCCAGAGCCGCGACGTCACCGCGCCCGTCGACTCGTCGTAGAAGGTGAAGTTCGTGGTCCCGGCGTTGCCGCTCGTGGGCGTCATGGCGAAGATCGCCACCGGCGCCGAGACGACGTTGAACTGCGCGATGTTCGACTGCGCCGAATTGCCGGCCGCGTTCGACGCGATCACGTACGCGCGGTACGGACCGGCGGCGAGGCCGGTGAGTCGCACGGCCGTGGTGTTGGGGGCCACGGTGCCGACGCTCGCGAACGAGCCGTTGCCCTGGGCGAGGTAGATCGTCTGCGACGTCTCGTTGTTCGCGTTGTCGGTCCACGAGAGATCGACGTTGCTGCCCGCGACGACGGCGGCGAGATTCGACGGCGCGGCCGGGGCGGTCGGATTCCCGTTGCCGCCGCCGTTCGGGTAGAGCCAGCGCGCGGCCACGCGGTCGTCGTCGCGCAGCGAAGGCCCGAGCCCCGTCACGGACGCGTACATCAGCGCCGTGTTGCTCGAGCTGTGGCCGAAGCCGAGGGTGTGGCCGAACTCGTGCGCGATGATCTCGGCGAGCACCGTGCTGCTGATGTTCTTCGCCGGCGACACGCCATCCTGGATCGTCAGCATGGCCTCGGTGATCCCGTTCGCGTGCATCGTGCCCGCGGGATGCGCCGGATCGGCCTGGAACGTCGCGGTGAAGTTGCCCCCCGCGCTCGTGCCGTTGTAGCCGCCGAGCCCCACGGTGCCGCCGGTCGCGGGGTTCCACGTGCCGGAGATCGCGTTCAGCGGATCGTTGAGGTAGACCTCGTTCCTGGCGCCGCCGCCGCCCGGCAGCGCGCCGCTGTAGACGTAGCGGATCTTCGCCTCGCCGTAGCTCGTCCAGGCGGCCATCGCCGTCTGCAGCTCGCTGATGCCGTTGCCGGCATAGCCGGGCTGCGACCCGACGTGGTGCCACGCGACGGTCTGGTTGTTGTCGAAGGCAAACCAGCGGAAGATCGCCGGCTCGGAGATCAGCGTGAAGTCCGAGCGGATCCGGCCGCTGCCGTCCTCGCTCTGCAGGACCGGGTTCTCGATGCCGTAGTCGTTCTTGCCGTCACGCCCCGCCACCCGCTCGGCGACGAACGTCTCGAAGCCCGCGGCGTCGCGCTGCAGGTTCCGCGGCTCCGCCGGGCGGAGGCTCGCGTCGAGGAAGACCACGTCCTGCGACGTGTCGTGGCGGAGCCAGAGGCGGCGTCCGTCGAGCGACTTCCCCTCGCCGAACTTGCCCACGAAGAGGTCCATCACCCGGTAGCCGCCGTCCGGGGCCGGCTCGAGGAACAGGAGCACGCGCTCGCCCGAGGTGAACTCGGGCGCGCCGAAGATCTTCGTGATGCGATCACCCTCCACGCCGCCCAGCTCGCGGATCGTGATCGCCCCCTCGGTCTGTCCCTTGATCGCGCGCGTCACGGCGACGCGGGTCTCGGTCCAGAGCATGCCGTCGCGCTCGATCGGCATCGTCGACAGGACCGTGCCGGTCACGATGACGGGCGACTTCGTAATGAGCTGCTCATCCGTGGGCAGGACAATGGTCGTCGCACGCACGGCAAGCGGCGTCAGCAGCGTCAGGGCTAGCAGTACGGCAATACGCTTCAAATTGAGTCTCCGAAGTTATTCGGAACGGGCTTTTCCAGAGGGGTCATTCCCCCCGGGCCACTCTCTCCTCGAATCCTCGCTCCGCACCGGCCACAAATGCGTGATATTCGTCGCATCCGGCGAACTTTTTTTTGCCGGCGATCATCTGGGCGAGCCCGAAGAAGTTGCCGTGCGAGGCGAGGAAGACGTCGCAGCCCAGCGACTTCAGCTTTGCGAACTGCTTCCGGAAGTCCGCGACGGCGTCCGGATAGCGGGGGTTGTTCGTCAGCCGGTACCCCGGCGCCGTGGGGCTGCCGACGAACACGACGTTCTTGCCCCCCGCACGCATCGTCCAGGTCGTGCAGCCGCGCGTGTGGCCCGGCGTGAGGTGCGCGACCAGCGTCGTGCCGCCGAGGGAGATGCGCTGGCCGTCCTCGAGGATACGGTCGGCGCGGACCGGCGGGAACGGGAACCTGTCGCCGAACTGCGGGTCGTCGAGTCCGCCGCGCGCGAGCTGGGGAATGTCCCCCCGCATCGCGTACAGCGTCGCGCCCGTCACGCGCTTCAGCTCCGCCAGTCCGCCGGCATGGTCGACGTGCGCGTGACTGTTCAAGAGGATCTTCACGTCTTTCGGCTGGAAGCCGAGCTTGCGGATGTTGGCGAGGATCATCGGCGCGGTCTCCTGGAACCCGCCGTCGAGGACGATGTACCCCTTCGGCGTGGCGATCAGGAAGGACGTGATGTCCGAGGCGCCGACGTAATAGACGTTGCCGATGATGCGGAACGGCTCGACGGGCTGGTTCCAGCTTCGGGAGACGGGGTCGGATTGGGCTAGGGCTTCAGCGGACAGCAGCAGTGCGAGGAAAATCGTGCGTATCATTCGAGGCCCGCAGCGTAATTGCCTCGCGGCAGCCGTGCAACGTTCAACCCCCTTCATCCGATGAAAACCAACGCCGCGCGTCTGCTCGACTCCATGAACGTCTCCTACGAGATCCGCGAGTACGAGGTCGACCCGGACGACCTCGCGGCCGAGTCCGTCGCGCGCAAGGTGGGCCTGCCGCCGGAGCAGGTGTTCAAGACCCTGGTCGCGCGCGGCGACAAGCACGGCGTCTGTTTCGCCGTCGTCCCCGGAGACCAGCAGCTCGACCTCAAGGGCCTGGCGCAGCTCACGGGTGACAAGAAGATCGAGACCGTGCCGCTGAAGGAAGTGCAGCCGCTGACCGGCTACATCCGCGGCGGCGTCACGGCGCTCGCGGCGAAGAAGAGCTATCCCGTCTTCGCCGACGAGACCATCGAGCTCTTCGACGTCATCTCCATCAGCTCGGGCATGCGCGGGGCGCAGCTCCTCCTCTCCCCCGCCGATTACATTCGTGCAACGGGTGCGAAAGTGGGCCCGATCGCGAAGGAGAAGGAGTAACGGCGGGAACGGGACGTGCGTCTCAGCGAGTGATGAAACGCGTTCCCCTGTTCCTCTGTCTCACGCTCCTCGTCCCCTCATTCGCCGCCGTCGAAGCCCAGCGCAGCACCGAAGAAGAAACCGTCATCCGCGTTGCGCGCACCGCAACGCCGGCCGTCGTCTCCGTCTCCCGCCGCGGCGGCTCGGGCTCGGGCGTGATCGTCCGCGCGGACGGCATCATCATTACGAACGCCCACGTGGTCGGCAACGCGCGCAGCGTCGAGATCCGCACCGCCGACGGGCGGACGTTCACCGGCGAGGTCCTGGGCATGGACCCGACCGTCGACACCGCGATCGTGCGCGTGCAGGCGACCAACCTGCCGGCCGCGCCGCTGGGCGACTCCGACCGCCTCGAAGTCGGACAGGTCGCCGTCGCCATCGGCAATCCCTTCGGACTGGAGCGCACCGTCACGCGCGGCGTGGTCTCGGCGACGAACCGCGCGCCGGAGGGCGTGGACATCGCGGCGGGACTCATTCAGACCGATGCCGCGATCAATCCCGGCAACTCCGGCGGCCCGCTGCTCGATTCGTCCGGCCGCGTGATCGGCATCAACACCGCCACCTACACCGGCACGACCGGCCTCGGGTTCGCGGTGCCGATCAACGTCGCCACGGACGTCATGCAGCAGATCCTCACCAACGGCCGCGTACGCCGCGCCGTCCTCGGCGTCGGCACGCGCGACATCACCCCCGAGGTGGCGCGCTACTTCCGCTTGCCGATCGAGCAGGGCGTCGTAGTCGTCCGGGTCATCCGCGGGCTGCCTGCGGCGCAGGCGGGGATCCGGGTCGAGGACTTCATCGTCGCTCTCGACGGCGAGCCGATCGAGCACGACGGCGAGCTGCGCCGCCTGCTGCGCGCGAAACGCCCCGGCGACACGGTGCGCGTCGAGATCCTGCGCGGCACCCGCCGCCAGACGCTGAACGTGCGGCTCGCGGAGGGGTAGCGGAGCGCCGGCTTCCAGCCGGCATGGTTCCTCGCGAGTGCCTTGCCGGCTGGAAGCCGGCGTAGCGGCCGGCAAGGATGCCGGCGCTCCGCGCCGCTGTCATCCTGAGCCGGCGTAGCGCGGCGAAGGACCCCCTGCCGGTAGCACGTGCAGCGTGCGAATCAGGGGGTCCTTCGCCGTCTACGCGGCTCAGGATGACAGGCAGGCGACGCCCCTCCGAGGAACCCGAGGAACTCCGAGGAACTCGCCCCCCCTCACTCCACCGGCACGGTGAACGTGAACATCGCGCCGCCGCCGGGGGCGTTTTCCGCCCAGACCTGGCCGCGGTGCGCGGCGATGATGCCGCGGACGATGGCCAGGCCGAGGCCGGCCCCCATGTGCGCGGTCTTCTTGGCCTGCCAGTAGGGGGTGAACACGTTCTTCAGGTCCTTCTCCGGGATCCCCGGGCCGCTGTCCCGCACGACGAAGTGCACCTGCGCGTCGCGCACCTTGGCCTCGACCGTGATCGTCCCCCGTTCGGGCGTGAACTTCACCGCGTTCCCGATCAGGTTGCCCAGGACCTGGACGAGGCGATCGTGGTCCGCGCAGATGCGCGGGAGCGGCGTGCGCACCTCGCAGACGAGGCGCTGCTTTTTCTGCTCGACGAGCGGCTCCTGCAGCGCGCACACCTCGCGCACGAGCGCCTCCGCGTCGATCAGCGTCATGGACACGCTCAGACCGCCCGCCTCCACCCGGGCCACGTCGAGCAGGTCCTGGATGAGGCGCTGCATCTGGCGGGCGGACGTCCGGATCGTGTCGATGAGCTCCGGCTGCTCGTCGGGTGGCGCGTCGCGGAGCAGGTCCGCGCTCAGGGCGATGGTGGTCAGCGGATTGCGCAGATCGTGCGAGACGATCCCCAGCGTCTCGTCGCGCACGCGCACCGCCGCCTCGGCCTTCTCCTTGGCCCCGCGCTCCTGCTCCATCAACCGCACGCGCCGGAGGGCCAGCGACGCCAGGTCGCCGAGGGTGCGGGCGCGGACGACGTCGCCGTCGCGGAAGCGACGTCCCGAGGCGCGGCTGTTGAGCAGCACCAGCGCGCCCAGGGTCTCGTTCTCCGCGATCAGCGGCGTCACCAGGACCTCGCAGTGCGGGCAGGTATCGGCGAGATACGGGGCCATGCTCTTGCCGAAGAGGTCCATGTCCGCGAGGATCACCGGCGTCGCGTTGTGCAGGATCTCCTCGGTCATCGAGCCGGGGAAGGCCACGCGCAGGCCGCGCGGCGGCGCACCTTTGCCCGCGGACGAGACCACCTCCACGAGGCTCTGCCCCGCGATCGTGACGATGCGCTCGACGTAGACGCCGTCGGCGCGCGTGACGTGCGTCGCGCGGTTCGTGATCTCGTACAGGACCTCGGTCATCTCCACCGCGCCGGTGAGCGCGCTGGCGAGATGGCGGAATGACGACTCCTCATCCGCGCGCCGCTCGAGCTGCGCGCGCGTCTCCTGTTCGGCTTCGAGGGCCCGCTTGCGCTCGGTGACGTCGCGGGCGAAGCCGGTGAAGATCGTCTGCTCGCTGTTCTTCCATTCGCCGAAGGAGAGCTCGCACGGGAACTCGTGCCCGTCCTTGTGCAGCGCCGGGAGCTCGATGCCCGTCCAGGGGATGTTCCGCGTGTGCGTGCGGAGGTAACGCTCGAGTCCGCGGCGATGGGACTCGCGGAGGCGCTCGGGGATGATCACCTCGAGATTGCGGCCGGTGAGCTCCTCGGGCCTGTACCCGAACATCCGCTCCACGGCCGGGTTGCAGAAGGTGATGGTGCTGTTCTCGTCGATGGTGAAGATCGCGTCCTGGGCCGTCTCGGAGACGATGCGGTAGCGCTCCTCGCTGGCGCGAAGGGCCTGCTGGGTGCGCTGGCGCTCGATGAAGTCGCCGATCTGCGCGCCGATGAGGATCATGATGGGCATGAGCGCCTGATCGGGCTCGCGCTCGCGGGCGCTGAAGAACTCCATCGCGCCGACGACCCGTCCGCGGGTGGTGATGGGGAACGCGAACGCCGCGAGCATGCCGGCCTTCTCCGCCAGCGGCGCGCGGGGGAAGCGCTCCGCGTCGCGAAAGCGCGGGATCCAGATCGCCTCGCCGCTGGCCCAGACCTCGCCGATGAGGCCGACGCCGCGGGGGAGGCCCTCTCCGCCGGCGCAGAGGGCCTCCGCGGCAGGGGCGACGACGTGCGCGGCGTGCCAGTGGTCGACGCAGCGGATGCGGTCCCGGCGCACTTCCCAGAGCGCGCCGATCTCCCAGCCGAGGTTCTCGCAGATGGCCTGCATGATCTGGCGGGCGGTGGCCTCGACCGGCTCGTCGCCGCTGAGCAGGTTGGTGAGGGTGAGCTGCGCCGCGAGGCGGCGCTCGGTGGCGACCCTGTCCGTGATGTCGCGGGCGAACTTCGAGAAGCCGGTGACGCGGCCGGCGTCGTCGGTCAGGGAGGTGGTCACGCCGTCCATGAAGATCGTGCGGCCGGACCGGTGCAGGTGCCAGCGGGTATCGTCCGCGCGCCCGGTCCGGCGCGCGGTCTCGAGTTCTGCGGCCGGGATGCCGAGGACGCGGTCGCTTTCGACGAAGAGGAACTCGAAGTGGCGGCCCAGGACCTCGTCCGCGCGGTAGCCGAAAATGGCCTCGGCGCCGCGGTTCCACATCTCGATGCGGCCCTCCGGATCGAGCAGGAGGATGGAGAAGTCGTTTGCTTCCTCGACGATGGAACGAAAGATGTCGGCCATGCCCGGAAGCAGCGTCGAGCACACGACGTGCCGCTTCTGCTAGACTTCGGCGACTGCGAATGCCCTCCCGGCGGCCCGCGTTGTAGGGATTCGCTGCGCCTCAGATGATCATGATGGGGAGTCGCCAAGCGGTAAGGCAGCGGCCTTTGGAGCCGCCATTCGGAGGTTCGAATCCTCCCTCCCCAGCCAGGCGGCCCCGCCGCCGGACGATGGTTGCCCCGGTCGTTTTGCGGTTCAGGGACGGCGGTACGAGGGGGGGAAATGGAAACAATAGTTCCCTTGGGGTGCGCTGCTTTACGTTTTGTTGCTGACAAGCCACTTTCCGTCGTGCTATCTTGCCGCACGTAAATAGGGTCCAGATGGCACACTACGACGACGAATCGCTGTTTCAGTACGTGGAAGGCACCTCGCCGATCGCAAGCGAAATCGCGTCGCACGTGTCGTCGTGCACCGACTGCGCGACGGAAGTCGGCGAGCATCGCGACCTGATCGCGACGCTGAGCGACAAGGCCGTGTGGGAGTCCCCCGCGCAGCCGCCGCGCCAGTTCGTGGCCAACGTCTCGGCCTTCGCCGAACGGATCCGCCAGGAAGACGAGAACGCCGTCGCCCAGTGCGACGAGCTCCTCACCGGCCCGGCCGCCTGGTGGCGCCAGCGCCTCCGCAAGATGGAGCGCGCCTACACCGCCGGCATGGTCAAGCAGCTCCTCGAGCGGATGCGCTCCTATCTGGAGAGCTCCCCTGCCCACGCGCTGCAGGTGACCGCCCTGGCCATCGAGGTCGCGAACACGCTCGAAGTGAGCGCGTACCCGTGCGACTACGTCATCAAGCTCCGGGCGCAGGCGCTGCGCGATCACGCGTACGTGCTGTCGTTCACGGGCCGTTATCCGGAAGCGCTGGAGTATGCCGAGCGGGCCAAGCGCCTCTTCGCGCAGGTTCCGCTGCCGGAGTACGACCTCGCGCGACTCGCGCTCGTGCAGGCGTCGATCCTCTGCTACATCGACCGCGCGGATGAAGCGATCGTGCTGGCACACAACGCCGCCGAGACGTTCCGCCGCTTCGGCGACACCACCCGTCACATCAACGCCCGCATCACCGAAGCGGGCATGATCTACGAGTCCGGCAACATCGCGGGAGCGCTGGAGATCTGGCTCGCCCTCGAGCAGGACCCGGCCATCGACGACCTCGGACGCGTGCGCGTCACCCACAACATCGGGACCGCGTACGGCGATCTCCGCCAGCCGGAGAAGGCCGCCGAGTACCTGCAGCGCTGCATCCCCGAGTACGAGATGCTGGGGATGGACTCGGAGCGCGCCCGCGCCCGCTGGATGCTGAGCCACGCGCTCGTCTCCGCCGGCCGGACTTACGAGGCAATCCCGACGCTACGGAAGACGTGGCGGGAGTTCGAGACGCTCGATCTGATCGCCGACGCCGGCCTGGTCGCGCTCGAGCTCGCGGAAGCCCTGCTCTCCGTCGGACAGGCGGACGAAGTCCCCGCCATCTGCCGCGACCTCATCGCGCAGTTCACGCGCGCCGGAATGACGTCCCGTGCGATCACCGCCCTGTCGTTTCTTCGTGAAGCGGTCGCCGTCGGTCACGCCTCGACCAGCCTCGTCAAGCACGTGCACGCCTTTCTGCGCGAGCTCCCTGCCGAGCAGCCTCGCCTCTTCGCGCCGCCGCCGCCTGACGTCAGGGAGTAGCTGGTCGCGCGCCGTCTTCCCACCTGTTAGGCAATTTCAGCGGAAATCGCTGAGCATCCGGGAATCACTACGCAACACAAACAGGAGGAAACTATGCGCTCTTCGTCCGTCAAATCCATCGTTGCCGTACTTTCGATCAGTGTCACCGTGCTCGCCGCGGTGCCGACCGCAAACGCTCGCCCGGCCCAGGGCGCTTCGAAGACCCAGACCACGCGCACGCGTGAAGAAGCACCCTCGAATGACCGCTTCGCGGCCGTCCGCGAGCTGATCAACCGCACGTTGCGCCGCCTCGGCCTGCAGGGTGGGATCACCATCCCCGTTCCGCGGCCGACCGACCCGAACGCCGAGCAGTAGAGCCGAGCCAGAGAGAGAGGAACACACACCATGCGCGCTTCGACGATCAAGTCCCTCATCGCCGCTCTTTCGATCAGCCTCACCGTGCTCGCCGCGGTGCCTGCCGACGCCCGCCCCGCTCAGGGCGCCCAGAAGACTCAGACCACGCGCACGCGTGAGGAAGCCCCGTCGAACGACCGCTTCGCGGCCGTCCGCGAGCTCGTCCGACGCACGCTGCGCCGCATCGGCCTGCAGGGCGGCATCACCATCCCCGTCCCGAAAGACGACGCGATGAACGGCGAGCAGTAGGCTCCTCCGGAAGTTCCTCGGAGTTCCTCGGTTCCTCGGAGTTCCTCGGGGAGTCTTCGGAGCCCCTCTGCCGAGGAACTCCGAGGAGCCCGAGGAACCCCTCGGTGTGATTACGGCACCGTGATCGTAGCGGTACTGCTGTTCACCGAGCCGCAGGTGCCGGTGACGCGGACCCAGTAGGTGTACGTGCCCCGGGAGAGCTTCCCGGTGTTGTAGTTGGCGGACGTTGCGCCGCCGATCGGGTTGGACGTGTTGCCGCTCGTGCCGCGGTACCACTGATAGGTCAGCGTGCCGGTGCCCGAGGCGGTGACCGTGAGCGTGCGCGACGTGTTCCTGGGAATGGTCGCGCTCTGGGGCTGCTGCGTGATCGCCGTCGCCGGCGTCACCGTGACGGACCGCGGCGCGCTCGTGGCGCTGCAGCCGTTCGCGTTCGTGACCGTCACCGAATACGAGCCGCTCGCACCGGCGCTGATGGACTGCGTCGTCGCGCCGTTGGACCAGAGATAGGTGAAGCCCGCGGGCGCGGTGAGCGTCACCGAGCCGCCCTCGCAGAACGTGGTCGGACCGCCGGCGGTGATCGCCGGCGTGGCCGGGAGGGGGTTGACGGTGACGGCCGTCGGAGTGCTCGTCGCGCTGCAGCCGTTCGCGTTCGTGACCGTGACGCTGTACGAGCCGCTGGCCGTCGCGACGATCGACTGCGACGTGGCGCCGTTCGACCAGAGATACGTGAGTCCCGCCGGCGCGGTGAGCGTGACGCTGCCGCCCTGGCAGAACGTCGTCGGACCGCTGGGGGTGACCGTCGCCGCCGGGAGCGGGTTCACGGTCACGGTGGCCGGAGCGCTCGTCGCGCTGCAGCCGCTCGCGTTCGTGACCGTCACGCTGTACGAGCCACTCGCGCTGACGGCGATCGACTGCGACGTCGCGCCGTTGGACCAGAGGTAGGTGAAGCCCGCGGGTGCGGTGAGCGTCACCGAGCCGCCCGCGCAGAACGTCGTCGGGCCACCCGCGGTGATCGCCGGCGTGGCCGGAGCCGCGTTCTCGGTGACGACCACGGGATTCGACGTCGCCGAGCAGCCGCTCGCGTTGGTGACGGTGACGCTGTACGACCCGCTCGCGTCGGCGTTGATCGACTGCGTCGTCGCGCCGTTGGACCAGAGATACGTGAAGCCCGCGGGCGCGGTGAGCGTCACCGAGCCGCCTTCGCAGAACGTCGTCGGACCGCCGGCGGTGACCACCGGCGTCTCCGGATTCGCGTTCACCGTGACCGCCACCGGCTCGGACGTCGCCGAGCAGCCGTTGGCGTTCGTCACCGTGACGCTGTGCGAACCGCTCGCGGTGACCGCGATCGACTGCGTCGTCGCGCCGTTCGACCAGAGATAGGTGAAGCCCGCGGGTGCGGTGAGGGTCACCGAGCCGCCGGCGCAGAATGTCGTCGGGCCGCTCGCCGCGATCGACGGCGTCGCCGGAACCGCGTTCTCGGTCACGACCACGGGATTCGACGTTGCCGAACAGCCGCTCGCGTTCGTCGCCGTGACGAAGTACGTCCCGCTGCCGTCGACGGTGATCGACTGCGACGTTGCGCCATTCGACCACAGCCAGGTATCGGCAGCCGGCGCCGTGAGCGTCACCGAGCCGCCTTCGCAGAACGTCGTGGGGCCGCTCGCCGTGACCACCGGGGTCTCCGGATTCGCGTCGACCGTGACCACCACCGGATCCGAGGTCGCCGTGCAGCCGTTCGCGTTGGTCACCGTCACGCTGTAGGTGCCGGTCGCCGCCACCGTGATCGTGCGCGACGTGGCGCCGTTCGACCACAACCAGGAGTAGCCCGGCAGGTCTTGCGCGGAGAGATCGACCGAGCCGCCCTCGCAGAAGGTAGTCGGGCCGCTCGCGGTGACCGTCGCGTCGGCCGGCGTCACCGTGTAGATGAAGGTGTTGCTCTGGATCACGCAGCCGGCCGGCGTCGTGATGCGCAGGAAGTAATAGCTCGTGCCGGTCGTCGAAGGCGTGATCGTGAGCGTCGGTCCGGTCTCTCCCACCACCGGCTGGCCGCCGAAGCCGTACCACTGATACGACGCCGCCGTGCCGTTGACGGCCGACGTCACGGTCACGCTGTCGCCCGGACAGAGCTGATTGTCGCTGCCGGTCACGGTCACCGTCGTCGTCTCCGCGACGATGGTCACGGGCTCGCTCGTCTTCGAGCACTGCCCGTCGGACACCGTGACGCTGTACGTGCCCGCCGCGTTGACGGTGATGGACTGCGTCGTCGCGCCGTTCGACCACAGATAGGACGCGGCCGGCGACGCCGTGAGGGTCACGGTGCCGAACGCGCAGAGCGTCGTCGACGAAGCCTCGATCGCCGCCTCGGGGAGCGGCAGCACGGTGACGGCCGTCGCACTCGACGACGCCGAGCAGCCGTTCTCGTTCGTCACCGTGACGCCATACGCGCCGCTCGCGCTGACGGTGATGGACTGCGTCGTGGCGCCGTTCGACCACAGATAGGAGAATCCGGCGGGCGCGGTCAGCGTCACCGAGCCGCCCTCGCAGAACGTCGTCGGGCCGGAGGCCGTGACCGCCGGCGTCGCCGGGTTCGCGTGCACCGTGACGGTCGCAGGAGCCGAAGTCGCCGAGCAACCGTTCGCGTTCGTCACAGTGACGCTGTGCGAGCCGCTCGCGCCGACGGTGATCGACTGCGTCGTCGCGCCGTTCGACCACAGATAGGAGAATCCGGCGGGCGCAGTCAGCGTCACCGAGCCGCCTTCACAGAACGCCGTCGGGCCGCTCGCGCTGATGGCCGGCGTCGCCGGCAGGGGGTTCACCGTGACGTCCGTCGCGGCCGACGTCGCCGAGCAGCCGTTCGCGTCCGTCACCGTCACGCTGTACGAGCCGCTCGCGGTAACCGCGATGGACTGCGCCGTCGCGCCGTTCGACCAGAGGTACGTGAAGCCGTCCGGCGCGGTGAGCGTCACCGAGCCGCCTTCGCAGAAGGTCGTCGGGCCGGAGGCCGTGACGGCCGGCGTCGCCGGCGGCGCGTTCACCGTCACCACCGTGGGCGCGGACGTCGCGCTGCAGCCGTTCGGGTCCACCGTCACGCTGTAGCTGCCGCTCGCGTCCACCGTGATCGAGCGCGTCGTCGCGCCCGTCGACCACAGATAGCTGGACGCCTCCGACGACGTCAGTGTGACGCTGCTGCCTTCGCAGAAGCTCGTGGGGCCGGACGCCGTGACTGTGGGCGTCGCCGCATACGGGTTGACCGTGACCGTCACCGGCGCGCTCGTCGCGGTGTTGCACCCCGCCAGGTCGCGCACCGTGACGCTGTAGTTGCCCGCCGTGGTGACGGCGATCGACTGCGTCGTGGCGCCGGTCGACCATTGATACGTGTACCCCGCCGGCGCGGTCAGCGTGACCGAGCCGCCCGTGCAGAACGTCGTCGGGCCGGAGGCGCTGACGGACGGCTGTGCGATGGGCTGAGGCACCGCGACCTGGTGCTCGTACGTCGTGGCGCAGCCCTGCCAGTACCGCTTCGTCACCTTCACCGTGACCGGGCTCGCCGCGCCCGCGCGAAACGTGATCGTGCGCGTGTTCTGGCCGGTGAGGATCTGTCCGCCGATCACTTCCCAGATGTACGACCAGCTCCCGGGCTCAGCCTTCGTGGACGCGGTGGCGGTGGTATTCGCGCACATCGTCGAGGGGACCGTCTCGAAGCCGGGATACCACGGCGTGGGGCTGGACGCCGCGTGGATGGTCGACGACGCGGGGCAGCCGCTGGCGTTGGTCACGCGCACGGTGAGGTCGAGCGAGGAGCTGTTGCTCGGAATGACCGTGACCGTGCGCTCATTCGTGGGGCCGGAGATCCAGCCGGTGCCGTTCGCGTCCCAGAAATACGTGGCGCCCGGTCCCGCATCCGGAACCGAGGCCGTGGCCGGCCGGCCCTGGCAGATGCCCGAGCTCAGCGTGATGTTCGTGCTGGGGAGTCCGGAGACCTGATGGGTGATCTCCCGCTGGATCTCGCAGCCGGTGTCGTACCGCACCATCGCCTTCAGGTAGATGGGCCCCTGGCCGCTGGGCGTGAAGTGCAGGGTCGGCTCGTAGGACGAGCCTTCGATCACGACGCCGCCCCACTGCCAGTACACGAGGGAGAAGTCGCCGGCGTTGGCGATCGTCGCCGACGTCGGGCACGTCTCGGAGTCGAGGACGATCTCCGCCGGAGAAACGCGCGCCGGGATCACCTGCGTCGTCTCGGCTTCGCAACCCTCTCCGTCCCCGACCCGCAGCCGGAGCGTGACCGGGCCGCTCTGGGTCGGCGAGAACTGCACCGTCTGCGTGTACGCGTTGGTGCCGCCGCCGGAATACGGGTCCCAGAACTGGCCGCCCTCGATGGTCCAGAAGTAATAGTCCCACTCGCCGCCCTCGGCGGGAGCAGAGGCGCTCGCCGTCGACGACTCGTACAGGCAGACGTCCGGCGTGGACACGGTGATGACCGGAGGCTCGACCGTGCGGATCGAGACTTCCTTCGTCGCCTGCGGCGTGACGCAGCCCGAGGCGTCGTACGTGACGAGGCGCAGCGTCGCCGGTCCGGGTCCGCTCGCATAGAACGTCACCTCGGGCGTATAGGCGGTCGTCGAGGTCCACGGGTACTCGTTGAGGTAGAACCCTCCGCCGTCGATCGACCACTGGTACGCCTGCCAGTCGCCGCCTTCCGCCGGCGGCTCCGCGGTCGCGGTGAGCTGCGCGTTCGGACAGGCCTCGTCGGCCGAGGTGGTGATCACCGGCGCGTCGATGGTGCGCAGCGCGACGTACGCGGAGTTCGTTGACCCGCACTCCGCGGTGTACGCCGTGACGCTGACCATCACCGTGCCGGAGCCGTCGGCGTAGAACTCGACGTTCGGACCCGAGGCCGTCGACGAGGTGTAGGGATAGTCGGGAAGCCGGAACATCCCATTGGCGATCGTCCACGAGACGGACTGCCACGTACTGCCCTCGCCCGGAGGCTGCACTACGGCCGTGAGGGTTTCGTACGGACACGCCTCCGTCTTCGACACCGTAATCTCGGCCGGAGGACAGGACTGCGCGCGCGCAGTCACGGCTGCGCACACGGAGGACAGGATCGCCAGGGACAGGAAAAGACGCGACATCCGCAGTCGCGGGCTCATTCCGGACATAAGAAACCTCGATTGTTTTTGGAAATTGGAGGAAATTACTGCATGCGAACCGTGCCGCACGGTATCAGGCCATACGGGGACAACGCAATTACAGACGCGAAAGAAGCGCGCGTATTACCACCGCCGTCAGCTTCCTCCGTCCCCCTCTGTGTCTCTGTGTCTCCGTGGTGAATACCGACGTTCCTCCTGTGCAAACAGGATTTCTTGCGAGAGGCGGCGATCAGAGCTGCGAGGCATGCTCGTATTCACCACGGAGACACGGAGACGAAGAGGGGGCCGGAGGGAGGCGGCTGATTCCTACGCGTGCACCGCGTCGGACTTGCGGTGCGTCGCGGCGTCCTTCACCTCGGGCAGCGTCACGGTGAAGCTCGCGCCGCGGCCGGGGCCTTCGCTTTCGGCGACGATGTCGCCGTGGTGGAGCTCGACGATGTGGCGCGCGATGGCCAGGCCCAGTCCCAGCCCGCTGCGCTTGTTCGAGCCCTCGGCCTGGCGGAGGCGGTCGAACACGTACGGGAGGAACGAGGGCTCGATGCCCTCCCCTTCGTCCGACACCCGGATGCTCAACTTGCCCTGTTGGCGCTCGGTCCGCAGATCGACGTGCTTGCCGGCCGGCGTGAACTTGATCGCGTTCGACAGCAGGTTATGGATGACCTGCTGGATGCGGCTCGCATCCGCCTCGACCAGCGCTTCGCGGTCCTCGATCTCCCACGTCAGGCGCACTTCGTTGTCCGCCGCCAGCGGGCGCGCGGTCGTGAGCGCGGCTTCGATGATGTCGGAGATCCGCGTCGGCTGCAGATCGACCTGGAACTTGCCGAGGATCATGCGCGAGACGTCGAGCATGTCGTCGATGAGCCGCGCCTGCAGGCGCGCGCTCGACTCGATCGTGCGCAGCGCCTCGTCGAGCTCCTGCTGATCGAAGTGGCCCGTGCGCAGGAACTGCACCCAGCCCAGGATGGACGTCATCGGCGTGCGCAGCTCGTGGGAGAGCGTGGCCAGGAAGTTGTCCTTGGCGCGGTTCTGGGCCTCCGCCTCGCGATAGCGGCGCTCGGCTTCCGCGGCCAGCGCGGCGGCGCGTTTCTCGGTGACGTCGCGGAAGGTGATGACCGATCCGAGGAGCGCGCCGTTCTCGTCGCGCATCGGCGACGCGCAGAACTCCACCGGGAAGCTCGTCCCCTCGGGGCGGAAGAACGTCTCCTCGATCTCGTCGTACGCCGGCTCGCCGTGCACGACGCCGTAGAGCCGGCATTTCGAAACGTCGCAGGTCAGCACGCCGGGGAAGACCGGATGCACGAGCGAGTGGATGTCGACGCCGGTGATCTCCTCCGGCCTGCGGCCGATCATCCGCGCGGCCGCGGGATTGACGAACGTCGTGTTCCCCTCCAGCCCTACACCGAACACGCCCTCGGCCGCGGCGTTGAGAATGAGCTCGTTCTGCTTGATGAGCCTCGCCAGCTCGTGCGCCTGGCGCTTGAAGGCCTCCCGCTTCCGGAACAGCTCGATGAAGACGTTCACCTTCGACCGGAGGATCTCCGGGTGGAAGGGCTTGAACATGTAGTCGACCGCGCCCAGCTCGTACCCGCGGAAGACGTTCGTCTCGCTGCGGGAGAGGGCGGTCAGGAAAATGATCGGGGTGTCGCGGGAACGCTCGCGCGAACGGATCAGGTTCGCGGTCTCGAAACCGTCGAGGTCGGGCATCTGGACGTCGAGCAGCACCACCGCGAAGTCCATCTGCAGCAGATGGCGCAGCGCCGCCGAGCCGGATTCGGCCGAGACCAGGTTCTCTCCCGTCTCGGCGAGGATCGACTCCAGGGCCAGGAGGTTGTTCGGCTGGTCGTCGACCAGGAGGATGTTTACACGATCGTCCATCATCCGGAGTTCCGGCACAACTCGACGAGAAACGGCCCGATTCGGTTCAGAGGCAAGATCCGATCCACGCGCGTGGCGGCAATGGCGGCCGAGGGCATCTCCGGCGATTCAGCCGTCTGGGGGTCCTGCACGACCACGAAACCTCCACGCTCCTTGATCCGTTTCGCGCCGCGCGCACCGTCGGCATTCGCCCCGGTGAGAACGACGGCAACCGTCCCGGCGAGATACGCGTCCGCCGCGGACTCGAACAACACGTCGATCGACGGGCGCGAGTAAGCGACGGCCGCGTCGACCGAGAGGCTCAGCTCCCCGTCCCGGTCGACGAGCAGATGATAGTCCGCCGGCGCGAGATACACGTTGCCGGGATGGACCCATTGCTTGTCGAGCGCGTCGACGACGTTGAGTTTCGAATGCCGCCGCAGGAACGACGGCAGCGCTTCGCCCGAGGTCCGATAGCGATGCTGGGCGACGACGATCGGCACCGGGAAATCGGCCGGCAGCACGGAGAAGATCTGCTCCATCGCCGACATGCCGCCCATCGAACAGCCGAGGACGATCAGCTCGTATTTCTGCTGGGCGGCGGGGAGGACGCGGCCGTCCGTCCAGGAGCGGATGCCCGGGGGAAGCGCCGGCCTCGTGCTCACCGCACCCTCCGGTACAGCCTCTCCTCGGCGTCCACCTCGTCGTAGTTCTCCGAAACGGTCGTGTACTTGATCGACTCCTTCTTGCCCAGGCCAAGGATGCCGAACATCTCCATGGACTGGAGGAAGAGCTGCTGCACGCGGTCCTGCAGGGCGTTGTTGAAATAGATCAGCACGTTCCGGCAGAAGATCACGTTGAAGTGATTGAACGACGCGTCCGTGACCAGGTTGTGCTGCGCGAAGACCACGTTCTCCCGCAGCGACGGGCGGAAGATGGCGTAGTCGTAGCGCGCGGTGTAGTAGTCCGAGAACGTGCCCGTGCCGCCGCCGGTGATGTAGTTGGAGGTGTTCTCCTGCATGGTCGACAGCGGGAAGATCCCCGACTTCGCCTTCTGCAGCACCGCCTCGTTGATGTCCGTCGCATAGATCCGGCAGCGGTCGTAGAGCCCTTCCTCGTGGAGGAGGATGGCCATCGAGTAGACCTCTTCGCCCGTCGAACAGCCGGCGTGCCAGATGCGGACGAACGGATAGGTGCGCAGCATCGGGACGACCTTCCGGCGGAACGCGAGGTAGAAGGTCGGGTCGCGGAACATCGCCGTCGTATTGACGGACAGATCCAGCAGCAGCCGCTCCATCGACTGCGGGTCGTGCAGGACCTTCTCGATGAGTCCGGAGATCGTGCTCAGCCCCTCGGCGTAGACCCGCTTCCAGATCCGGCGCCGCAACGACGGGAGCGAGTAATCGCGGAAGTCGAAACCGTAGTGTTGATAGATCCCCTCCGTCAGCAGGCCGACCTCGATCTGTTCGAGGTCCGCTTTTGCCTGTTCGTCGAGGATCGCTGCTTGTGTGTTCGCCATTGAGCGCAAAGGACCTTAGAGCAAACGGCAGGCCTTGCAGGTTCCGTGCTCAACAGTATGGAGAGGACCGCCCTCCTCCGCCTGGAGGTCCCGACAGCGCCTCGAAACGTGGCCAGTTTCCGTGGACGGCCGACCTTGCTATCTCCGTGCTCAACCGTAGATGGCTCAGCCGTAAGGAGATAGCGGGCCCTTCCAGAATTATTAGCTAAAAATGTCTTGCCATCCATTTCCCACAATGGTATATCCCTCCTTACAAAAACAATTGAAGAGGGAAACCCTGGTGGACGTGCTGAACGCAGTCTCTACGGATGTCCTCGCCTCGCAAGTGTCCATCGCCGGACACGTGCGATCGACGGGAGATGGTGATGGATACGTGCTCCTCGATCTCGAAAAGGGGCTGTATCACAGCATCGACGGTGTCTCCGCCCGCATCTGGGGCGGCCTGCTCGCCGGTGCGTCTCCGAAGCAAACCGCGACCGAGATCGCCGTGCTCTGTAACGTGCCGTTCGAGCGTGTCGGCCGCGACGTCTCGCGCTTCATTCAATCGCTGCAGGCGAAAGGTCTGGTGAAGATCGATGGCTGAAGCAACGCACGGAGCTCTCCGCCGCTGCTGCGAGGCCGATTGCGCCAGCCGGAGCGGGATCTTCCTGTCCGCCTTCGCATACGCGGTGCTCGTCGTGGTCGACCTGCTGATGAAGTTCGGCGGCTTCCGCCGGCTGCACCGGTTCGTCCAGAAGTTCCCGGTGCGGCGGCGCACGCGCGAGGACGAGCAGACCGCACATCGCATCTGCGGCGCCGTCGACCGCGCCGCTTCCCTGTACGTGAAACGCGCCTGGTGTCTCCAGCGCTCCGTCGTCGCGGTCTGCCTGCTCCGGCTGGCGGGCTATCCGGCCGAGCTGGTCATCGGCGCGCGGCGAACGCCTTTCTACGCGCACGCGTGGGCGGAGATCGGCGACCGTGTGGTGAATGACGAAACGGGAGTGCAAACCTACTACGGCGTTCTCGAGCGCTGCTGACCCCCTGAAAAACGCTGCTGACCCCTGAAGCAGGAGACCCTCGTCCAATGAGCGGAATTGCAGGCTGTTTTCAACGAAACGGAGCTGCGGCATCTGCAGAAGTGACTGCCGCACTCGCACACGGCATCACCTACTGCGGCTCGGATGGAAGCGCCCAGCTCGCGCATGGCGCGACGGTCCTGCTCCAGCGCGCCTTCCACACCGGACGCAGTCCCGAGCCCTCGCAGCACCTCGAGCGCAACGGGATCAGCATCGTGTGGGACGGCCGCATGGACAACCGAACCACCGGGCGTTCGGACGTCGAGCTCCTGTTCGACCTCTATCGTCGCGATCCTGACGGCGACTTCGTCGCGGACGTCGTCGGCGACTTCGCCTTCGCCCTCTGGGATGCGCCGCGCCGCACCCTGATCCTCGGCCGGGACGCCTTCGGCAACCGCCCGCTCTTCTACGCCGCCTCGCCGAGCCGCGTGGTGTGGTCGACACGCATCGACCCGCTCGTCGAACCGAGCCTCGGCATCGACCTGACCATCGACGACGACTACCTCGGCGGCTACATGACCGACGGTGCACGCGGCGACGAAACGCCGTACCGCAACATCCGCGTCGTCCCGCCGGGCACGATGCTCGTGTTCACGCCGGAGGGGTCGAAGGTCAAGCGCTTCTGGTCCGTCCACGACATCCAGGACGTGGTCCTCGGCCGCGAAAGCGACTACGAGGACCGCCTGGTGGAGTTGCTCCGCGAGGCCATCGCCGTGCGCATGCAGGGCGAGCACACGGTGGCCGCGGAGCTCAGCGGCGGACTCGATTCCTCGACCATCGTCTGCCTCGCCGACCGGCTCATGCGCGAAGGCAAGGCCACGGCTCCGGACCTGCTCACGATCTCCTACGTCTTCGACGAAGCCAAGTCCTCGGACGAGCGCGAGTACATCGTGGAGGTGGAGCAGGCCACGGGCCGCCGCGGCGTGCATCTTCGCGAAGAAGACCATCGCCTCCTCTCGACCCTCGGCGACATCGAGTCGCCCCTCTACCCCACCCCGGAGATCTGCTTCCTCGCCCGTCACCGGCAGGTGCAGAAGACGATGGAGGCGGCGGGCGCGCGCGTGCTGATGCGCGGCATCGGCGGCGATCAGGTGCTGTGGGGCGAGACCGATCAGCTCTACGAGCCGCTCGATCACATCAAGGCCCGGAAGTTCCTGGCGGCACACCGCAGCCTCAAGACGTGGGCGCGGGCGCTCCGGACGTCGTACTTCGAGCTGACCGTCCGCACGGTGATCCGGCCGCTCCTCGGCAAGTCCGGCGCTCACGCCGGCCACGACGAGCGGATGCCGGAATGGCTGTCACCCGACTTCATCGAGCGCGCGCACATCAACGAGCGCATGCACCACATGCCGGCGTCGGCCCGCCACCGGCGGCCGTCGTGGCGCGCACAGGCACGGATGATCGAAGACCTGCTCGCGCACTTCTCCCTCGGCTATTACCTCGAGCAGGGGGCGATGGACGCGACGTATCCGTTCATGCATCGCCCGCTGGTGGAGTTCTGCCTCGGCATTCCGCTCGAGCAGAAGCTGCGGCCGGGCGAGACGCGCTCGGTGCTCCGCCGCGCGCTCGGAGACGTGCTGCCGCCGAAGATCGTGCAGCGCAAGAACAAGCGCGGTCCGGACGAGGCTGTCGTCCGCGCAGTGGCCCGCGAGTGGCCGGTCCTGCGGGAGATGTTCTCGAGCTCCCGCGCCGCCGCCCTCGGGATCATCGAGCAGGACACGTTTCTGACGGCCTTCACCCGGGCCCGTCATGGAGTGAACATCAACATGCCGGCTTTGCTGCGGATCATTTCGATCGAATGCTGGCTCCGGTCTCTGGAACAGCGAAGACTTCGATCCGCGGCATGACGTGCTGAATCCCACAACGAAAGGAGGTGAAAGACACCATGCGATACGAAACTCCTGAAGTGTTCGAGATCGGCGCCGCCGAAGAGCTGACGCTCGGCTGCAGCGGCTGCTGTTGCGACTGCGAGTGCTGCCGCCGTTGCTGCTGCGGGGATGTCCCCGTGGAAGAAGTGCTCGCGTAGTGCATTCGGGGCTCTGTCCGGGTGTCGAACCAGGACAGAGCCCACCCCGCCCGCCGGAGGACCGGTGCAAACGTTTCCTCCGGCGGGCTTATCAAGAATACAGGAATCCATGCGGAAACATTTCTCTCCCGAGCTCGACTGGCTGCTGCGGCAATCGCGGTCGGTGTCCAGCCTCTACCTGTACACGCTCTTCTGCTTCGGCGTGACGGGGATGCTGTCGCTGATCGACCCGCTGATCATCAAGTGGCTGATCGACGAGATCCTCCCTCGTCGGGACGCCGGCATGATCCCCGTGGCGGCCGCCGGTTTTTTTTTGCCTACTTCTTTCGCCTGAGCCTCAACGGGCTCTCGTCGATCCTGAGCGGGTACGCGGGGCAGCGCGTCGTCTTCCGCACGAGGCTCGAGCTGCTGCGGCACGTGCAGCGGCTCTCCGCCGAATACCACAAGAAGACTCCGGTCGGTGACCTGCTGCACCGCATCGAGCAGGACGTGCAGCAGATCGAAGAGCTCGGCGGCACGCTCGTCGTCTCGGTCGTGCGCATCGTCGTCACCACCGGCCTGACCCTGGCCATCATGCTCGTCCTGAACTGGAAGCTGACGCTGATCGTGCTCCCGCTGGTGTTCGTCGCCGTTTACACCCGGCGCTACGGCCAGCCGCGCCTGCGCAAACTGTCGGACGACGTGCAGAAGACGGCCGCGCAGCGGAGCTCGCTGCTGCAGGAGGTGCTCAGCAGCGTCCAGCAGATCCAGTTGCTGCGGCGCGAGACCGCGGAGGCGCGCCGCTACGCCGGGATCGCCCGCCGGGGCATCGACCTCAGCATCCGCCGTCGCGGGGGCGAGCTGCTGCTCGGCCTCACCAACATTCTCGTGACCGTCGCGGGGACGGCGCTCGTCCTCGGCTTCGGCGGCCAGCAGGTGCTCGCCGGCGCGCTCACGATCGGCGGTCTGGTCGCGTTCTACACCTTCCTCAGCCGTCTCTTCGAGCCGGTCGAGAACATCACCAGCATGTACGCGCAGTACCAGCGTGCGAGCGCGAGCATCCGGCGCGTGCAACAGGTGCTGCGCGAGACGCCGGCGATCCGCGACGACGCGGATGCGCGGCCCCTGCCGGTGCCGGTCCGCGGTGCGGTGGCCGTGCGGGGCGTGAGCTTCCGCTACGAGGCCGACCGTTCCATCCTGCGCGACGTCAGTTTCGAGGTCGAGCCCGGACAGTCGCTGGCGATCCTCGGCCCGACCGGCAGCGGCAAGTCGACCATCGCGAATCTGATCACGCGACTCTACGACCCGCAGGCCGGAGCCGTCCTCCTCGACGGCTGCGACGTGCGCCGGCTCCACCTCCGCGAGCTCCGGGACGTCGTCGCGGTGGTCCCGCAGGAGCCGCTGCTGTTCAACGCCACGCTGCGTGAGAACCTGCTGCTCGCCCGCAAACGCGCGACTCGCGAAGAGATCGATGCGGTCGTGCACATGGCGCAGCTCGACGAGACCCTCTCCCATCTCCCGCAGGGACTGGAGACGCCGGTCGGCCCGCGCGGCGGACTGCTTTCCGGCGGCGAGCGCCAGCGCGTGGCCATCGCCCGCGCGATCCTGCAGCGCCCGCAGGTGCTCATCCTCGACGAGGCCACGTCCGCGCTGGACGGTCCGACGGAGCAGAGGCTCCTGACCGCGCTGCGGGCCTTCGGACGTGACTGCACGATGCTCGTCATCGCCCACCGTCTCGCGCCGATTCTCTGGGCCGACCGCTCGCTCTTCCTCGAAGACGGAGCGGTGGTCGCCTACGGACGGCACGACGACCTGTTCCAATCTTCCCCCCGCTACCGCGAGTTCCTCGAGCAGCAGTTGTGGCGCGAGCGCGGGGACGGCGTGCCCTCCGCGGTGGGCGTGGAGGCCTTCGCATGAGCTGGATCGCATCGATCATCCGCTGGACCCGCATCACCCTCGGCGCCGTCGTGGTCGTCGCCGCGGCATTCTTCATCTTCGCCCGCGTGGCGATCACCAAGCGCGCGCCCGGCGAGATCGAGGTCGGCGCGTACCACAAGGTCCGGCCCGAGGTCGGAGGGATCATCTCCACCGTGGCCGTGCGCAACGGGGCGATGGTCGCGGCGGGCATCCCCCTGTTCGCCGTCGGAGACCCGCAGCGCGAGATGGCGAATCAGCAGACGCTGCGCGAGCTCGAGGAAACGCGCATCGCGCTCAACGCGGCGCTCCGCGAGCACGACGCCCTCCTCAACCGCATCCACCCCCTCGAGCGCGCGCGGCAGGTGAACACCACCGCTCAGGTGCAGCTCGAGATCTCGCGCATGAAGGCGCGCGTGGAGGAGCTGCGCTCGAGCGCCTCCGCCCTCGCGGGCAAGCACAAACGCACGCAGGAAATGCACGAGCAGGGCATCGCCAGCAAGGCGGAGCTCGATCAGGCGAAAGACAACGCGGAGCAGGCCGTGTGGCAGCTCCGGCAGGTGGAGATCGAGATGGAGAAGTCGCGTCTCGCCGCCGCCGGCTCCGTCACGGACGTCGACCTCGTGACCAAGCAGCAGGAGACCGCGCTCGCGCAGTCGCGGCGGGACATCGAGCAGTTCCGCGCCCGCACCGCGACCCTCGAGCGGGCCATGGCCGAGGCGGCGCGGCTGCGCGGGCTCGAGACCGTGCGGTCGAACATCGCCGGCGTGGTCGTCGGCTCCGAGCCGCGCGAGCTCGTCGGCAAGCGCGTCGAGCCGGGCGAGGTCGTGTTCAGCGTCGTCGATCCGACCGCGATCCGTTTTCGTGCGCTCGTCGCCGAAGAAGACGTCGTCCCGGTACGCCCGGGACAGCAGGCCATCATCGAGCTCGCCGGGCTGCCGAAGACCAAGTACCGCGTCTTCCACGGCCGCGTCCTCACGATCGACCGCCAGCCGACCCGCAGCGCGCCCGGAGAACCAGGCGTCTACGCGGTCGTCATCGCCGTCGACGATCCGTGGGTGAAGACGCACAACGGCCCGACGATGTCCCTCCCCATCGGAATGCGCGGCACCGCGCGGATCATCTCGCGCCCTCACGTGGGACTGATCGAGGCGGTGCGCGAGTGGATCACTGGTTGAGAGAGAGAGAGCGGTAGGAAACCCAATCGTCCAAGGAGAACAATCATGCGGTTCCGAGTCAGCATCGCTGTCGTGGTACTCGTTGTGTCCATTCCTCTTTTTGCCGCCGACTACGTCCTCGTCGCCGACGGCTGGAACCCGTCGCGGTCGGAGGCAGTCGCCGCTGCCGGCGGCACCGTCACCTACTCGCACGCCGCCACCGGCATCGCCGTGGCGTCGTCCGACGATCCCGCGTTCGCTGATCGCCTGAACGGGACCGGCGCGTTCAGCATCGTCGCGCAGGACGTGCACACGCGCATGCAGGCGCGCACGCAGGTGGTCGAGCTCGAGGAGAGCGCGGTCACGCCCGGCAACGAAACGTTCGTGCACGTGCAGTGGGTGCATCGCGCGGTCAACGCGCAGGCGGCGTGGGACGCGGGCTACACGGGCCGGGGCGTGCGCATCGCCGTCCTGGACGGCGGCATCCACGACCGGCACATCGACCTGCGCGACCGCGTCGACACGGCGCTCTCGAAGTCGTTCGTGCCCGGACAGCCGTACAACGCCGACACCGGTACGTTCTGGCACGGTACCCATGTTGCCGGCGTCATCGCGGCATCGGACAACAACATCGGCGCGATCGGCATCGCGCCCGAGGCGACGCTCATCGCGGTGAAGATCCTGCACGACGGCGGGGGCGAGTTCGGCTGGGCCATTCCGGGCATCCTCTACGCCGCCGATCCGATCTCCGAGGGTGGCGCGGGCGCGGACATCATCAATATGAGCCTCGAAGCCCACATCAACCGCAAGGGCGGCGGCGGACCGCTCGTCAGCGCGATGGCCAAAGCAGTGAACTACGCCAAGAGCCGCGGCGTGCTCGTCATCTCCGCCGCCGGCAACGACGCCCTCGACCTCGGCCAGCCCGAGGAGCCGGTCGACGAACATGAAGGAGAGGAAGGCGAAGAAGGCGAAGAGCACGAAGGCGAGCCGGAAGAACCGCTCCATAAGAGCGTCGTCTTCCTCCCCGCGGAGTCCGGCAGCGGCATCGCCGTGTCGGCCACCGGCCCGGTGGGTTACGGCTTCGGCGCCACCGACTTCCGTCGTCCCGCTTTCTACACGAACTACGGCGAGGGTGTGGTGTGGGTGTCCGCTCCGGGCGGGGACTTCTCGCTCGAAGAGACGCCCCAGGGGCAGCAGCTCTGCAGTTTCCCGCGCGTACCGAGCGGCATGACCACCCAGCGTTGCTGGATCTTCGACATGATCCTGAGCTCGACCCGCGGCTCGGGCGCAAGCACCGGCACGTACTCCTACGGCGCCGGAACGAGCATGGCCGCCGGCGTTGTCTCCGGCGTAGCGGCGCTGGTGAAGCAGGCGAAGCCGAACGCCACGCCCGCGCAGCTCAAGACCATCCTCGCACGCACCGCGGACGACGAAGGCCGGAGGGGCACGGACCAGTTCCACGGGCACGGCTTCGTGAACGCGGGACGCGCGGTGGAGTAATCGAAGGCGCCCTGACCTGACCCTCTCCCCGAGGGTGGAAGTGCGGCGGCGCGTTCGCCGCCGCACGTCTGAGGTTTACCGGTAGAGCCACACTCGCAGCAACGACACGAGCTGCTGCGCGTCGATCGGCTTGGTGATGTAGTCGCTGGCGCCCGCTTCCATGCACTTCTCGCGGTCGCCTTTCATCGCCTTCGCCGTCAGCGCGATCATCGGGAGGTTGCGGTACTCGTCCATCGCGCGGATGCGACGCATCGCTTCGTAGCCGTCCATCTCGGGCATCATCACGTCCATCAGCACGACGTCGATGTCGAGGTTGTTGCGCAGCGCGTCGATGCCCTCCTGGCCACTCTCCGCGTACAGCACCTTCATCTTGTGCCGCTCCAGCAGCGACGTCAGCGCGTAGATGTTGCGCATGTCGTCGTCCACGATGAGCGCCTTCTTCCCGGCCAGCACCGGATCGGACTCGTGCAGTTGCTCGAGCATCTTCCGCTTCTGTTCCGGCAGGTTCTCCTCGACGCGGTGCAGGAACAGCGCGGTCTCGTCGAGCAGGCGGTCCGGCGAGCGGACGTCCTTGACGATGATCGCGTCGGCCATCCGCTTCAATTCGTTCTCTTCCTTCCGCGACAGCTCGCGGCCCGTGTAGACCACGATCGGCACGTCGGTGACGCCGAGGTCGTTCTTGAGCCGGTTGATGAAATCGAAGCCGCTCATGTCCGGCAGCCCCAGGTCGAGGACCATGCAGTCGAAGTGGCGCTCGCTCAGCAACCGCAGCGCCTCCTCGCCCGTGCCGACCGCCGTGATGTCGACGTCGTTCTCCCCGATCAGCTCGACGATCGCGTGCCTCTGCTGTTCGTTGTCCTCCACCACCAGCAGCGACTTGTTGGGTCTCTCGAGGAATCCCTGGATCTTCGAGAACGCGTCGTCCAGCGCGTCCTTCGAGACCGGCTTCTGCATCTGCGCGAATGCGCCGAGGCGCAGGCCGCGCGCCGTCTCTTCGTCGCCGGAGATGATGTGCACCGGGATGTGGCGCGTGACGCGGTCGTGCTTGAGGCGGTCGAGCACCGTCCACCCTTCCATGTCGGGCAGGGCGATGTCGAGCGTGATCGCGTCCGGACGATAGCGTCCCGCGAGCTGCAGGGCGGCCTCGCCGCGCGTCGCGACCAGGCCCTTGAAGCCCTTCTCGCGCGCCATGTCGAGGAGGATGCGCGCGAACGCGACGTCGTCTTCGACGATCAGCACCGAGCGGTCGCCCGAACGGATCGTGTCGCGGTCGTCGGGCACCTGCTCCTCGACGATCACCACCTGTTGCTCCTGAATGCTCCCGCCGCCCCTCGCCTCACGCGCCTCGCGGTCCGGCGACGTCTCCGCACCGAAGTCGGGGAACGTCATGGACACGCGCTGCGCGACCGGGGCGTTCTCCGCCGGCCGCTCGACCTGACGCTCGCGGCGTCCGAGCGGCGTGACGTACGTCTGCGGCAGGTACAGCGTGAACGTCGAGCCGACGCCCGGCTCGCTCTCGACGCTGATCTCGCCGCCGAGGAGGCGCGCAATCTCGCGGCTGATCGACAGTCCGAGGCCCGTCCCGCCGAACTTCCGCGTCGTCGACGCATCCGCCTGCTGGAACGCCTCGAAGATGATCCGCTGCTTGTCCTCGGGGATGCCGATGCCGGTGTCCGTCACCCGGAACGCGATCACGCCCGCCGCGCGGTCGAGCACGTCGTGGCCCGGCGTCCAGCCGGACAGCGCCGTCTCCATGCGCAGCTTCACGCCGCCCTTCTCGGTGAACTTGAACGCGTTGCCGAGCAGGTTCTTCAGGACCTGCTGCAGCCGCGTCGGATCGGTATGGATCGAGTTCGGCAGGTTGTCGGCCTCCTCGATCGTGAAGTCGAGCTTCTTGTCGTCCGCGACCTGGCGGAAGGTCCGCTCCGTGAGGTCGTGGATCTCGCGGAAGGAGACGTCCGACAGCGCGACCGTCATCATGCCGCTCTCGATCTTCGACAGGTCGAGGATGTCATTGATGAGCGTGAGCAGGTCCTGCCCCGAGGAGTGGATCGTCTTGGCGAAGTCGGTCTGCTTCTCGGTGAGGTTCCCCTCGGGGTTGTCGCTGAGCAGCTTGGCCAGGATGAGCAGCGAGTTGAGCGGCGTGCGCAGCTCGTGCGACATGTTGGCCAGGAACTCGGACTTGTACTTCGACGTCAGCGCGAGCTGCCGCGCCTTCTCTTCGAGCTGCCGCTTGGCCGTCTCGACCTCGCGGTTCTTCTGCTCCACTTCCTCGTTCTGCGCCGTGAGCAGGCGGGCCTTCTCCTCCAGCTCCTCGTTCGTCTGCTGCAGCTCTTCCTGCTGCTGCTTGAGCAGCTCTTCCGAGGCCTGGAGCGACTTGGCCTGAGACTCGAGGCGCTTGTTCGTCTCGGTCAGCTCTTCCTGCTGCGTCTGCAGCTCTTCGGCGAGCGACTGCGACTGCGCGAGGAGCTCCTCCGTCCGCATGTTCGCCTGGATCGTGTTCAGCACGACGCCGATCGACTCGGTGAGCTGGTCGAGCAGCGACTGGTACGTCTCGGTGAAGCGCGTGAAGCTCGCCAGCTCCATCACCGCCAGCACCGCGCCTTCGAAGACGATCGGCAGGACGATGATGTTCAGCGGCTTCGACTCGCCGAGGCCGGAGTTGATCTGCACGTAGTCGTCCGGCGCGTCGGTGATGAGGATGCGCTGCTTCTCGAACGCCGCCTGCCCCACCAGCGACTCGCCGATGCGGAACTCCTTGTTGAGGTGCTTGCGCTCCTTGTACGCGTAGGTGGCGGCGAGCTTGAGGATCGGCTCGGAGCCGTTCGAGTCCATCGTGTAGAACACGCCGTGCGCGGCGCTGACCACCGGCGCCAGCTCGGACAGGATCATCTGCGAGACCGTGTGCAGGTTCTTCTGCCCCTGCATCATGCGCGTGAACTTGGCGAGGTTGGTCTTCAGCCAGTCCTGCTCCGCGTTGCGCGACGTCGTCTCGCGCAGGTTGCGGATCATCTCGTTGATGTTGCCCTTGAGCGCGGCGAGCTCGCCCTGCGCCTCGACCGTGATGTTCCGGGTCAGGTCGCCCTTCGTCACGGCCGTGGCCACGTCCGCGATCGCGCGCACCTGCGTGGTGAGGTTCGCGGCGAGCTGGTTGACGTTGTCCGTCAGGTCGCGCCACGTGCCCGCGGCACCCGGCACGTTGGCCTGGCCGCCGAGGCGTCCCTCGACGCCGACTTCGCGCGCCACCGTGGTGACCTGGTCGGCGAACGTCGCCAGCGTCTCGATCATGTCGTTGATCGTGTCGCCCAGCTCCGCGATCTCCCCTCGGGCTTCGACCGCGAGCTTCTGCTTCAGGTTGCCCTTCGCGATCGCCGTCACGACCCGGGCGATGCCGCGCACCTGCGAGGTGAGGTTCGCGGCCATCATGTTGACGTTGTCGGTCAGGTCCTTCCACGTGCCGGCGACGCCTTTGACCATCGCCTGCCCGCCGAGCTTCCCTTCCGTGCCGACCTCGCGCGCCACGCGCGTGACTTCCGAGGCGAACGAGTTGAGCTGATCGACCATCGTGTTGATGGTGTCCTTCAGCTCCAGGATCTCGCCCTTGACGTCGACCGTGATCTTCTTCGACAGGTCGCCGTTCGCGACGGCGGTCGTGACCTGCGCGATGTTGCGCACCTGGTTGGTCAGGTTCGACGCCATCATGTTGACGTTGTCGGTCAGGTCCTTCCACGTACCGCTGACGCCCTTGACCTGCGCCTGACCGCCGAGGCGGCCCTCTGTGCCGACTTCACGCGCCACGCGCGTGACCTCGCTGGCGAAGCTATTGAGCTGATCGACCATCGTGTTGATGGTGTTCTTCAGCTCGAGGATCTCGCCCCGCACGTCGACGGTGATCTTCTTCGACAGGTCGCCGAGTGCGACGGCGGTCGTCACCTCGGCGATGTTGCGCACCTGGGCGGTGAGGTTCGAGGCCATGGAGTTGACCGAGTCCGTGAGGTCCTTCCACGTACCGGCCACGCCCTTGACCTGCGCCTGGCCGCCCAGCTTCCCTTCCGTACCGACCTCGCGCGCCACGCGCGTGACCTCGGCCGCGAAGGAGTTGAGCTGGTCCACCATCGTGTTGATGGTGTCCTTCAGCTCGAGGATCTCGCCCCGCACGTCGACCGTGATCTTCTTCGACAGGTCGCCGTTCGCGACAGCCGTCGTGACCTGGGCGATGTTTCTCACCTGCGTCGTGAGGTTCGACGCCATCATGTTGACGTTGTCGGTCAGGTCCTTCCACGTGCCCGCCACGCCCTTGACCTGCGCCTGACCGCCGAGCTTTCCTTCGACGCCGACTTCACGCGCCACGCGCGTGACTTCCGAGGCGAAGGAGTTGAGCTGGTCGACCATCGAGTTGATGGTGTTCTTCAGCTCCAGGATCTCGCCCTTGACGTCGACGGTGATCTTCTTCGAGAGGTCGCCGTTCGCGACGGCGGTGGTCACGTCCGCGATGGACCGCACCTGCGCCGTCAGGTTGGCGGCCATGTAGTTGACCGAGTCCGTGAGGTCCTTCCACGTACCCGACACGCCCTGCACGTCCGCCTGGCCGCCGAGCTTCCCTTCCGTGCCGACCTCGCGCGCCACGCGCGTGACCTCGGCCGCGAAGGACCGGAGCTGGTCCACCATCGTATTGATCGTGTTCTTCAGCTCCAGGATCTCGCCGCGGACTTCGACGGTGATCTTCTTGGAGAGGTCGCCGTTTGCGACCGACGTCGTGACCTCGGCGATGTTACGGACCTGCGCGGTGAGGTTGCCGGCCATCGAGTTGACCGAGTCCGTGAGGTCCTTCCACGTGCCGGCCACGCCCTTCACTTCCGCTTGGCCGCCGAGGTTGCCTTCCGTGCCGACCTCCCGGGCGACACGCGTGACTTCCGAGGCGAAGGCCGAGAGCTGATCGACCATCGTGTTGATCGTTTCCTTGATCTGCAGGATCTCGCCGCGCACGTCGACCGTGATCTTGCGGGTCAGGTCGCCGCTGGCGATCGCGGTGGCGACGCCGGAGACGTCGCGGAGCTGGACGGTGAGGTTCGACGCCATGGCGTTGACCGAGTCCGTGAGGTCCTTCCACGTACCGGCCACGCCGCGGACTTCCGCCTGAACCCCCAGTTTCCCTTCCGTACCGACTTCACGCGCCACGCGCGTGACCTCGGCCGCGAAGGAGTTGAGCTGATCCACCATCGTGTTGATCGTGTTCTTCAGCTCCAGGATCTCGCCGCGCACGTCCACCGTGATCTTGCGCGACAGGTCGCCGAGGGCGACGGCCGTCGTCACCTCGGCAATGTTGCGGACCTGCGCGGTGAGGTTGCCGGCCATGGCGTTGACCGAGTCCGTGAGGTCCTTCCACGTACCCGCGACTCCGGGCACTTCCGCCTGGCCGCCGAGGCGCCCTTCCGAGCCGACCTCGCGGGCCACGCGCGTGACTTCGGAGGCAAAGGCCGAGAGCTGGTCGACCATGACGTTGATCGTGTTCTTCAGCTCGAGGATCTCGCCCTTGACCTCGACCGTGATCTTCTTCGACAGGTCGCCCATGGCCACCGCGGTCGTCACCTCGGCGATGTTGCGCACCTGTGCGGTGAGGTTCGAGGCCATCGAGTTGACCGAGTCCGTGAGGTCCTTCCACGTACCGGCCACGCCTTTGACTTCCGCCTGGCCGCCGAGCTGTCCTTCCGTGCCGACCTCGCGAGCCACGCGCGTGACCTCGGCCGCGAAGGAGTTGAGCTGATCGACCATCGTGTTGATCGTGTTCTTCAGCTCCAGGATCTCGCCGCGGACGTCGACGGTGATCTTCTTCGAGAGGTCGCCCATGGCGACGGCGGTCGTGACTTCGGCGATGTTGCGCACCTGCGCGGTGAGGTTGCCGGCCATCGCGTTGACCGAGTCGGTGAGGTCCTTCCACGTGCCCGCGACTCCGGGCACCTCGGCCTGACCGCCCAACCGCCCTTCCGTGCCGACCTCCCGGGCGACGCGCGTGACTTCCGAGGCGAACGCGCGGAGCTGGTCCACCATCGTGTTGATCGTGTTCTTCAGCTCCAGGATCTCGCCGAGCGCTTCCGCCGTGATCTTCTTCGAGAGGTCGCCGTTCGCGACCGCCGTCGTGACCTCGGCGATGTTGCGCACCTGCGAGGTCAGGTTCGCGGCCATGTAGTTGACCGAGTCCGTCAGGTCCTTCCACGTGCCCGAGACGCCCTTGACCTCCGCCTGGCCGCCCAGCTTGCCCTCGGTGCCGACCTCGCGGGCCACGCGCGTGACTTCCGAGGCGAACGAGCGGAGCTGGTCGACCATCGTGTTGATGGTGTCCTTCAGCTCCAGGATCTCGCCGCGCGCTTCGACCGTGATCTGCTTCGAGAGGTCGCCATTCGCGACCGCCGTGGTGACCTGGGCGATGTTGCGAACCTGGTTCGTCAGGTTCGACGCCATGTAGTTGACCGAGTCCGTCAGGTCGCGCCACGTGCCGCTGACCCCCTGCACGTCCGCCTGACCGCCGAGCTTCCCTTCCGAACCGACTTCCCGGGCGACGCGGGTGACTTCCGACGCGAACGAGCGGAGCTGGTCGACCATGACGTTGATCGTGTTCTTCAGCTCCAGGATCTCGCCGCGGACTTCGACGGTGATCTTCTTCGAGAGGTCGCCGTTCGCGACCGCGGTGGTGACGTCGGCGATGTTGCGGACCTGCGCGGTGAGGTTCGAGGCCATCATGTTGACGGACTCGGTGAGGTCCTTCCACGTGCCGGCCACGCCCTTGACGTCGGCCTGGCCGCCCAGCTTCCCTTCCGTGCCGACCTCGCGCGCGACGCGCGTGACTTCCGAGGCGAAGGAGGCGAGCTGCGTGACCATCGTGTTGACCGTC
>DASUSN010000144.1:0-2073 GCA_036375075.1 Thermoanaerobaculia bacterium | reverse complement strand
CTCTTCGAGCGCACCACCGTCGCCCAACTCGCCGAGGCTGTCGGTGCGGCGGCAAAGAGCGAAGTCCCGCCGATCCTGCCGGTCGATCGCTCGCAGCTCGACCGCCTGCCGCTCAGCTTCGCGCAGGAACGGCTGTGGTTCATCCATCAGCTCGAGCCGGGCAGTGCCGCATACAACGTCCCGGCGTCGGTCATCGTCGAGGGCGAGCTGGACGTCGACCGGCTGAGGGCGGCGTTCGATCTGATCATCGCCCGTCACGAGAACCTCCGTACCGTCTTCCCCAATCATGACGGCCGCGCCCATCAGCAGATCCTCGATCGTGTGGAGATCGAGCTCGATCGCATCGACCTCACGGGAATCGTCGATGCGCACGCGCGCGACGAGGAGGCCCGTCGTCTCTGCCGCGCGGACGCAGCGAAGCCGTTCGACCTCGCGAACGGACCGCTGATCCGCGGCACGGTCATCCGACTCGCGCAGCAGCAGCACATCCTGATGCTGAACATGCATCACATCGTCGGCGACGGATGGTCGCTCGGTGTGCTGATCCGCGAGCTCGCGTCGATCCTGCAGGCCTTCAACGACGGCTCGCGTCCGGCGCTGGCGCCTCTGCCGATCCAGTACGCCGACTATGCCGTCTGGCAGCGTCAGTGGCTGGAAGAGAGCGGGATCCTGAGCAAGCAGCTCGACTACTGGCGCGCAAAACTCGCCGGGGTGCCGGACAGTCTGAATCTGCCCACGGATCATCCCAGGCCGGCGATCCAGAGTGTCGTCGGAGCCAGCGAAAAGATCCTGCTGGATGCGCAACTGACGGCGCGGATGAAACGCCTGGCGGAGCAGCATGGCGGCACGCTCTACATGGCGCTGCTGGCCGCGTTCCAGGCGCTGCTGCACCGGTATACCGGTCAGGACGACATCTGCGTGGGGAGCCCGATCGCGAACCGTCAGTACGGGGAGACGGAAGGTCTCATCGGGATGTTCGTGAATACGCTGGCCTTGCGCACGCGCATGGAGAGCGACGACTCCTTCGCCGAGCTGTTCGCAAGAGTGAAAGCCACCTGCCTGGAGGCGTACGAGCATCAGGACGCGCCGTTCGAGAAGGTGGTCGACGTCCTGCAGCTTCGGCGCGACCTCGCGGTCAACCCGCTGTTCCAGGTGATGCTGGTCCTGCAGAACGCCGACCTGGGCTTCATCGCAGACGATCGGATCCGGCCGTTCCCGCTCGACAACGGCATCAGCAAGTTCGACCTGACCCTCCAGTTCTCGGAGACCCCGGAGGGACTAACCGGGTCGCTTCAATACCGCACAGCGTTGTTCGAGAGACAGACCATCGGCCGCATGGTCGAGCACTTCCGTGCCGTGTGCCGGGCCATCACGGCGACGCCTGCGGCGCGCGTGAGCGAACTGGAGATCCTGGACGCGACGGAGAAGCGCAAACTGCTCGTCGACTTCAACGACACGCGCGCCGAGCGCCGGGCGGACTCCTCGCTCCAGAAGCTGCTCGCAGAACAGGCCGCGCTCCGCCCGCAACAGCCGGCGGTCGTCTTCGGCGAGCAGGAGCTGACTTACGAAGAACTCCATCGCAAGAGCAGCCAACTGGCTTCGTACCTGCGCGCGAAGGGTGTCCAGGCGGACAGCCGGGTCGGACTGTATACCGGCCGTTCGCTGGAGATGGTCGTGGGCCTGTTCGGAATCCTGCAGGCAGGCGGCGCGTACGTGCCGCTCGATCCCGACTATCCGGCTGACCGGCTGCAGTACATGCTGGAGGACGCGGCGCCGACGATCGTCCTCACGCAACAGGCGCTCGGGGAGCGCCTGCCTCAAACCGAGACTCCGGCGATTGCGCTCGATGCTCAATGGAGCGCGATCGAGGAGCACGCACGGACCAGCGGCGACAGCGCACCCGTCGAGACGAGTCCGGACCATCTCGCCTATGTGATCTACACCTCGGGATCCACCGGAGCGCCGAAGGGCGTCATGGTCCGGCAGGGCGGCGTGGTCAATCTCCGCGAGGCGCTGGAGAGAGCGATCTACGCCGGTCATGACGACTGGACGCGGGTCAGCGTCAACGCGTCG
>DASUSN010000143.1:0-2179 GCA_036375075.1 Thermoanaerobaculia bacterium | reverse complement strand
GATCGGCATCAACGACAACTTCTTCGAGCTGGGCGGACATTCGCTGCTCGCGACGCGGCTGGTCTCGAAGATCCGCAGCCGGTTCACCGTCGACCTGCCTCTGAAGGTGGTGTTCGAGGGCGGCAGCGTTGCCCAATTGGCGGACCGGATCGCGACGGCCGAGAGGCAGGCCGGTCCTGCGATCGTGCCGATCGACCGGACGCAATACGACCGTCTGCCGCTGAGCTTCGCCCAGGAACGGCTGTGGTTCCTCAACGAGCTGGCGCCGGATACGGCGGGGTACAACATCCCCGGAGCGATCCGGATCCGCGGCGCGGTCGACATCGCGCAAGTGGAAGAGGCGTTCCATTTCCTCATCGCGCGGCACGAGACTTTGCGGACGGTCTTCCCGAGCGAGGATGGACAGGCGCGGCAGAAGATCCTCGAGGCCGTCGACTTCCGGCTCCAGCGGATCGATCTGACCGGCTGGGACGGCGAGGTCCGCGATGCCGAGGCGAAGCGGCTTTGTCAGTCGGAAGCGGCGACGCCGTTCGACCTGGCGGCGGGCCCGCTCCTCCGCGGGCTGGTGATCAGGCTGGCCGGGGACGAGCACATCCTGATGCTCACCCTGCACCACATCATCAGCGACGGCTGGTCGCACGGAGTGCTCATCCGGGAGCTCGGTGCGGTCATGGCCGCGTTGAGCGAAGGCCGGCGTCCCGAACTGCCGCCACTGCCGATTCAGTATGCCGACTACAGCGTGTGGCAGCGCCGCTGGCTGAAAGACGGAGGAGCTCTCGAGCGGCAGCTCGGGTACTGGCAGCAGAAGCTGGCCGGCGCTCCGGAGAGCCTCGATCTTCCCACCGATCATCCGCGGCCGGGCGTGCAGAGCTTCGAGGGAGCCAGCTACACGGTTGCACTGGACGCGCAACTGACCGCGCGGCTCAAAGGCATCGCGGAAGAACAGGGCGGCACGCTGTACATGGTCCTGCTGGCCGCGTTCCAGGCGCTGCTGCACCGGTATACCGGGCAGGACGACATCTGCGTGGGGAGCCCGATCGCGAACCGTCAGTACGGGGAGACGGAAGGTCTCATCGGGATGTTCGTGAATACGCTGGCCTTGCGCACGCGCGTGGAGAGCGGCGACTCCTTTGCCGATCTCCTGGCGAGAGTGAAGACCACCTGCCTGGAAGCGTACGAGCACCAGGACGCGCCGTTCGAGAAGGTGGTGGACGTCCTGCAGCTCCGCCGCGACCTTGCGGTCAACCCGCTGTTCCAGGTGATGCTGGTCCTGCAGAACGCCGATCCGGGCTTCATCGCCGACGACCGGATCCGGCCGTTCCCGCTCGACAACGGCATCAGCAAGTTCGACCTGACCCTCACGCTGACCGAGACCCCGGACGGACTGGCCGGGTCGCTCCAGTACCGCGCGGCACTGTTCGAGAGACAGACCATCGGCCGCATGGTCGAGCACTTCCGTGCCGTGTGCCGGGCCATCACGGCGACGCCTTCGGCGCGCGTGAGCGAACTGGAGATCCTGGACGCGACGGAGAAGCGCCGGCTGCTCGTCGACTTCAACGACACGCGCGCCGAGGTCCGGGCGGACGCCTCTCTTCAGAAACTGCTCGCGGAACAGGCGGCGCTCCGGCCGCAACAGCCGGCGGTCGTCTTCGGCGAGCAGGAGCTGACTTACGAAGAGCTCCATCGCAAGAGCAGCCAACTCGCTTCGTACTTGCGGTCCAAGGGTGTCCAGGCGGACAGCCGAGTGGGGTTGTATACCGGTCGTTCCCTGGAAATGGTCGTGGGCCTGTTCGGAATCCTGCAGGCGGGCGGCGCGTACGTGCCGCTCGATCCTGACTATCCGGCCGACCGTCTGCAGTACATGCTGGAGGATGCGGCTCCGACGATCGTCCTCACGCAGCAGGCGCTGGCGGAGCGCCTGCCCCAAACCGCGGCTCCGGCGATTGCGCTCGATACGCAATGGAGCGCGATCGAGGAGCACGCACGGACCAGCGGGCACGGCGTAACGGTCGAGACGAATCCGGACCATCTCGCCTACGTGATCTACACCTCGGGATCCACCGGAGCGCCGAAGGGCGTCATGGTCCGGCAGGGCGGCGTGGTCAATCTCCGCGAGGCGCTGGAGAGAGCGATCTACGCCGGTCATGACGACTGGACGCGGGTCAGCGTCAACGCGTCG
>DASUSN010000142.1:0-40286 GCA_036375075.1 Thermoanaerobaculia bacterium | reverse complement strand
AGGCCCTCTCCCCCCTTTACCCGATGGGAACCGCGCGCCGGAGCGCCTACCGTGCGCGCCATGGACTCGCAGAAGCGCACGGCAGTACGGCTCCGCCCGAAAGCACGCTCCCTCGCCGAACCGCCCGCGCGCGTGGCCGTGTTCACCGCCATCGACGGCACACTCCTCGACGCCCGCACGTTTGCCTCCGGCCGCGTCCGCTCGGTCGTCGGGCGCCTCGGCGCGGCAGGGATTCCGGTCGTGCCCGTTACGATCATGACCCTCGACGAGGCCGCGCCGATCGCGGACGAGCTCGGCCTGGGGCCGGCCATGATCGTCGAGGCCGGCGGCGCGATCGCGCGCCGTCGCGGCGACACGTGGGAAGTCGAGCCGTGCGGCCCGCCCGCTGAAACGCTGCTCGACATCGTCCGCACCATCGAGGAGCGCTCGGGCGCGAATCTCCTCATCTATTCGGCACTGCCCGAATCCGAAGCGGCGCAACTCTCCGGACGCTCGGGCGCGATGCTGCATGCATCGACGCACCGCAGCTTCAGCGAGCCGTTCGTCATCGAGACGGGCGACCCGGACGCCGTGTCGCGTGCCGCCTCCGCCATCGGCTTCTCCGTGCGCCGCGGCCGGCGATTCCTCCATCTCTGCCGCGAGTGCGACCAGGGAGAGGCGTTCGTCCGCCTGCGCGAGGAGCTCGGGTGCGAAGTCGCCATCGGCGTCGGCGGCGCGGCGGTCGACGCGGAGTTCCTCGCGCGCACCGACCTCCCCATCCTCATCCCCGGCCCCGACGGAGAGCTGGACGCCGACCTGGTCGCGCAACTGCCGCACGCACGCATCGCCGCCGCTCCCGCCCCCGAGGGCTGGGTGGCGGCGGTGGAAGAGGCGGTGCGCAGTCTCGCCGCACCGCGCCGCCGCGCGGGTCCGTGACCGTGGTGCCACCGACGTGGCACCACGTGGAGCCGGCGCACTACGCGGCCGTGGCGAGCTGCTTCTTCACTTCGACCTTGATCGAGCGCGGCTTCGCACCTTCCTTCTTCGGCAGGTGCACTTCGAGCAGGCCGTTGGTGAAGGTCGCGGAGACCTTCTCCGGCTCGACGGTCGGCGGCAGCACGAACGTGCGCAGGAACGAGCCGTAGGAGCGCTCGACGCGGCGATACCCCTTCTCCTCCGACTCCTTCTCCGCGTTGCGCTGGCCTTTGATGGTCAGCATGCCGCCTTCCAGCTCGATGTCGACGTTCTTTTCGTCGAGGCCCGGCAGCTCGGACTTGATCACGATCTCGTCCTTCGACTCGATCACGTCGGACGTCGGCGACCAGTCGGCCAGCACGCCCGTGTCCTCGGCGGTCATGCGCGTCCAGAGGCGATCCATCCGGTTGCGGAGTGTGGTCAGCTCCTCGAACGGCTCCCAGCGATCGAACTTCGTGAGGAATGTCATGGGTGGTCCTCCTTCGCTTCGAACTTAGGTCCGGCAGGGGAGCGCGAGGAGGACGCGGATCACATCTGCGGGACATCGCGGATCACGCCGCGTTTCGTCGCGTCGTGCCGAACGTAGGACAGGCTTCAGCCTGTCCCGCCCTCGCGACGCATGGGGGTGCGACCACATCACCCCCACCTGTGACGCCCATGCTTCCCGCCGCGGCGAACGTGACCTATCGATGGGGCAGGAGCATCCGCCATGAAGCCGTTCGTCATCACCAGCATCCTCGCCCCGACCGACCTGAGCGACTCCAGCATTCCGGCGCTGCGTTACGCGCGCCTGTTCGCCGACCGCTTCGCGGCCAGGCTCACGGTCATGTACACCGACCCGATCGTCTACCCGGTCGAGTACGCGGGGCCGGTGAGCGCGCTCACCATCAACACCACGCCCGAGCATCAGGAGCGTCTGCGCAGGGAAGTGGAGCAGCACGCCGGGCCGGTGATGGCGGGCCGTCCGTACGACATTGCCGTGACCATCGGCCAGCCCGTGCCGTCGATCCTCCTCGCCGCGAAAGAGCGGAACGCGGACGTGATCATCATGGGCACACACCTTCGCCACGGCTGGCGCCGCGCGCTCCTCGGCTCGGTCAGCGAGGGCGTGCTGCACGGCAGCGACTGTCCCGTGCTCACCGTCGCCGCGCGCGACGCCGTTACGCCGCCGCACGCCATCACGCACGTGCTCTGTCCCGTGAACTTCACCGACGTGGCCCGCGAATCGGTGCACGTCGCGGCGCGGCTGGCCGAGTCGTTCGGCGCGAAACTCACCGTCGTCCACGTCATCGAGGCGGACGAGGTGGTGAACGTGCGCGAGGAAGAAGAGCGCGTGCGCAGCTGGATGGTTCCGGCGCTGCAGGAAGTCTGCTCGTTCCGCGAGCTCGTCGTGCGCGGCGGACCGGCCGAGCGCGTGCTCGACTGCGCCGAGGACGTCGGCGCCGACTTTCTCGTCGTCGGCGCGCAGCACAAGCTCTTCCGCGACGCCACCGTGATCGGCACCACGTCCGAGCGCGTGATCCGCTTCGCCTCCTGTCCCGTCATGGTCGTCCCGCGCGCGGCCGGTGCGAAGACCGAACAACATCGCGAGCTCGTCGGAGCCGCGGAGCGCTGACATGAAAATCGACGTGCGACTCCCCATCGAGAAATATGCCGCCGAGCTGCCCGGCGCGATCTCCGTCTTCGAGGCGCTCGGCCTCGACTACGCCTGCGCCGGATACCGCTCGCTCGAAGACGCCGCCTACGCGGAAGGGATCACGCCGGACACCGTCGTGACCGCGCTGCGCAAGTTGAAGACCGTCGCGAGCGCCGAGTCGTGGAACGACCGCTCGCTGGCCGAGCTCACGCGGCATCTCTCGGAACAGCACCACCGCTTCGTCCGCGAGGAGCTGGCCCGCATCGCCATCGGCCTGGCGGACGTCTGCAGCGCGCCGGACGGCGTGCCGTCGTACTTCATCCCGCTGCGCGCGGCGTTCACGCGGCTCTCCGCCATCGTGCTGCCGCACCTGCATCTCGAGGAGGACGAGGCGTTCCGCGTCATCGAGGCGCTGGAGCAGGCGTGGCAGGCGAACGATCCGCACGCGCTGCCGGCCACCCCGCTCGAGGCGGCGCTGCTCCGTCTCGCCGAGGAGCACGGCGCGATCGCCGGGGAACTGCGCACCATCCGCGAGCTGCGCCTGCGGCTCTCCGACTCCGATTCGCTGTCGCCGCGATGCAGTGCCCTCCTCGACGACCTGGCCACGCTCGAGGCGCACCTCCACGAGTACATCTTCCTCGAGAACGCCATCCTTTTCCCGCGCGCCGCCGCGCTCGCGGAGCAGGGTGCGGCGGTATGAGGCGCGCGTTCTTCGATCCGCGCCGGGAGGATGCGGCGCTCCGGCGCGCCGCGGTGCTGCTGGAGCGGATCCGCCAGGACGGCGGGGGCGAGACGTACGCGGAGCTGCAGGCCAGCATCGACACCATGCGCCGCGCCGCCGCGGCGGGACGCATGGTCCATCGTTCCGCGATCGAGCGCGTGACGTCGCTGCTGGCGCGGCTCGAGCCGCTGTCGTGCGGGCGCGGCGCCAGCGTCGGCGACCTCGTCCGCTGCAACGCCATCGCGGAGACGCGCGAGCTCATTCAGCGGCTCGCTTTTCCGCGCCCCGGCGCTGCGCAATACACGCTCGTGTGATCGCCGACAGTGTCTTCTCCGCGCGCGGGCGCCACCTTTCCTCAGGAGGTGTTCCCATGCGCCGCTATGCCGCTCTCGCCCTCATTCTCCTGCTCGCGCTGCCGCTGTGCGCGCAGCGGGTGCAGGAACAGATGCTCGTCTCTCCCGACTGGCTGCAGCGCCGCCTCGGCATGGTGACGCTCCTGCACGTCGGCGACGCCGCGAGCTACGAGGCTCGCCACATCCCCGGCGCGGTGCTGCTCGACTCCTCGTCGCTGCTCGTCGAGCACGACGGCATCCCCAACGAGATGCCGCCCATCGACGTCCTCGAGCGCACCTTCCGCGACGCCGGCGCCGGCGCCACGGGCACGATCGTCGTGTACGGCACCGATCCGCTGCTCGCCGCGCGCGCCTGGTTCACGCTCGATTACCTCGGGCAGGGGAGCCGCACGTCGCTGCTCAACGGCGGTCTCGCCGGATGGATGGCCGCGGGATACGCGGTCTCCGCCGCGCCGGCGCGTCCGCGTCCCGGCACGTTCGTCGCGCATGCGGCGCCGCAACTCGTCGCACGCCTCGGCACCATGCGCGAGCTGATCCGCCTCCGCAACCAGCTCGGGCCCAACCTCGTGCTCATCGACGCCCGCTCCGCCGCGCAGTTCTGCGGCGAGGAGGCGGGACCCGACGTCGCCAGGGCGGGGCACATCCCGGGAGCCACGAACGTCCCGTACGAAGCGAACCTCGACGCCGGCGGCGCGCTGCGGCCGGTGGCCGACCTGCGCACGCTCTACCTGCGCGCGGGCGTGACCCGCAACTCGTCGAACATCGTCTACTGCCGCACCGGCGTGCAGGCGTCGCTGACGTACTTCGTGCTCCGTTACCTCGGCTACGACGTCACGCTCTACGACGGCTCGTTCGTCGAATGGAGCAACGCCGGAGAAACGATCTGGTCGTAGATGGGACCGGCCGCTCTTGCGTTCGTGAGCGTCACGCTCGTCGGCGCGGTGTCGCTGGCGGGCCTGCTCACGCTGTCGATGAGCGAGGCGCGCGTGCGCCGGCTGGCGACGCTCTTCGTCGGCTTCGCCGCCGGCGCGCTTCTCGGCGATACGTTCATTCACCTGATTCCCGAGATCTTCGCCGACACCAGCGAGTCCGGGGCGCTCCGGGCCTCGCTGCTGATCCTCGGCGGCATCCTGCTCTTCTTCGTCGTGGAGAAACTGCTGCGCCACCAGCACGGGCTCCTGCACCGGCATCACCATCACGAGCACGTCGAGCGGCCGGAGCTGGCCGGCGTGAACATCCTCGGCGATGCCATCCACAACTACATCGACGGACTGCTGATCGGCGCGAGCTGGCTGGCCAGCCCGGCCCTCGGCGTGACGACCACTCTGGCCGTGCTGCTCCATGAGATCCCGCAGGAGCTCGGCGATTTCGGCATCCTCCTGCACAGCGGACTCACCGTCCGCCAGGCCGCGCTGCTGAACGCCGGATCGGCGGCCGTGGCCATTCTCGGCACCGCCACCGCCGTGCTGGCGGGAACCGTGGCGCACGAGCGGATGACGCAGCTGCTCGTGCCGCTGACCGCGGGCGGCTTCGTCTACATCGCCGCGGCCGACCTCATCCCCGAGCTGCAGCACGACCGCAGCCTGCGCGCGCTTGCCGTGCAGACGGCGCTCATCGCCTCCGGCATCGCCGTGATGGCGCTGCTGACGCTCGTCGAGTGAAAACCTTCTCTCCTCACACCGTCTCGTGTCGCAGCGCACGAAGCGGCGTGGCCATGGGCACTCCGCCGCGATGTCTCACCCTCTACATTCCTTCGCATGAGCACCATCGCGCAACGACTCGAGCTGACTGGCACCAGCCGGCGCGACTTCCTGACTTTCTGCGGAAAGTTGATGGTGGCCGCGCCTTTCGGACTGGCAATTACCGATTTCCTGACGCCCGAGGCCGTCGCGCAGATGGTCGGTGGGGCGCGCAGGCCGTCGGTCATCTGGCTGCACATGCAGGACTGTACCGGATGCACCGAGACCCTCCTGCGCACGTCGCAACCCGACCTGGCCACGCTGATCTTCGACGTCATCTCCCTCGACTATCACGAGACCGTGATGGCCGCGTCCGGACATGACGCCGAGCTCGCGTTGAAGGACGCGATGGCGCAGAACGACGGCAAGTACATCCTCGTCGTCGAAGGCTCCATCCCCACGAAAGAGGCCGGCGTCTACCTGAAAGTCGCCGGGCGCGACGGCACCGAGCTGCTTCAGGATGTTGCATCGCACGCGGCTGCCGTGATCGCCATCGGCTCCTGCTCGTCGTGGGGCGGCGTCCCCTCGGCCGGCCCGAATCCCACCGGCGCCGTCGGAGTCGACGCCATCATCAAGGACAAGCCGGTGATCAATCTCCCCGGCTGCCCGCCCAATCCGTACATCCTTCTGGCCACGGTCCTCGAGTACGCGGCCACCGGCAAGCTGCCCGCCGTCGACACCTTCAAGCGGCCCAGGTTCGCCTTCGACCGCGTCATCCACGACCACTGTCCGCGCCGCCCGCACTTCGACGCCGGCCGCTTCGCGAAACAGTTCGGCGACGACGGCCATCGCCAGGGCTGGTGCCTCTACCGCCTCGGCTGCAAGGGTCCGGTCACGCACGCATCGTGCTCGACGCGGCACTTCAACGAAGTCGTCGACGCCTGGCCGATCGGCATCGGCGCCCCCTGCTTCGGCTGCGCCGAGAAATCGGTCGGCTACTCGCTGCCGCTCTTCTCGCTCGCGCCGATCAACAAGGCCACACCCGCCGCGATGTACCCGCCGATCGAGACCTCGCGCGGCATCGTCGAAGGCGCCGCCGCCGGCACGGCCGGCATCATCGGCGGCGTGCTCCTCGGAGCGGGATACGTCGCCGCGCGCAAGCTCGATGCGGAGCCCTCCGATCAGGACGATGCCGGAGGCGAAGCATGACCGTCAGCCGCCGCGATCTCTTTCTCACGATCGGCACTGCTTCGGCGACGGCCGTGGTGGGGAGCCTTCCCGCAGCGGCGGAAACGCGCACCGCACCCGCCGGCGCGCTCGGCCTGCTCTACGACACCACCGTCTGCATCGGCTGCAAGGCCTGCGTCGCCGCATGCACCGCGGCGAACGGCCTCGCCCCCGACACCGAGCTCTCCGGCGGCATCTGGCAGATGCCCGACGACCTCAACGCGCAGACCAAGAACATCATCCAGCTCTATCGCTCCGAGGACGGTGCCGAGTCGTCGTTCATGAAGCGGCAGTGCATGCAGTGCGTCGACCCCGCCTGCGCCTCGGCCTGTCCCTTCTCGGCGCTGTCGAAAGGGGAGTTCGGGATCGTCGAGTGGAACCCGACCCGCTGCATCGGCTGCCGCTTCTGCGAGATCAGCTGCCCGTTCGACGTCCCGCGCTTCGAGTGGGCGAAATTCAATCCGAAAATCGTCAAGTGCGAGCTTTGCCGGCATCGCTTCCCGCAGGGACTGCAGCCGGCGTGCACCGAAGTTTGTCCGGTCGGGGCGGTGGTCTTCGGAACGCGCGCCGATCTCCTGAAAGAGGCGCACCGCCGGATCGCGGCGAATCCCGGCAAGTACTACCAGGATCGCGTCTACGGCGAGCACGACCTCGGCGGCACCCAGGTCATCTATCTGTCGCACGTTCCGTTCGCGAAGCTTGGGTTACCCGAGGTCGGGAACGAGTCGCGCGCGCACTACGGGGAGAAGGTTCACGGCGTCCTTTACAAGGGCATGGTCGTGCCGACCGTCGTCTATGCCGGCCTGGCCTTCCTCATGCGCCGGCGCTTCAAAGTCCACGAAGACGAGGCCGCACACCACAATCGTGAGGAGCAGTTATGAAGACCGCGCGCTGGAATTACGCCGTGCCGGTACGCGGGCCGCTCATCACCGCGCCGCTGGTGTTCTTTTCGATCCTCGCCGTCATCGCGCTCGCACTCTCCATCTGGCGTCTGTTCGGCGGACTGGCCTTCACGGGCATGAACGACGACTACGCGATCGGGGTCTGGAAAACCTTCAATGTCATGACCCTGACCGCCCTCGGATCGTCCGCGCTGGCCGTCGGCATGACCACCTGGATCTTCAATCAGCGCCAGCTGCACGTGGTCATGCGCGCCGCGCTCTCGTCCAGCATCCTGTTCTATGGGACGGGCATGTTCGCCCTCGGCTTCGACGTCGGACGGCCGTGGAACTTCTACCACGTCATTCTGCCGTGGAACTGGAACCTCCACAGTGCGCTGCTGGAAGTCTCGGTCTGCATGACCGCGTACGTCGCCATCTTCCTGCTGTACGAAAACCTTCCCGCCGTCCTGCCGAAACGGTGGTTCGACCGCATCAGACCGCTCTATCCGTACATGGTCGCCGCGGCCTTCCTCCTGCCGGCCATGCACCAGTCGTCGCTCGGCTCGCTGATGGTCATCGCCGGAACGAAAGTGCATCCGCTGTGGCAGACGCAGATGCTGCCGGCGTTCTATCTGATGCAGGCCATCGTCTGCGGCTTCGCGTCGCTGATCATCATCCTGATGGTGGCCTGTCTGGCGTGGAGGCGGCCGCTCGACATCCCGGTCCTGGCCACGCTGGCGCGATTCATGGCCTGGTCGTCGGTCGTCTTCGTCGTGGCCCGGTATGCAGACATCGCCATCCGCGGGCGGTTCGCGCTGGCGTTCCATCCCGACTGGTACGCGGTGCTGTTCCATGGCGAGAACCTCTTCGTCCTCGTCCCGGCGCTCGTGCTGCTCAATGAACGGATGCGGCACATTCCGCGAGCCCTGTTCGTCGGCTCGGCCGTCACCGCGATCGGCGGCCTGGTCTACCGCTTCAGCCCGACCACGCTCGCGTTCCGCTACGGCCACTCGTCGATCTACTTCCCCAGCACCGAAGAACTGCTCATGTGCCTCGGCTACATCGCAATGGCCATCGCACTGTTCATCCTCGCCGTCCGCCGTTTCGCGATCCTTCCCGACCGCATTCCTGATTGAGGAAAAACAATGTCGAAGCGAATCACCATCGATCCGATCACCCGCATTGAAGGACACCTTCGCATCGACGTCGAAGTCGATCAGGGCAAGGTGCAGAAAGCCTGGGCCTCCTCGACCATGTTCCGCGGCATCGAGCGCATCCTCCTCGGCCGCGACCCGCGCGAGGCCTGGCTCTTCACGCAGCGCTTCTGCGGCGTCTGCACGACCGTGCACGCGCTGGCTTCGGTGCGCGCGGTCGAGGACGCGCTCGACCTCGAGATCCCGCTCAATGCGCAATACATCCGCAATCTGATTCTCATTGCGCACGCATTGCACGACCACGTCGTCCACTTCTATCAATTGTCCGCGCTCGACTGGGTCGACGTGACCCAGGTCCTCAACGCGGATCCGAAGAAGGCCTCGTCCATCGCCGAAAGCCTCTCCGACTGGACCGACAATTCCGAGAAGCAGATGGCCGCCGTGAAGCAGCGCGTGGCGGGCCTCGTCGGCAGCGGCCAGCTCGGGCCGTTCGCGCATGGCTATTGGGGTCATCCGGCCATGAAGCTCCCGCCGGAGATCAACCTCATCGCCGTTTCCCACTACCTGCAGGCGCTCGAATACCAGCGCTATTCGAACCAGGTCGTGGCCATGCTCGGCGGCAAGACCCCGCACATCCAGAACGTCGCCGTCGGCGGCGTGGCCAATGCGATCAATATCGGCAGTGAGGCGGCATTGAACGTCGACCGCCTCTTCCAGATGAAATCGCTCCTCGAGAAGATCATCTCGTTCGTCCAGAACGTCTATGTGCCCGACGTCTGCGCCATCGCCGGCTTCTATCCCGACTGGTTCTCTTACGGCGCCGGCGTCACCAATTACCTCTCCGTCCCCGACCTCCCGCTCGACGGCAAGAGCACCCAGTTCGAGCTCCCCGGCGGGTTCATTCCCAAGGGCGACCTTTCGAAACTGGTTCCCATTACAGGGCAGAAGGATGAGACGTGGCGCAGGGCGGTCACGGAAGACAGCGCGCACGCCTGGTACAAAGGCGGCGGCCCGTTGCATCCGTGGAAAGGGGAGACCGAGCCCAACCCCACCGAATGGGACGAAGAGAAGAAATACTCCTGGGTCAAAGCGCCGCGCTACAACGGCCAGCCGGCACAGGTCGGCCCGCTCGCGAACGTCCTGGTCGGCTACGCGCAGGGCCACCCGCTCATGAAGAAATGGACCGACGCGGCGCTGGAGAAGATCTCCGCGATCGCCCACGTCAAAGCCACGCCGGCCATGCTCCACTCCACCCTCGGACGCCACGGCGCCCGCGCCGTCCGCGCCGCCGTCCTGTCCGAGCTGGCCATGAAGCAGTGGCAGCTCCTCACCGACAACATCCTCAAAGGCGACACCACGATCTACAACAAGCCCGAGTTCCCGAAAGGGACGATCGAAGGCGTCGGCTTCCACGAAGCGCCGCGCGGTACGCTCTCGCATTGGGTAGTCGTCGAAGACGGCACGATCAAGAACTATCAGGCCGTCGTCCCCACGACGTGGAACGCCAGCCCCCGCGACACCAGCGGCGCCCTCGGCCCGTACGAGTCGTCCCTCCTGGGCAACCCCGTCGCCGACGCCGAGCACCCCCTCGAAGTCCTGCGCACGATCCATTCGTTCGATCCCTGCATGGCCTGCGCGGTCCACACCTTCGACCCCTCCGGCCGGAACATCGCCAAGGTGAAGGTGCTGTGAAAACCGCCATCTACGGCATCGGCAACATCCTCCTGGGCGACGACGGCATCGGCCCCGCCGTCGTCCGCCACCTGTCCTCGAATTGCACGCTCCCGCCCGACACCACCCTGGAAGACCTCGGCACTCCCTCCCTCGACCTCCCCGCCTACCTCGCCGGCTACGACCGCGTGATCTTCATCGACGCCGTCGCTTTGGACGCTCCCCCCGGAACCGTCCGTGTCTTCTCGCGCGACGAGATCACCTCCGTCCCCACCGGCATCCGCGTCAGCCCCCACGAGCCCACCATCAACGACGCCCTCATCGTCCTCGACTTCGCCGGCACCGCGCCGCGCGAAGTCGTGCTGGTGGGAGTGGTGCCGGAGACGCTGGAGGGAGGGATGGCGTTGTCCGCGCGGGTGGCGGGGGCGGTGGCGGTTGCCGCGGAGACCGTCCTGAGCAAGGCCGCGAGATGCGCCGACGCCGCGTGAGCGCCGCTCCGCGGGTCTGGTGCAGGCGGCAGCAGGTCGAGGCTCAGATGCATTTCTCCGACGAGGCCGGCGAAGTAGCACAGCGTGCCCAAGGCTGAGCCAACAAGCGCCGCCCGTGCCGGTTCATGACCGAACCCTCTGGAGGAGCCGCTCGCGGCAGACACTGTTTCGGTGCTCGCGAGCCTGCTTCTGCAACGGCAGCGCGATCAGATTGCCGAGCCCTCCGCGCGGCAGCGCGTCCTGATTCGGAAAGAATCGATCGTACGAATCCAGCGCGTTCCGCCTCCCGGACGCGCATCCGATGCGCGACGAGAACGGCCGCGTGGTCGGCTATCGCGAGCTCTGTCGGTGGTCGACCAGCCGCTGCGCGGAATCGGCTCCGATCGCGGCGGCGCGACGATCGGATCGCGAAGCCCCCCTGGAGTCAGCTCGAGCATCTCATCGCCCATCCGACCGATCTGCGGAGCGACGAAGGTGCGGCCATGGCCATCGAGACGGGAGACTGAGGGAACGCACAAGCGGGTGCGCTCCCGGTCGCCGTCGCGGCCTGTGAGCGTCATCACCCCTCGATGTGTCCCCCCTCATCCCCCGATGTTCTCCACCTGCGTACCTTGCTTCCATGGCTTCAAGCGGTCTTCACATCGAGATCCGGGGCACGGTGCAGGGGGTGGGGTACCGTCCGTGGGTTTATCAGCTCGCGCGGACCCTGGGGATCGGCGGGAGGGTGTGGAACCACGCGCGTGGGGTGTCCATTGAAGCGCATGGGAGTGAGGACTCGCTGGAACGTTTTGCGGCGGCGCTGCGGGTCGAGGGACCGCCGGCGGCGCGGGTGCAGGCGGTCGTTTGTACCGGCATCGCGTACGTAGACCGTGCAACGTTTTCGATCGACGAGAGCGTCGAATCGGGCGAGCATCGCGTCTCCATCCCCGCCGACCTGGCCACGTGCGACGACTGTCTGCAGGAGCTCTTCGATCCCGCGGACCGGCGCTATCGCTATCCGTTCATCAACTGCACGAACTGCGGGCCGCGCTACTCCATCGTCACCGGTGCGCCGTACGACCGTCCGAAGACGTCGATGGCTCCGTTCGCGATGTGCGCGCACTGCAGGAGCGAGTACGACTCGCCGGCCGACCGCCGTTTTCACGCGCAGCCGAATGCCTGTCCCACGTGCGGTCCGCGCATCACCGCGATGTCGCCGCATGGGCAGGAGCTGGCGTCGCCGGATCCGATCAGCTTCGCCGCCCGCGCATTGCGCGCCGGCATGATCGTCGCGCTGAAAGGCCTCGGCGGATTTCATCTGGCCTGCGACGCCACGTCGCCCAGTGCCGTCAAGCGCCTGCGCGAGCGGAAGCATCGCGAGACCAAACCGTTCGCGGTCATGGTTCGCGATCTTGCCGAGGCGGAGACGCTCGCGGTGCTCAGCGACGACGAGCGCGCGCTGCTCGTGTCGACGGAGCGTCCCATCGTGCTGGCGCAGAGCCGCCAGCCTGTCATCCCGAGCCGCGTAGACGGCGAACAAACTTCTGGCGACAGCACCAGTCGCGCTCCGAATCGGGAGGTCCTTCGCCGCGCCGCGCCGGCTCAGGACGACCGGCTCATCGGCCTCTTCCTCCCGTACACGCCGCTGCATCACCTCCTGTTGCACGACGCCGGCGTCCCGCTGGTCATGACCTCGGGCAACGTCTCCGACGAGCCGATGGTCACGACCAACGCGGACGCCCTGGCGCAGCTCGGCGGCATCGCCGACATCTTCCTTCTGCATGATCGCGAGATCGTGACGCGCGTCGACGACTCCGTCGTGCGCGTGATCGGCCGCGCGCCGGTCCTCCTCCGCCGCGCGCGCGGCTTCGTTCCCCGCGCCATCGAGACCGCGCGCGACTTCGCCGAGCCGATCCTCGCCTGCGGCGCGCACCTCAAGAACACCTTCTGCATCGCCGCGGGCAACAGCGCGTTTCCCGGGCCGCACATCGGCGACCTCGAATCGGTGGCCACGCTGCACGCGTACGAGACGGCCATCGAGCGGATGCAGGAGTTCGTCGGAGTCACGCCGCGGGTCCTCGCGCACGACCTCCATCCCGACTACTTCTCCACGCGCTACGCGCTGTCGCGGGAAGGGGTCGAGACGATCGGCGTGCAGCACCATCACGCGCACATCGCCAGCGTCATGGCCGAGCATGGGCTCGAAGGGCCGGTGCTCGGGATCGCCTACGACGGCACCGGCTTCGGCACCGACGGCACGTCTTGGGGCGGCGAGCTTTTGATCGCGGACTACGGCCGCTTCGAGCGCTTCGCCACCTTCCGTCCGATCGCGCTCGCCGGCGGCGACCAGGCCATCCGCCAGCCGTGGCGCGTCGCGCTGGCGCTGCTCGACGACGCGTTCGACGGCGAGGCGCCGGTGCAACTGATCCCGCTCTTTCGCGAGCTTCCGCGCCACGACATCGACGCCGTGCGCCGCATGATCGCGCGCAACTTCAACACCACTCCCGCGCGCGGAGTCGGCCGTCTGTTCGACGCCATCGGCGCGCTGGTCCTCGAGATGCCCATCGCGCGTTACGAAGGCGAAGTCGCGTTCCGCTGGAACATGGTCGCCGCCGACGCGGAGCGCGGACGCTATCCGATCGTCGTCCGCGACGGCGCGGCGCCGTGGGAGATCGACCCCCGCCCGATCGTACGCGGCGTGCTCGACGACCTGCTCGCGCACCGCTCTCCGGCCACGATCTCCGGACGCTTCCACAACACGCTCGCCGCGGCGACGATCGAGCTCGCCCGTGCCGCGCTGTCGGTGCATGGCGACCTGCCGGTCGTCCTCAGCGGCGGCTGCTTCCAGAACGCGCGGCTCGCGGAGTCGATCCTCGACGCGCTGCGGCCCGACGTCCGCGTCTTCATGAATCGCAACGTCCCCCCGGGCGACGGCGGCATCGCCCTCGGCCAGGCATTCATCGCCGACGCAAAGCTGCGCTCGGGCACCCTCGCACAGGAGGCAGTGGCATGGGCGTGAAGAGAGAAGGACCGAGGGGCCTCCGGCGGGCCGGCGCGGCCGGCAGCGCTGGTTGCGCGACGCTGACGCACGCCACCTGCCCGAAGCGCGGATCTCGCAACGGCACGTGCCTCGACAACCGTTGCCGGCCGCGCCGCCCCGCCGGAGGCGCTCTCGTCGTCCCCTCGTGCGCAAACAGGAGAGCGTCATGTGCTTAGGAGTTCCGGGCCGTGTGATCGAAGTGCGCGAGTTCACCGCCACGGTCGATTTCTGGGGCGTCCGCAAGGACGTCAGCCTCATGATCGTCGACGAGCCGGTCGCGCCGGGCGACTACATCCTCAACCACGTCGGCTTCGCCATCCGGCGCATTCCGCCGGAGTCGGTCGAAGAGACGCTCGCGCTGTACGAAATGCTCATCGGCGGCGATGACGCCGACCTGATGACCAGCGACGTCCGCGGCGAGATCAGCGGTGCGGCAAAGGGGACGTCGTGAGCGAGATGCCGCTGCAGTTTCGCGATCCCGAGCGCGCGCGCCGGATGGGCGCGACGCTGAAGCGGCTCGTGACGCAGCTCGACCGCCCCGTCGCGGTGATGCACGTCTGCGGCAGCCACGAGCAGGCCATCGCCAAGTTCGGATTGCGGTCGGCTTTTCCGAAAGCGCTCGACGTGATCATGGGGCCGGGCTGTCCGGTCTGCGTGACCGATGTTCCCGAGGTCGATGAGGGGGTGCTGCTGGCGCGGCAGGGTGTGCGCATCGCCACGTATGGCGACATGCTGCGCGTCCCCGGCACCGTGCAGTCGCTCGCCGACGCGCAGGCCGACGGCGCAAAGATCGACATCATCTACAGCCCGCGGCAGGCGGTCGAGATCGCCCGCGGCACGAGTGAGGAAGTGGTCCTCTTCGCCAGCGGCTTCGAGACCACGGCCGTCGCGACGGCAGCGATCATCCTCGACGATCCGCCGCCGAACTTCTCCGTCCTCTCCGCGCACAAATACATCCCGCCGGTGATGGAGATCGTCGCGGAGATGCCGGGCTCGCGCATCGAAGGATTCCTCGCCGCCGGCCACGCGGCGGTGATCACCGGCTCCGCGGTCTTCGAGCCGTTCGTCGAGCGCAACGGAGTGCCGGTGGTCATCGCCGGCTTCGAGCCGATGGACATCCTGGCCGGCCTCGTCGAGCTGGTGGAGCTCATCCTGGCGAAGACGCCGCGCGTGGTGAACACGTTCCCGCGCTGCGTGACGCGCGAAGGCAACCGCGCCGCGCAGGAACAGTTGTGGCGCGTCTTCCGTCAGATCGGCGGACGCTGGCGCGGCATCGCCCACGTGCCGAACGGCAACCTCCGCCTGCGCGACGAGTTCGCGCACGTCGACGCGCGCAAGCGCTTCACCATCGACCTGCCGTCGCTGTGGGACTTTGCGCCGCCGGCGCTGGCGCGGCAGTGCATCTGCGGCGACATCATGGCCGGCATCCGCAACCCGCGCGACTGCCGCCTGTTCAACAAAGAATGCGTCCCGGAGAACCCGATCGGCGCGTGCATGGTCTCGAACGAAGGCACGTGCAAGATCTGGCATCTGTACGGCGGCGTTCCCGACCTGGAGGCCAGCGCATGACGACGACCAGTGGAGGACAGGCAACCCTGCCTGTCCCCGTCAACAACGCGGCAGCACAGGCAGGATTGCCCGGCCCCCACCGCATCGCGCTGAAGCAGGGAGGCGGCGGACGCGCCATGCGCGCGCTGATCGAGAAAGTCTTCGTCCGCGACTTCGCCACGCTGCCGTTCGAAGGCGTCGGCATCTCCGCCATGGACGACGGCGCGGCGATCAGGCTCGGCGATGAGTGGCTGGTCATCACCACCGACTCGCATGTCATCCATCCGATCTTCTTCCCCGGCGGCGACATCGGCCGCCTCTCCATCAGCGGCACGGTCAACGACCTGGCCATGATGGGCGCCACCCGCGTCCTCGGCCTGACCTGCAGCGTGATCCTCGAAGAAGGCTTCCCGCTCGACTGGCTGGAGGTCGTGCAGCGCTCGATGGTCGACGCCTGCATCGAGGCCACCGCGCCCGTCGTCACCGGCGATACGAAAGTCATGGGCCGCGGTGAGCTGGACGGCATCATCATCAACACCACCGGCATCGGCCTCACGCGCACGCTCGTGCGCGACAACGGACTCTCGGCCGGCGACCGCATCATCGTCACCGGCTCGATCGGCGAGCACGGCCTGGCGGTGATGGCCGCGCGTCACGGCATCGACGTCGACGGCAAGCTCGTCTCCGACGTCGCCCCGATGAATTCGATGATCGCCACGATCGTCGACCGGGCCACCGCGATGAAGGACCCGACCCGCGGCGGCGTCTCCAGCGCGCTGCACGAGATGGCGACCAAGAGCGGCGTCGGCATCGTGCTCGACGAGCGCTCCGTCCCCGTGACGCCGCCGGTTCGCGCCGTCGGCGAGCTGCTCGGCATCGACCCGCTGCACGTCGCCAACGAAGGAAAGGCGCTCATCGGCGTTCGCGCCTCCGACGCGGACGCAGTGCTCGCGCGACTGCACGCGCATCCCCTCGGACTGAACGCCGCGATCATCGGCACCTGCGTCGCCGAGCGTCCCGGCTCGATCATTCTCGATACCGGATTCGGAAGGAGACTGCTGGCGGAGCCGGAAGGCGAGCCGCTGCCACGCATATGCTGAACGTGGCCGTCCTCTGCTCGAAACGTGCGCCCGGTCTCGAGGCTCTGCGCGAACGCGTGAACGTGGTGTGCGTGCTCGAGCGGCAGGCGCCGCGTTGCTCCGAGCGTGAGGCGTTCGACGCCGAGACCGCCGCGATGCTGCGCCGGTTCGACGTCGATGCGGTGATCTGTCTCGGCTATCTGTACGTCATCACCCAGCCGCTGCTGGCGGCGTATCCGGACCGCATCCTGAACGTGCACGACTCCGATCTTCCGCGCTATCCCGGATTGCACGCGACCCGCGATGCGATCTACGCCGGCGAACGAGAGACGCGCAGCAGCGTGCATATCGTCACGCCCCAGCTCGACTGCGGACCGGTGATTGTCCGCAGCGACGCGTTTCCCGTCGCGCCGTTCGTACACGAGGCGGTCGCCCGCGGTGAGCACGACATCGTGCGTGCGTATGCCTACGCGCAGCGCGAATGGATGATGCGCAGTACCTGGGGCGTTCTTGCAGCGGACGCATTGCAGCGCCTGACGATGGAGGCTGCCGCATGACGCACATCGTCACCGAAGTGCATGACGCAATCGGCACGATCACCATCGATCGCCGCGAGCGCTTCAACTCGCTCGATGCCGAGACCGCGCGCGACCTCCGCAAGGCGGGGCTGCGCATGGCGCGCGACACGAGTGTTCGCGCCGTCGTCCTGCGGGGAGCCGGCGGCGTCTTCTGCAGCGGCGCCGATCTGAAGGTAATTCGCGGCGCGGCGCCGTCGTACGGCAACGCGTTCAAGGAGATCCTCGAATACATCCACAGCACGATCTCGGAGATCCGCCGCGCGCCGAAGCCGTTCCTCGCCGCGGTCGACGGCATCGCCGCCGCCGGTGGCTTCGGCCTGGCCATGTCCTGCGACCTCGTCCTCGCCTCGGAACGGGCGTCGTTCGAGTGGGCGTACGCGAAGACCGGCCTGACCGGCGCGGAGAGCTCGACCTTCCTCCTGCCGCGCCTGATCGGCTTGCGGCGCTCCTTCGAGCTGCTGCTGCTCAATCCGCGCATCGACGCGGCGCGGGCGCTGGAGATCGGGCTGATCACGAACGTCGTCCCCACGGCGACATTCGACGACGAAGTGGAGCGCGTCGCGCGGCAACTCGCGTCCGGACCGACCGAGGCGCTCGGGATCGCGAAAGAGCTGCTCAATCAGGCCGCGGGCATGGACCGGCTCGACGTCCATCTCGACCGCGAGCTCGAACAGCTCGCGCGCATCGCGGACGGCAGCAACTTCGCCGAAGGCATCGACGCGTTCTTCGGGAAGCGCGCACCGGAATTTGGAGCCGCGTGATGCACGAGTACTCGATCGTCCAGTCGCTCGTCGATTCCGTCGCCGCCGCCGTCGGCAGCCGCGATGCCTCCGTGCAACGGGTGGACGTGGCCATCGGCGAGCTGGCCGGCGTCGACTGCGTGCTCCTCACCACCGCCTTCGAAGTGTTTCGTGGCGGCACGCTTTGCGAGAGCGCGACCCTGACCATCGATCGCGTCCCCGCGCGCTGGGAGTGTCCGCGCTGCCGCGGCGAGGTCGCGCGCGGTGGATTCCTCCGCTGCGAGCTCTGCAACGCACCGGCACGCCTCGCCGCCGGCGACGAGATCGTGCTGCAACGAATCGAACTGGAGGTGGCCTGATGTGCGAGAAGAAAGTAGCGGTCAACGTGGACGTGCAGACGCGCATCCTCGCGCGCAACGACGAAGCGGCGCTGCATAACCACGAGCACTTTCTCGAGCGCGGCATCTTCGCCATCAACGTGATGGGCTCTCCCGGCTCCGGAAAGACGGCTGTCCTCGAAGCGACCGCACGTGTGTTCCCCCAGCCGAGCAAGCTCGCCGCGCTCGCCGGCGATCTCGCTACCGACAACGACGCCGCCCGCCTGCGCCGCGCCGGCCTCCGCTCCCGCGCCATCGAGACGGGGCAGGCCTGCCACCTCGACGCCGAGATGGTCCATCACGAGTTGCATCACTTCGACCTGATCGGCGTCGAGACCTTCTTCATCGAGAACGTCGGCAACCTGGTCTGCCCGGCCGTCTACGACCTCGGCCAGTCCGCGAACGTGGTCGTCCTCTCGATCACGGAAGGCGAGGACAAGCCTCTCAAATACCCGACCATGTTCGCGAAGGCGGACCTCGTACTGCTCACGAAGATGGACCTCCTGCCGCACCTGCCGTTAGTTCGGGTTCCGGTGATTCTGGATGCGCTCGCGCGGGTCATGCCGAACCCGCGCGTCATCGCTCTCTCGCCGGCCTCCGGCGACGGCATCGCGGAATGGCTCCGGTGGCTGGAGGGTGCGCGAACCGCGACGCTCGCCGCATGCGAGGTGACGGCGTGAACACAGTCGCCTGGACGCTCCCGCTCGCGGCGGCCACGGTCGGCGCGTTGCACACGCTCGCTCCGGATCACTGGATGCCATTCGCTGCGCTGGCCCGCGCGCGCGGCTGGACGCCGGCGCGCGCGGTACGCACCACCATGATCTGCGGCCTCGGACACGTCACCGTCTCCGCCATCCTCGGCGTCGCCGCGCTTTCGATCGGCCTCGGCGTCGCAGAGCTCATCGGCGGCAAGCTCGCCAGCCTCGCCCCCGCGCTGCTGATGCTCTTCGGCACCATCTACATGCTCTGGGGCCTGCGCCCCCACCGCCACCGCCACGAAAAGCACGGCGCGACCGAAGGTGCGCTCTTCGTCCTCTTCTCTTCCGACCCGTGTGTCGCGCTGATCCCCCTCATCATCGCCGCCTCGGGCGGAGGGTGGACGCACATCGCCGCTGTCATCGTCGCGTACGAGCTCGGCACGATCGCCTCGATGTCCATCCTCGTCGTCACCGCCCACGCCGGCGCACGCGTGATCCGCGCGCCCTTCTTCGACCGGTTCGGCGACGCGGTGGCGGGTGCGCTGATCCTGGTGGTGGGGGCGGCGGTGAGGGTGCTCGGGATTTAGGACCGTTCGCGTTGCATGGCACGCCCCCTCACCCCGCTCGGCGCCTGGTCTTCTAACGTTTTTTACTGAGTGTCCGCACCAGAAGCGTAATCGCCACGCGCGGGCGCCGAGCTCCCTCTCCCCGTCGGCGGGGAGAGGGGCAACAAAACACCGTCAGGACCTTGCGCAGCGAGTGGCAATCGCGTGTTCCAGTACTCGTTCAGCCGACAGCGAGTCGGTCGCCAGCAGCTTGTTGGTGATGCGCACCACGTCGATCCCTTGCGACTATAAGTACCGCGTACGTTCATCATCGTATTCGGCCATCCACGGAGTTTCGTGGTGCTGTCCATCGACCTCGATTGCGAGCTTCAACGCGGGACAATAGAAATCGAGCACGTAACGGCCGACCGGCACCTGACGTCTGAACTTGAAGCCGCCGAAAGTACGGTTGCGCAGCCAGTTCCAGAGCCGCTGCTCGCTCACCGTCATCGAGCGCCTCAATTGCTTTGCGCGGCCGCGCATGTGCGAGGTTGCAGCCATGCCTGGTCAAGGTACCTCGGACGCGTGCTTTGTTGCCCCTCGCCCCCTGTAGGGGAGAGGGATGCTGGGCGCCTGCTCGTGGCTAGTCTGAGGGTGGTCCGAACTCGGCACCGAGAGGAGTTAGAAGACCAGGCGCCCAGCGGGGTGAGGGGGCGTCCCTACGGCTTACGAGCGCGGCATGGACGCCGGCATCCTCGAACCACCGCATCATCGCCTTCAATGGTTTCAGAAGGCGTACGAGCTCGCTTGCCATCAACGATCCAGCAGTCCCGCTCGCGCTCTACCAGAGCGCTCCATCCCGCCAGGATCGCGCTTCCGCGCTCGTCATACGCCGGCTCTCACACCCATTCTACCGGCGCTACCGGCCGCGCGTTCGATGGCCACATCCAGCGTTGGAGCAAGATTGGCCCGGCCGCCGAGAACCTCGAGTTTGTGAGCGCGGACGAGGGCGCGTAACGGCTGGGTGCGAACCTCGGACAGGATCATGCGCGTTCCCTGCGCGCGGCACTTCTTCGCCATCTGCTCGAGCGCGTGAATGCCGGTGGCATCGATGGCTGGCACGTTCCGCATGCGCAGGATGAGCACCTTCGGAGGTTTCGCGATTTCGAGCATGACGTCCTTGAGCTTGTCCGCCGCGCCGAAGAAGAACGGTCCGTTCACCTCGTAGATCTCCACACCTGCCGGAATCTCCCGGTTCCCCAGCGTCCGGCGCCGCTTGCGGACCTGCGTGATCTCGTTCGGATCCTCCTCGAGATCGGTCATCGCCTCAATCTTCGTCACCTCCGACATCCGCCTGATGAACAGGAGCGAGGCGACGACGACACCGACCTGCACCGCCACGGTCAGGTCGACGAACACCGTCAGCACGAACGTGATCAGCAGAACGGCGACGTCGCTGCGGGGCGCACGCAGGAGACCGGCGAACGAACGCCACTCGCTCATATGGAACGCGACCATCACGAGGATCGCCGCCAGCGCAGCCAGAGGGACATGGGCCGCCCATTCGCCGGCAAAGACGAGCACGGCGAGCAGCGTGACTGCATGGGTGATTCCGGCCAGCGGCGTACGCCCTCCGGTGCGGATGTTCGTGGCCGTGCGCGCGATCGCACCGGTGGCGGGGATGCCCCCGAAGATCGGCGACGCGAGGTTGGCCACGCCCTGCGCCACCAGCTCGATGTTCGCCTTGTGCCGTGTCCCGATCATGCCGTCCGCGACGACGGCGGAGAGGAGCGACTCGATCGCGGCGAGCAGCGCGATCGTCAGCGACGGCGAGACGAGCTCGCGCATCTCTGCCCATGGGATTGCCGGCCAGTGCGGCCGCGGAAGCGCGGAAGGAATGCCGCCGAATCGCGATCCGATCGTTTCCACCGGCAAGTCCAGGATCTGTACCGCCGCCGTCGCGAGCACCATGGCGACGAACGGTGCCGGCACCAGCCGCCACGCTCGCGGCCACAGCATCAGCACGATCAGCGATCCTGCGGCGATCGCCACGGTCGGCCACTGCAGTGTCCCGATGAACTCGCGATACGCGTTCCACTTCTCCACGAAGCCCGGCGGGACCGCACCCATGCGCAATCCGAGAAAGTCTTTGACCTGGCTGGAGAAGATGATCACAGCGATTCCGGCCGTGAAGCCGGTCACGACCGGATACGGGATGAACTTGATCAGCGCGCCCATCCGGGTCAGGCCGAGGATGATCAGAATGATCCCCGCCAGCAGCGTGCAGACGACCAGTCCCTCGTAGCCGTGCTTCGAGACGATCCCGTACACGATCACCACGAACGCGCCGGTGGGACCTCCGATCTGTACCCGGCTGCCGCCGAGCGCCGAGATCAGGAATCCAGCCACGATGGCGGTGTACAAGCCACGCTCGGGCGGCACCCCGGAAGCGATCGCGAACGCCAGCGCCAGGGGAAGAGCGACGACCGCGACGACGACGCCGGCCACGACGTCGCGCAACACGGCATCGCGTGTGTAGCCTTCGCGAAGGCACACGACCGATTTCGGAACGAACACCGGCGCGATTATGCAGCGCCCCGAACTCGTGCGTGTGTCAGCCGTCACACCCTCCCGTTTGCCGCATCACCGCTCGCAGTTCGACCCCGCCCGATCATGACCGCATGATCAGCGTGACGAAGCTCCTCGGCGGCGCCTCCTACTTCGGCGACCGGCTCCGCTACGACAACGACTCCGCGAAGCAGACCATGGGCGCGCGGCCCGACTCGGGGCCGGTGGTGGTCTGGAACTCGACGAAGACCTGCAACCTCGAGTGCGTGCACTGCTACGCCGACGCGGAGACGCGCAAGTTCGCCGGCGAGCTCACTACCGCCGAGGCGGAGGCGATGATCCGCGACCTGGCGACGATCAACGTGCCGGCGCTGCTGATCTCCGGCGGCGAGCCGTTCGTGCGGCCGGACGTCCTCGACCTCGCCGAGCTGGCGATGTCCCTCGGCATCCGGGTCACGTTCTCCACCAACGGCACGCTGATCGACCAGAAGAAAGCGGAGCGCATCGCGAAGATCGGCGTCGCGTACGTCGGCATCAGCATCGACGGCGGCGAGGAAGCCCACGATCACTTCCGCGGCAAGAAAGGCGCCTTCCAGGCCGCCGTGCGGGGCATCCGCAACTGCCGCGATGCCGGGATCCGCGTCGGCGTCCGCTTCACGGTGACGAAAGAGAACGTCGGCGAGATCGAGCACATCTTCCGCCTGGTCGAAGACGAAGGCATCGGCCGCCTCTGCCTCTATCACCTCGTCTACTCCGGCCGCGGCGCGTATCTGGCGGGCATCGATCTCGACGTCCCCGAGAAGCGCGCGTTGATGAGCAAACTCATGGACCGCGTCGAGGAGTGGAACAACGACGGTCGTCCCGTGGAGGTGATGACGGTCGACAACCATGCCGACGCGCCCTACATCTATCTTCGCCTGCGCGACCGCAACGAAGAGCGCGCCGAGCGCGCCCTTGCTTTGATGAAGAGCAACGGCGGGAACCGCACCGGCATCGCCATCGGCTGCATCGACATGTTCGGGCTGGTCCATCCCGACCAGTTCTCCACCCACCACACCCTCGGCTCGATCCGCGAGCGGCCGTTTTCCGAGATCTGGCGCGACGACCGGGTCATGCTGCTGAATGGCCTTCGCCGCCGCAAGGAACTGCTGCAGGGACGCTGCGCAACCTGTAAGTGGCTGCCGATGTGTAACGGCAACTTCCGCGCGCGCGCCGAGGCGGCAACCGGCGATTACTGGCAGTCCGATCCCGGCTGCTACCTGCTCGATTCGGAGATCGCATCGTGAACGCGCTGGTTGAAGTCGCGGTCCCGGTCTCTGCGCGCGACGCGATCAATCGCCGCATCCTCGAAGTCTCCGAAGATCGCATTCGCGGGTTCGTGCGGGAACCGTTCGAAGAGATCGCCCGCCGCACGCAGCTCGACGTCGACGTTGTCACCGAGCGCATCCGCGCGATGCTGCAGGCCGGCGTCGTGCGCCGTGTGCGGCAGACGCTCCTGGCCACGAACCTCGCCCAGGGCGCGCTGATCGCGTGGAAGATCGACGAATCGCTCATCGACGCCGCGTTTCGCTTCATCGCCTCGCGCGATCCGTTCTCCGGCCACGTCGTCATCCGCAACAGCGAGACCGGCTCGACCGAGTGGCGCCTCTGGACGACCCTGAAAGTGCCGACCGGCTTTTCCGTCGAACGACACTGCGAATACCTCCGCACGCAGATCGGGGCGGAGAAGTTCCGGATCATGCCGGCCCTGCGCGCCTTCGTCCTCGGCGTCGGCCACATGCGCCGGAAAGGCATGCGTGTCGGCGAGAAATCCGCGGAGCCGGCGAGTGTGATGGAGCCGGCCATCGTCAGCCTCTCGGATCGCGATTGGGATGTCCTCATCGCGCTCAAGGGCGATCTGGAAGCCGACGAAATCGGTCCCGGCGTGTGGGAGCGTCGCGCGCGCGCCGCGGGGATCGACCCGGAGACGTTCTTCACGATCGCGGAAGACCTCGACCGCCGCGGCGTGATCGGAAGGTTCTCGACCTTTCTCGAGCATACGAAACCCGTCGCGGGCGAAGAGCGCGTCTCCAGCTTCAACGGCCTCTTTCACTGGGCGGTGCCGCGCGGCCGCGAGATCGAGGCCGGCCGTGAGATCGGCCGCTTCGCCATCCTCACGCACTGCTACTGGCGCGACGCCGGCCAGGAGCTCAACGGCGTGAACATCATGGCCGTGGCGCACGGTGAGTCGAAGAATCAGGTGCTCGCACACAAAGCCGCCATCGACCGGCACCTCTTCGACGCCGGCATCGGCTTCCACTACACCAACACCTACTGGGGCGGCCGTGCGGAGATCAAGCCTTCCGAGATCTCTCCGGCCGCGTATCGCGACTGGGCGCGAAAGGCAGGAATTCGATGAATGTCGACTTCAATGTCAGGCCGTTCGTGGTGATCTGGGAGAACACTCGCGCGTGCGACCTCTCCTGCGTCCACTGCCGCGCCGCCGCGCAGTCGAAGCGCAATCGCCACGAGCTCACGACGGAGGAAGGCTTCCAGCTCATCGACCAGATCGCCGAGCTGAAGCCGAAGGTCTTCGTCCTCACCGGCGGCGATCCCCTGAAGCGCGACGACACGTACGCGCTGATCCAGTACGCGCGGATGAAAGGACTCGAGCCGTCGCTCACGCCGAGCGCCACGCCGCTGCTCACCGAGGAGGCGGTGACGAAGATGAAGGCGCACGGACTGGGACGGATGGCGGTGAGCCTCGACGCTTCGAACGCCGCGGAGCACGACGCCTTCCGCCGCGTCTACGGCTCGTTCGACCTCACCCTCCGCGCGATCCGCCAGGCGTCACGCGAGAACATCCCGGTGCAGGTCAACACGACCGTCACGCGGCGCACGGTCGCCGATCTCCCGAACATGGTGGCGCTGCTTGAAGACCTCGGCATCGTGATGTGGAGCGTCTTCTTCGCTGTGCCGACCGGACGGGCGAAAAACTCCGATCTCATTACCGCCCAGGAAGTGGAGGACGTATTCGGTTTCCTCTTCGAGACCAGCAAACGGGTTCCGTTCTCGATCCGCACCACCGAGGCCATGCACTATCGCCGGTACGTCCTGCAGCACGGCGGCGCGATGCCCCTCGGCGTGCATCCGCATCCGGATGCAGTCGATCGCAACGGCGCGCCGCGCGCGCCGCGCGGCGTCAACGAGGCCAAGGGCTTCGTCTTCATCTCCCACATCGGCGACGTCTACCCGAGCGGCTTCCTCCCGCTGAAGGCAGGCAACGTCAAACAGCAGTCGCTGGGTCACATCTATCGCACCAGCCCGTTGTTCATCGACCTCCGCAACAGCGACAAACTCAACGGAAAGTGCGGCCGCTGCGAGTACCGCGACCTCTGCGGCGGCTCGCGCGCCCGCGCCTGGGCCATGACCGGCGACGTGTTCGCGTCCGATCCGCTCTGCGCGTACCAGCCGTCATGAGATTCTCGATCTTCGTCGGGGACATTGCCGACGCGCCAGCCGAGGCGCTGTGCACGTCGACGAACCCGCGGCTGTCGCTGATGATGGGCACCGGCGCATCGATCCGGCGCCGCGGCGGTCCGGCGGTGCTGCGCGCTTGCGAGGCGCTGCTCATCGGACGAAAGAGCCTGCCGCCCGGCACCGCGCATCCAACTACCGCCGGTTCGCTGCCGAACAAGGTCGCGATTCACTGCATCGCCAGCGACGACGCGCATCGATCGTCCGAGGCGATCGTGCGGTCGTGCGTTGTGAGCGCGCTCGGGTGCGCGCATGCACTCGGGTGCTCGAGCATCGCCATGCCGATCTTCGGCACCGGCCACGCGCGGCTTCCGTTCGCGACGGCAGCGAGCGCGATGGCGCGGAGTGCGGTCGAGACCCCGTCCGGCGTAGAGCGACTGATCCTCGTCACGAACGACCATGAGAACGTCGCGGCCCTGCGCGCAGTCCTGGAGAGCGCGACCGGCCAGCCCATCGAGATCCAACGATCGCAGGAAGAAGAGCCCGAGGCCGACAGCTACTGGTCGTTCTCCCTCGACGTCGACTGAGGAGGATTCAATGCAACCGACCGCGGAGCCATGGAAGGTCAAGACCGTCGAGCCGCTGACGATGAAGACGCGCGCCGAGCGCGAGCTCGCCATCGCCGAGGCCGGGTACAACACGTTCCTGCTCCGGAGCGAGGACGTCTACATCGACCTCCTCACCGACAGCGGCACGAACGCGATGAGCGACCGCCAGTGGGCGGCGATGATGGCCGCGGATGAGGCCTACGCCGGCGCGCGCTCGTTCTACAACATGGAAAGCGCGGTGCGCGAGATCTACGGCTTCCGGCACATGGTCCCGACCCATCAGGGACGCGGTGCCGAACATCTCATCTCGCGCATCCTCATCCGCCCCGGCCACGTCATCCCGGGCAACATGTACTTCACCACCACGCGCGTCCATCAGGAGCTGCAGGGCGGCCGGTTCGTCGACGTGGTCATCGACGAAGCGCACGACCCGGCCGTCGAGCATCCGTTCAAAGGGAACGTCGACATCGGCAAGCTGACGGAGCTCATCGAGCGCGTCGGACCGGAGAACATCCCGTACGTCAACGTGGCCTGCACGGTGAACCTCGCCGGCGGGCAGCCGGTGTCGATGGCCAACCTGCGCGCGGTGCGCGAGGTCTGCGACCTCTTCGGCATCCGCCTCTGGTGCGACGCCACGCGCGCCGTCGAGAACGCGTACTTCATCAAAGAGCGCGAAGAGGGCTACGCGCAGAAGCCGGTGCGCGCGATCCTCCACGAAATGATGTCGCTCTTCGACGGCTGCACGATGTCGGCGAAGAAGGACTGCCTGGTCAACATCGGCGGCTTCCTGGCCATGAACGATCCGGAGATCCTGCAGGCGGCGCGCGAGCAGGTGGTCATCTTCGAAGGGATGCCGACGTATGGCGGCCTCGCCGGCCGGGACATGGAAGCGATCGCCCGCGGCATCTACGAGATGGTGGACGACGACTACATCGCCCACCGTATCGCCCAGGTCCGCTACCTCGGCGGCCAGCTCGCCGCGGCCGGCGTCCCGATCGTGCGGCCGATCGGCGGGCACGCGGTGTTCATCGACGCGCGCCGCTTCCTTCCGCATCTCGATCAGGAGCAGTATCCGGCGCAGGCGCTCGCGGCGGCGCTCTATGTCGAGAGCGGCGTGCGTGCGATGGAGCGGGGCGTCGTCTCGGCCGGCCGAGATCCGGTCACGGGCGCGAATCGCCATCCCGCGCTCGAGCTCGTCCGCCTCACGATCCCGCGGCGCGTCTACACCGATCGCCACATGGACGTCGTGGCGTGGGCGGTGCGCTCGCTGTTCGAGCGGCGCGAGGAGATCGGCGGGCTCGATCTCGTCTACGAGTCACCGTCGCTGCGCTTCTTCACGGCGCGCTTCGCACCGCTGCCCGTACGCGTGGAGGCGTAAGCGTGTTCCCGATCCTCGAAGCCGCGTTCCTCGGCCCGAACGTCAAGCAGTTCGAGATCGCCGCACCGCGTATCGCCCGCAAACAGAAGCCGGGGCAGTTCGTAATCATCCGCGTGCACGAAAACGGCGAGCGGATTCCGCTCACGATCAAAGCGTCGGACCCGCAACGCGGCACGATCACCCTGGTCGTGCAGGCCGTCGGCAAGACGACGTCGCTGATGAACGAGCTCGGCGCGGGCGACTGGCTGCTCGATGTCGTCGGGCCGCTCGGGAAGCCATCCGAGATCGAGTCGTACGGACACTGTGTCGTGGTCGGCGGAGGCGTCGGCACCGCAATCGCGCTGCCCATCGCGCGGGCGCTGCATGATGCCGGCAACCGCGTTACGGCCATCCTCGGCGCGCGCACGAAGGAACTGCTGCTGCTCGAGCCCGAAGTGCGCGAGGCGAGCGATGCGCTGTTCGCCATGACCGACGACGGCAGCTATGGCGAGAAAGGACTCGTCACGCACAAGCTCCTCGAGCTGTTGGCCGCGGGGAAAGTGGATTACGTGCTGGCCATCGGTCCCGTGCCGATGATGCACGCGGTGGCCGAGGCCACGCGGCCGTTGGGGATACGGACGGTGGTGAGCCTGAACTCGATCATGGTCGACGGCACGGGGATGTGCGGCGGCTGCCGCGTCATCATCGGCGATACGAGCAAGTTCGCCTGCGTCGACGGCCCCGAGTTCGACGCGCACATGGTCGACTTCCAGGTGCTCATGCAGCGCAACGCCATGTACCGCGAGCAGGAACAGCTCGCGATGGCGCGCTTCCTCGAGGAGCACCATGCCTAATCCCGTTCCCAACAAAGAGCGGATGAAACTCCCGCGGCAGCACATGCCGGAGCGCGCTCCGCTCGAGCGCAACTGCACGTTCGAGGAAGTGAACCTCGGCTTCGATCCGGCACTCGCGCACGACGAGGCGCTGCGCTGCCTCGCCTGCGCGAAACCGACCTGCACGAAAGGCTGTCCGGTCGCCGTGAAGGTGAAGGACTTCGTCGCATTGATCATCGAAGGCGATTACCTCGGCGCGGCGGCGAAGATCCGCGAGGACAACGTCCTTCCCGCCATCACGGGCCGCGTCTGCCCGCAGGAAGATCAATGCGAAGGCGATTGCGTCATGGCCAAGCGTGTCCCTTCGGTGGCCATCGGCCATCTGGAGCGCTTCGTCGCCGATTACGAACGGAAAACCGGCCAGGTGGGTATCCCGACGAACGCTCCCTCCACCGGCAAGCGTGTGGCCATCGTCGGCAGCGGTCCGGCTGGCCTGAGCGCCGCCGGCGATCTGGTGCAACGCGGTCACGAAGTGCGCGTGTTCGAGGCGCTGCACGAGCTGGGCGGCGTCCTCGTCTACGGCATCCCGGAGTTCCGGCTGCCGAAGGAGATCGTGCGGCAGGAGGTAGACGTGCTGCGGCGCATGGGGGTGCAGTTCGAGACGAACGTGGTGGTCGGCAAGACGGTCACGGTCGACGAGCTCCTCGGCGAGGAGGGCTACGATGCGGTTTTCGTCGCCACTGGCGCCGGCCTGCCGCAGTTCCTGGGCGTTCCCGGCGAGCATCTGAACGGCGTCTACTCCGCGAACGAGTTCCTGACGCGCGTGAACCTCATGCGCGCGTACCGTTTTCCCGAGTACGACCAGCCGGTCTACGACTGCCGCGGCAAGGACGTGGTGGTCGTCGGCGGCGGCAATACCGCCATGGACTCCGTCCGCACCGCGCTACGCCTCGGCGCGCGCCACGCGTCGCTGGTCTACCGACGCGGCGAAGAAGAGATGCCCGCACGCGCCGAAGAAGTGCACCACGCGAAGGACGAAGGGATCGACTTCCGGATGCTCACGAACCCGGTCGAAATGATCGGGGACGAACGTGGCTCCGTGACCGGCGTCCGCTGCGTGCGCATGGAGCTCGGCGAGCCCGACGCCGATGGCCGCCGCCGCCCGATCCCCGTCCCCGGCTCGGAGCACGTCATCGAAGCGTCGCTGGTGATCGTCGCCGTCGGAACCTCGGCCAACCCCCTCATCCAGTCCACCACCCCCGACCTCCAGACCACCCGCAAGAACTACATTCAGGCCGACCCCGAAACGCTGCAGACGTCGAAGAAAGGCGTCTTCGCCGGCGGCGACATCGTCACCGGCGGCGCCACCGTGATCCTGGCGATGGGGGCGGGGCGGAGGGCGGCTCGGGCGATTGACGCGTATCTGGCTACTTGAGGTGGATCGGGCGACCCCTCACCCCGCTGGGCGCCTGATCTTCGAACATCCGTTGCTCTCAGGGATGCTGTTCGAACCTGCCACGCGCAGGCGCCCAGCTCCCTCTCCCCTTGAAGGGGCGAGGGGCAACAAAGCGGGGCGGCGAGCGTGGGTTCGTTGACTCGGGCGGCGGGTGGCGAGGGTTTGTCGCCCCTCGCCCCGCGTCTAGCGGGGAGAGGGATGCTCGGCACCTGCGCGAGCGGACCTGCACTTCCGGTGCGATCTTGCGAGGTGGGCGTTAGAAGAACAGGTGCCGGGCCGGGTGAGGGGCTGTGCCACGTCCGCATGTGGACCACACCTCCGAAAGTGGCGCGCAGCGACACGACTCGTCATGTCGCTCCATCGCAATCACCTCCGCAACAACAGAAACACCCCGTATCGGCTCGCCTCGTAATCCGCCACCGCGAATGCCGCCTCGCGGTACTCGTCATGCGCCCACTCCCCGCCGATGCCGAACGACTCGCGCAACTGAAACGTCATGCGTGCGCGGGAGCGATCGAGCTCGAACGGGAGCGAGCCTTCGTTCTCGAAGCGGGAGAGGTCGCCGTCGAAGGTGAGGCGGGACCAGGAGAACGACAGGCCGCCTTCGATGGACTCACCCTTCTCGAGGTGCACCGACTCTTCGATCGTGAAGTTTTCCGGACGGCGGATGAGGATGTTGCTGTCGGAGCGGAAGCGGGAGGCCGAGGCACGCAACTGCAGCGCTTCGATCGGGGTGACGAGGACGTCCGCGGTGTACTGGCGAAGTCTCGCGTCGTAGGCGACGTCCGAACGATCGTTCTCCTGGCGCGTTTCGTCCGCGGTGACGCCGATGCGGAACCAGCGCGGAGCTTTCCACGCGGCGCGCAGGCGATAGCGGTCGCGGTCGACGAAGTCGGTGCGCAGGATGGGGTTGTCGGCGTCATCGCGCTGCAGCGATGCGCCGAGGGTCAGGCCGGCGAGAGTGTAGCTGCCGTCGAGGAAGATCGTGCGCACGCGGCGGTCGAATGTCCCGCCCTGGCCGCCGTCGATCACGATCTCCGAGAGGTCAGGGGCGACGGTCACATCCATGTGGGACTGGCTCACACCGGCGCGGAAGGAGAACGGTGCGAGCGGCCGATACGACACCGAGGCGTCGAGGACGTCTTCCTCTCGCTCGAGCGCGTTGGTGGCGTTGAGGATCACTTCCACATCGCGCGGGTCGGCGCCGCCGAAGGTGATGCTCTGCAGGTAGAGCGTGCGGATGAGCGCACTGCCATCGAGCTCGCGATGCTCGCGCCGGTAGCCGGCCGTGGCGTCGAGCTTGTCATTGAAGGAGAAATCCGCGCGCGCGCCGCCGCGCCAGGTCGTGTTCTTCGCGCGCGTCGTGCTGCTCTCGGCGATGCCGCTGAAGAAGCGGCCGAGGGCGAAGGAAGCGAGCGAGCCGGTCACATCGTCGGTGCCGTCCGTGTCGCTGTCGGCGGCGAAGCGGGCGAAGTTGCCGGTCAGGCGGATGCGCGACGTGGCCTGGCCGGTCAGAAAGAGAGTGGTGAATGGCGTATCGACGTCCGTCCGCTCGTCGCGCGTCAGCTCGCCGATGGTGATGGGGCGCCCGAGGACCGGATTGGGGTTGTTGCCGTTGTTGGCGCCGGGGGCGAGGGTGAGTGACTCGCGGCCGCGGAACGAACGCCAGCCTTGGGTGATCTGGCCCTGCACCGGGCCGAGCTCGAATCCGGCGCCGGCGCGCAGCTCGCGGTCCGTGTCGCTGAGCTCTTGCGACAGGAGGAACTCATCCTGGCCGACGTGCCACGTGGTCGTGCCCGGGCCTTCGAACCGATTCCACGTGTAGCCGATGAACGGCTTGATCGCGCCCCAGCGCTGGATCTCGAGATCGGCGTCGACGACGTCGCGGGTACGGTCGAAGGTGTGCTGCCCGAGGGCAACGTGCGGAAGCGCACTGAACGCCTCGGCCTTCCGGTAGCGCAGGTTGAACCGGTACCAGCCGTCGCGCCGCGTCTCCAGGCGGAGCGATCCCGCGGGGCCGATGCCGAGGTCGGAAACGTCGAGGCGGAAGTCCTGCGAGGCCACCGTCAACGCGCGCAACAGCAGTCCTTCGTCTTCGTTGATCTGCGTTCGATACATCGCCTCATTGCCGCTGATGTCGGTCCAGCGGTAGCCGATCTCGACGTCGATCGGCATCGTCTGCGCCGAAAGGTTCATTGCCGCGAGACAGAGTGCGAGCAGGAACCATCGATTGCGGGTCATGGTGATCTCCAATCGCTCACTTCAGCAGTTGCGGATCGCGGTTCGAGCCGTGCACGGCCACGTGGCAGGTCGTGCAGTTCTGATAGCGCGGCAACGAAAGGTTGTGGAACGAGGGCGGCTGCGATCCGAGCGAGGCGGTGCTGGTCGGCGAATGGCATTCCATGCAGACCTGCTTCACGGTGGCGCGCCGGAGCTGGTTCGGATTCGACGAGCCGTGCGACTCGTGGCAGGTCGTACATTCGCCGACTTCGGCACCGCCATGCGAGAAGACGAACGGACCGCGCTTCTCGGTGTGGCAGGAGACGCATGGCGCCTCCGGCATCCGGCCTCGAGACGATGCGGTCCGCAGATGTTCGACGATGGCCTGTGACTGCTCGCCCTTCGCGCGCCGGCCGTGCGGCTCGTGGCAAGTCGAGCAGGTCATGCCGCCGCGGTCGAGCCGGTGCGCATACGGCTTGTTGCGCATCGAGGCCGATTGCGTGTGACAGGAGCCACACAGCGCGAGCTGCGGCTTTGCGACGAGGTGCGGCGAGCGCGGGTCGGACGAATGGATCGAGTGACAGGTCAGGCAGTTGACCTGGTTCGAGTTCGCATGCATGCCGCGGCGCGTCATGCGGTCGGTGGCGACGTCGTGGCAGAGCATGCACGTCTCGTCGGAGCCGGCCTTGCCGCGCGGGACGGCGATCTTCATCGTGTCGCCGCCCGACTCCATGTGCTCGGTGCCGTCGCCGTGACAGGTGGCGCAGGCGTCGTTCGACACGACACCGTTGGTGACGGCACCGCGCGCGTGCGGATTGGTGAGGAAGTGCTTCGCCTGGTCGTGACAGTCGGAACATGAAGGCGTGGGCGCCGGCGCTTCTTCAGCAGCGGTCGTCGCCGGCGGAACAGGAGAGGGAGTTTCCTGCGCCACCGTGCCCGCGGACGAGCCCGACAGGAGCAGGACTAGCAGACCTCCGTATGCGAACCGTTTCATCGCCAAGCCATCCTTTCGGCGTTCATCGGAGGCGAGGGAGGCCATGCGGCCTCCCTCGCGTAACCGCGTGGTTACTTGGCGTGCACCCTCTCGACCGACCAGTCCTTGCCGGTGCCGTGGCACGTGGCGCAGGCCTCGGCCGGATTGGTCGAACCGGGGAACATCACGGTATTGAGGAACGCGTGGGCCGCGGCATCCTGACTGTCGTGGCAACTGAGGCAGGCAGCGGTGCCGGGACCCTGCGGCGTGAAGTAGTCGCGCAGCGTGATCACGGTCTCCAGGCCGCTGGTGAGCGGCAGCTTGTACGAGTTGGCCGTATGGCACGCGGTGCAGGTCGTGCGATCGCCGGGATAGGTCACGTGAGTGAAGTCGAACGCCGTGCCGCCGAATCCGTACACCGTGTACTCACCCTTCATCTGATGACCGGTGTGGATCTTGTGGATCATGCGCTGCATCGACACCGACTCCGGCTGGCCCGCATTGGCAGGACGGCGCGAGACGTCGCTCTCTTTCGGGTTGTGGCAGATCACGCACTCTTCGATGGCGTTGCGCTGTCCACCATGCAGCGAGAGGCTGTCGTGGCACTGATTGCACTGCGCCATCGTGACCACGGTCCGGCGCGGCGTAGCCGTGCCGCCGGTCAGGGAGACGTACTTGATCGGATTGACTGTCGACTCCTGCAGCGCGATGTCCGCACCGCCGTCGCCCCGCTTGAGCGTGGCATTGCGGCGGATGTCGACGCTGATCGTCCAGGTGCCCTTGGCGGTCTCCGGGATCGCGTTCGTGAACGTATAGGTGGTCGTGCCGGCGGTCGCATCGAACACGCCGGTCGCGCGCCCGTCCTCACGGCGGTACCAGGTGTAGTCGCCGGTATCGCCGGCCAGGATCGGCGAGAACGTCGCGAGCTTCGTGGCGTCGATGAACGTGCCGTCGTTGTTCTTCAGCAGGAACACGGCCGTCGGCTTCTTGCCCGGCGCCATGTTCGTGGCGCTGACGACCGTCGCGATAATGCCCTTGAGCTGCTTCGATTTCAGCGGAATCATGTGCGCGCCTTTGATGGAGGCGTCGAACTCCGCTTCGCTCGAGGGCTGGTGACAGGAGGCGCACTGATTGTCGTTGAGCTGGGCGCCGGCGGCGTGGTTCGCGCCCGTCACCCAGTTGATGTCGTCGTGGCAGGAGCCGCAGGCCTCGCGGCCCGGCTTTGTGAACCAGGCATCGAACTGCGCCGGCTTCTTCGTCGTGTCCGTGCCTTCGTGGCAGTTGTCGCAGTTGCGCACGTCCTGCGGATAGGTGATGTGCGAGTAGTCGTGCACCGACTGCGCGTTGCCGTAGATGACGTACGGAGCCGACAACTCACCCGGCGCGTGGATCTTGTGGACCATCACCTTCATGTCCATGGTGTGGCCGGTATCGGGATCGACCGTCTGCGGCTGATGGCACATCACGCAGAGCTTCACGTCGCGGCGCGCGCTGCTGCCGTGGAAGCCGAACGTCTTCTTGTCGTGGCAGGACAGACAGCTCGTCTGGTCGTTGATCTTCGCCCACGTCTCGGTGACCTTCTCGCCATCGGGGCGGAAGTCGTACTCGAGGTTCGCGTAGTAGTTCTTCCCGAGGCCGACCGCCGGGATGTCGGTGAGATTGCGGAACGCCTGGAATCCGAGCGTATGCGTCTTCGTCCGGTCGAAGTTCTCGGGCAGGGCCGTGCCGAATTTGTACTTCGAATGGCCGGTCTCCAGATCGGTCCACGTACCGCCGGAGTCGGTGGTGGCCTGCACGGCCTTCACACCCGGACGGGGGCTGTTTGCCGGGGTGGTCACGTTGCGGACCGTATACGCCGTGTAATGGCGTGCAACCGGATCCCACCAGGCCAGGATGAAGCTCGCGTTCACAGGCCCCGGCGTGGTCTTGCCGAGGCGGTCGATCGGCTGGTCGAAGTCGTCGGTGAACGTCACGTCCACGACCGGCTTGCGGTCCGTACCGATGGTGATCGAGTTCACCTTCAGCTTCAGTCCGGGCCGGATATACGCGATGACGTCGTCGCTGAGATAGGCCTCGACTTGGTCGCTCTGGAACCGGGGCGTGTCCGGTCCCGACGGGATCCCCACCGCCCTCCGCCGACCCGCTGAGGATGCGGAGACCGTGATCGCGCCCGTGATGGCGAGCACCAGAAGTGTGCGGAGCAGGCGTCCGTGGTTTGTCATGTTTCGTCCTTTTTCGTCAGTTCGAGGGAGACCTCTGTCTGTCGAGGCTCACGCTAAGGCCGCGCCCGGAGGACGAACATGCGCACCGCTACGGATGGCGGGTGACAGCCATCACATACACACGTGAGGGTGCACGCTTCGAAGGGCCGGCCGGATGCCTATCGTCGGACGCATGCGAACGCTTCCCTTCCTCCTGATCGCCGTCGCGGTCGTGCTCTTCATCACCGGCTCGTATTACGGACTCGCCGTCGCTCCGCCCGAGCAGTTCATGGGCGAAGTGCAGCGGATCATGTACGTCCACGTGCCCACGGCATGGGGAGCGATGCTGGTCCTCACGTGGGCATTCGTCTGCGCCGTGGCCTGGCTCCTGTCGGAGAAATGGCAATGGGATCACCGACTCGAAGCAGCGATCGAGATGTCGGTGGTGCTCTGCTTTCTGTTGTCCGTGCAGGGCGCGATCTGGGCCAAACCGACGTGGGGCGTCTGGTGGGACTGGGACCCGCGCCTGACCACGGTGGCCATTCTGCTGATGGCCTTCCTCGGCATTGCGGCACTGCGCCGTTTCGTCGAAGACCCGACGAGGCGCGCGACCTGGTCGGCCGTGGCCACCGTGATCGGGTTCGTCGACGTGCCCATCGTCTATTACTCCGTCAAATGGTGGAACTCCCTGCACCAGCAGCAGTCGACGGCCGCCGGGATCTCGCGTGAGTTCCGCATTCCGCTGCTGCTGAATTTCTCCGCGTTGCTGCTCCTCATCGTGGGCGTGTTGATCCTCCGTGCGCGCGTGGCTGCGAAGCGTGCCGAGGAAGAGCTCCCACCCGTCGAGGACTGGGCCGGAATCGCCGTGGAGGTGACGTCATGAGTGGAATCGTCCAGGGTGGCTGGCCCTTTGTCTGGGCCGCGTACATCGTTACGGTACTGGTCCTCGGCGGTTACGGCGCACGCGTCTTCGTTCTCCACAGCGTCGGGAAACGTTTCGCCGAACACGAGGGGCCGTGAGGCGTGTCACACGGCAGCGGTGACTGCCTTCCTCGCCCGATGTGCACCGTCACCCTACTGTGGCTGCGAGGTCTTGCCATGCGCACCTTCCTGATCGTCGCCGCCTTCGCGCTCGCCACTATTCCTGTAGCGGCCCAAACGTCCACTGACGAATGTCTGGCGTGCCACGACACGGTGCACGCGGAGAAGTTCAAGGCATCCGTGCACGCTCCGCTCGACTGCACGGGGTGCCACTCCGACATCAGCGAAGTTCCGCACGATCCGGCACCGAAGAAGGTCGACTGCGCGTCGTGCCATACCGAGGCCGTCGAGGCGTGGAATCACAGCCTGCACGCCAAAGCCGGTGCGGCCGGGCGAGGGAAGGGGCCCGGCTGCCAGGACTGCCACGGCTCGGCCCACGAGATCCAGCCGATGCAGCGCGCGAAAATTCCCCAGCTCTGCTCGAGCTGCCATGCGCAGAAGTTCGTCATGCAGAAGGCGGGACTGAGCGCGCAGCCGGCTATCTCCTATCAGGAGAGCGTGCATGGCCAGGCCGTGGCGAAAGGATCGACACGCGCCGCCGTCTGTACCGATTGCCACGACTCCCACAATGTCCGCCCCGCGAATGACCCGCAGTCGGGCATCTTCAAGTTCAACGTCGGCCGCACCTGCGGCCAGTGCCATGCCGCGATCGCCGGTCAGTATCACGACAGCGTCCACGGCAAGGCGCTCGCCCGCGGGAACGGCTCGACGCCGGTCTGCACCGATTGTCACGGCATCCACACGATCTCCAATGCCGAGGACCTGGCGCGGGGACCGCGGGCCAGTTGCGCGCGTTGCCATGAAGGCGTGCGCCTCAACCAGGAGCTCGGCGTTGCGGCGACCCGCGTCAGCTCCTACGAATCCAGCTACCACGGGCTGGCGCGCCAGCTCGGATCGGCCACGGCCGCCGACTGCGCGAGCTGCCATGGCGCCCACGACGTGCTCCCCTCTTCCGATCCGCGCTCCGCGATTCATCCCTCGAATCTGACGAAGACGTGCGGGAAGTGCCACCCGGGCGCGCAAACGAATTTCACCCGCGGCAAGGTTCATCTCAGTGCCGGCGAGACCGACGACACCGGCTCGCTGATCAACACCTGGATCCGGCGCATTTACATCGTGCTGATCGTGCTCACGATCGGCTTCATGGTCCTGCACAACCTGCTGATCTGGTGGCGCAAGGCGCAGGCGGCGCGGCGCGCAGCCGGCCGTACGCATGTGCGCATGAACCTCAATCAACGCGTCCAGCACGGACTGCTGGCCGTCAGTTTCGTCGTCCTGGTCATCAGCGGCTTCGCGCTCGCGTGGCCGGACTCGCTGCTGGCGACGATCTGCGGTCCGGAAACTGTGCGCCGCCTGATCCATCGCATCGCTGCCGTTGTGATGATCATCCTCGGTATCTACCACGCCGGCTACATGACTCTGACCCGCGAAGGGCGGCAGGGCCTGCGCGATTTCTGGTTCCGCTTCTCGGACGCCAAAGACCTCCTGGCCGTGCTGCGCAACCGCAAGCCGCAGCACAAACGCTTCAATTACGCCGAGAAGATGGAGTATTGGGCCGGACTGTGGGGCACGATCGTGATGGCCATTACCGGCCTGATGATCTGGTACTCGGTCGACGTCGCGTCCTGGATTCCGCGCTGGTGGATCGACGTCGCCACCACCATCCACTACTACGAGGCCATCCTGGCCACGCTGGCCATCATCGTCTGGCACATCTATCAGGTCATTTTCGATCCCGACGTCTATCCGATGAACTGGGCCTGGTTCGACGGCAGGACGAAGGAAGAACATCAGGAAACGGACCGAGGAAAAGGCGAATGACTGACGCGTCGAAACCGTTGCCCCTGTCGCGCAACCTGCTCAGTGAGATCGGCGTGGGCATCGCCGTGCTCGGTCTCGCCAACCTGGCCTTTCTCATTTACCTGGACACGACTGGAACGCACTCGAATCCGTACCTCGGCATCCTGACCTGGATCGTCGCGCCGGCAATCCTCATCTTCGGTCTGGCAGTGTTCCTGTTTGGGATGTGGCGCGAACGGCGCCGCCGGCGCCGGAGCGCGCCGGGCGAAGTGCCCGAGTATCCGCGTGTCGACCTCAATGAGCGGCGCACGCGGCTGGTCCTCATCTGGACCGCCCTCGGACTGATCGTCTTCGTGACCATGTCCGTGGTGGGCAGCTATCAGGTCTACCACTACACGGAGTCGGATGCGTTCTGCGGCACGATGTGTCATTCGGTCATGCATCCGGAGTACACGGCGTATCAGCAGTCGCCCCACGCGCGCGTCGGCTGTGCCGGGTGTCATGTCGGTCCAGGTGCCGATTGGTTCGTGAAGTCGAAGCTCTCCGGCGCCTACCAGGTGTACTCGGTCATCGCCAAGAAGTATCCAAAACCCATTCCGACGCCCGTCGAGAATCTCCGTCCGGCGCAGCAGACGTGCGAGCAGTGCCATTGGCCCGAGAAATTCTTCGGCGCGCAATTGAAAGTCTTCGACCACTACGCGTACGACGAGACGAACACGCCGAAGGAAGTACGCCTTCTGATCAAGACCGGCGGGGGCAGCCCGGAGTCGGGCCAGACGGTGGGGATCCACTGGCACATGAACATCGCTAACGAGGTGACCTACGTGGCCGCGGACAAGCAGCGCCAGGTCATTCCGTATGTACGCGTGCGGAATCGCAAGACCGGGCAGGTCACCGAGTACCGCGCCGAGGATTCGAAACTGACGGATGCGCAGATCGCCGCGGCGCCCAAGCGCAGCATGGATTGCGTCGATTGCCACAATCGCCCGACGCACATTTATCGTTCTCCCGATGCCTCGGTCGACAAGGCGTTACGCGCCGGCCGCATCGACCGGTCGCTGCCGTTCATCAAGCAGCAGGCGGTGACGGTCCTGGCCGCGGACTATGCATCGACGGCGGAGGCCGTCCCGGCCATCCGCGCCGGCCTCGAGACGTTCTATCGCGACAATCACGCCGAGGTCTATGCGGCGAAGCGGCAGCAGATCGCCGGTGCCGCCGCCGAGCTGCAGCAGATCTTCAAGACCACCCGTTTCCCGGAGATGAAAGTCGACTGGCGCACGCACGCCGACAACGTCGGCCACATGCGCACGCAGGGCTGCTTCCGCTGCCACGACGACCAGCACGTCAGCCGCGACGGCAAGCGCCTCAGCAAAGACTGCAATCTCTGTCACACCGTGCTCACAGCCGGAGGCACGACCGCCGAGTTCGAGCACCCGATCGATCTCGGCGACCTGCGAGCCGTCAATTGTTCCGACTGCCACACCGGCGGCGGAATGTAATGAGGAGAAAAGCCATGAAATTCAAATCCGTATTGTTGATTCTCGTCGTTGCACTTGCGCCGGTCGCCTTCGCCGCCGACGGCGCGGCGATCTACAAGGCGAAGTGCGCTAGCTGCCACGGAGCCGACGGCAAGGGCCAGTCGCCGATGGGCAAGAAGATGAATCTGCGCGATCTCGGCTCGCCCGAAGTGCAGAAGCAGACCGACAAGGAGCTCTACGACTGGACTGCGGACGGCAAAGGGAAGATGCCGGGCTACAAAGACAAGCTGTCCGCGGACGAGATCAATGCGCTCGTCAAACACATGCGGGCGTTCAAGAAGTGAATAAAGGAGAGACATGAAGAAAGCACTGACGGTCCTCACCCTCTGCATCCTCATCGCCGCGCCGTCCGCGTTTGCGGGCGGCGGCGGCTCCGACGGCGCCGCGGCCTACAAAGCCAAATGCGCCATGTGCCACGGCGCCGACGGTGCCGGCCAGACGCCGATGGGCAAGAACATGAAGCTCCGCGCCCTCGGCTCGGCCGAGGTGCAGAAGCAGACCGACGCCGAGCTCGTGAAGTGGATCGCCGACGGCAAGGGAAAGATGCCCGCCTACAAAGGCAAGCTCACGCCAGCCGACATCGACGCGGTCGTGGCCTTCATCCGGACGCTCAAGAAGTAGCGCACGAGAGCGGCGGGCGTTCCGTCCGCCGCTCCCATACGCACCGGGCGCGTGAATAGGCCGCCCGCGACAGGAGATCATCACCCGCGCTTGATCCTTCTTCGCGGACTGCACTACCCGGCTAATTCGACTTTGTCAGATTCGAGTAGGCGTAGAGGATCTAAAATAAGCAGCGAGGAATGACCGATGGGCCACGGCCCGAAACGAAGGTAAATCGAAAGGAAGGGTTGCCGATGCCAAGCGCTCGTTACGAGCGATAAGTCGTA
>DASUSN010000141.1:0-44845 GCA_036375075.1 Thermoanaerobaculia bacterium | reverse complement strand
CGGCAGGCACGTGCTTGGCGCCCCACCCGCCCAGGTCCCTCGCTCGACGCTCGGGATGACAAGGGCGCGCGGAGCGCCGGCGGTTTGGAATGCGGAGGCGTTGTTGCCTCCGCACTCCAAACTGGCTACATCCCCTTCTTCGCGTCCGCGCGCAACCGGGCCCCTTCGCTGGCGCCCCACGAGTACGGGATCTGTTCCGAGTCGTACGGCAGGCGCCAGTGGTCGGGGTCTGCGTAGTCGTACGCCATCGTCGGGAAGTTGAGCACCAGCGCGTCGGACGTGCCGAGGTTCTGGAGGCCGTGCCAGATGCCGGTGGGAAGGACGATGAACGTCGGGCGCGCGTCGCCGACGTGGTACTCCTTCAACATGCCGTGCGTCGGGCTCTCCTCGCGTCCGTCGTAGAGCACCACCTTCAGGTGGCCCTGGTTGACGAACAGGCGGTCGATCGACTTCATGTGGCAGCTCCACGCGCCGATCGCGCCGGGGAAGAGGCGCGACTGGTAGATGTGCACCACCGGCAGGCCGGTCGGGTCCCACTCCTTGCGATAGCTCTCGGTGATGATGCCGTGGTCGCGCGGCACGTGCAGCACTTCGCGCATCACCACGCCGTCGATTCCTGCCCCGATCTTCTGCCACTCGCTGGTCACGATCTGCGGGTCTTTCTGAGCACCTGGAAGCATCTTTACCCCCCTACCTTCTTCAACGAACTCCCTTGAAGCGTTGCACCGTCCGGATGGCCAGGCCACGCTGCGGCTGCATGCGGCGCCACAGGATGCCCGGCAAGCGCCACGGTTTCACGAACAGACCGGCGATCCGCTGCTCCAGCGTCCGCGGCGGGTCCGGCCGCATGGCCATCTTCACCAGCTCCCGCGTCTCCAGGTCCGGCTCCGCGCGGATGCGGCCGAGCCACGCGGCCTGCTCGTGCGACGGACGCTCGCGATAGACGCCGCGGCGCGACGCGGCGGGAAACTTGACGCCGGTGAGCCGCGGCACGAACGTGAACCGCAGCCCCGCCTCGCGCGCCCGCTGCCAGAGAGCCTGCTCCGGCGTGACGACCAGGTCCCGGTAGTCCGGCCAGCCGCCGATGACGTCGACCATCGAACGGCGATGCACGGTCGACGTCGGATAAAACGTATCCGCGCGCTGCTGACCGTCCGGTGTGATCAGCGCGGTCGCCGCGTGCGCGATGTCCGCGCCGGCGTCGAGCGCCGGCACCAGCACTTCGAGGTGATGCGGCAGCCAGAGATCGTCGTGGCCGAGGTACGCGATGTACTGGCCGCGGGCGACGCGGATGCCCTCGTTGTTCGGACCGCTCTGGTGGCCGTGGCGGGCGATGTTGATCCACCGCACCCGCGGATCGTCGATGCCGCGGACGACCTGCTCGGAGTCATCGGTGCAGCCGTCGCCGACCACCAGCAGCTCGAAGTCGCGGAAACGCTGTTCGAGCACGCTGCCGATCGAGTACGGGAGCACGGAGCTCCAGTTGTAGGTCGCGATCACGACGGTGACGCGGGGATTCATGCGGTCCGGGCATTGTCGCTCAATCCCAGCTCGTTCCGTTCATCTTCGCGACGATCTTCGCCACCTCGATGTAGTCCGCCCCCTCGCCGAGCTGATTCAGCGCGCCGGAGAAGAGGTGCTGGGTCAGGGCGAGCATCGGCGTCGCGGCGTGCTGCTGATGCGCGAGGGACGCGGCGATGCGGATGTCCTTATCGTGATGCTGCAGCTTGAAGACGAGCGGCCACTTGCCGTCGCGCAGACGCATGGGCAGCAGGTTCTCGCTCGCGTTCGAGCGTCCGCTGCCGGCGTTCGTCACCTCCAGCGCGGTCTTCATGTCGATGCCGAACTGCTTCGCCAGGAGCAGGCACTCCGAGGTGATCCAGACCGTGGCGCCCATGATCGTGTTGGTGAGCACCTTGATGGCGTGGCCGGCGCCCACCGGGCCGACGTGGATCAGCGTCTTGCCGTTCAGCCGGAGGACCTCGCGGGCGCGCTCGAAGTTCTCCGGCGTGCCGCCGATCATGATCGTGAGCGTGGCGTTCTCCGCGCCGACGACCGCGCCGGTGACCGGCGCGTCGACGAACTCGATGCCCTGCCCGGCCAGGCGGCAGGCGGTCTCGCGGCTGACGTTCGGATCGCCGCTCGTCGCGTCGATCCAGAGCGTGCCCTTCCCGAGATGCGGCGCAAGCTGCTCGACAATCTCGTCGACCTCTTTCGACGTAGGGAGGATGGTGACGATCACCTCCGCACCGGCGACCTCGGCCAGCTCGTTCGCCAGCGTGGTCCCGTGCTCGCGCGCGTGCCGCTCCGCTTTCTCGCGGGTACGGTTCCAGACGACGACCTCATGCTCCTTCGCGAGATGACGCGCCATCGGGTAGCCCATGGCGCCCAATCCGATGAATCCGATCTTCATCGTCTCAGCATATCCTTTCGCCCCATGACCACCTTCGACGAGACGTATCGCAGTGCATACGGCTTCACCGATCCCGCCATCGACGTCGGTCACGTGCTGCGCGAGGGGAGCGCCGCGGGCGAGCTCGCGATCCGCATCCCGCTGCGGATGATGAACCGGCACGGGATGATCGCCGGCTCGACGGGCACGGGCAAGACGCGCACGCTGCAGCTCCTCGCGGAAGGGCTCTCCCGCGCCGGCGTGCCGGTGTTCCTCGCCGACGTGAAGGGCGACCTGGCAGGCATGACCATCGCCGGCGAGGCGAGCGAGCGGCTCGCCCAGCGCGCGGCCGCGGTCGGCCGCACGCACACGCCGGAAGCGTTCCCGGTCGAGTTCTTCAGCCTCACCGGCAACCGCGGGATCCAGTTGCGCGCCACGGTCTCCTCGTTCGGGCCGATCCTGCTGGGCAAGGTCCTGGACCTGACCGAGGTGCAGCAGAGCGTCCTGGCGATGGTGTTCAAGTACTGCGACGACCGGAAGATGCCGCTCCTCGACTTCGACGACCTGCGCGGCGTCCTCACCTACCTCGGCACCGACGGCAAGGAAGAGCTGAAGACCTACGGCGGGATGTCGTCCGCAACGGTGGGGGTGCTGATCCGCAAGATGGTCGAGCTCGAGCAGCAGGGCGCGTCGAAGTTCTTCGGCGAGCCGGAGCTGGACATGAACGACCTGCTGCGCGTGGTGAACGGGAAGGGCGTCGTGAACATCCTCTCGTTGAGCGACGTGCAGGACAAGCCGCGCCTCTACTCGACCTTTCTGATGTGGCTCCTCGGCCAGTTCTACTACCGCATGCCCGAAGTCGGGGACGCGGACAAGCCGAAGCTCGTGTTCTTCTTCGACGAGGCGCACCAGCTCTTCGCCGACGCGTCCTCCGCGCTGGTGCAGCACATCGAGCAGGTGGCACGGCTGATCCGGTCCAAGGGCATCGGCGTGTTCTTCATCACCCAGACGCCGAAGGACGTGGACGAGGACGTGCTCGCGCAGCTCGGCAACCGGGTGCAGCACGCGATCCGCGCGTTCACGCCGAAGGACGCGAAGAACATCAAGGCCACCGCGTCGACGTTCCCGAAGAGCCCTCACGTGAACGTCACCGAGTGCCTGACGACCCTCGGCATCGGCGAGGCGCTGGTGACGGTGCTGGACCCGAAAGGCATCCCGACACCGGTCGCGGCGGGGCAGATCCTGGCGCCGTCGTCGTCGATGTCCGCGGTGGACGACGGGCAGTACGCGCGGACGATCGCCGCGTCGCCGATCGCGCCGAAGTACGCCATGGCGATCAACCGCGAGAGCGCCCACGAGATCCTGCAGAAGAAGCTCGAGAGCGCGGCCGCGGCACCGCCGGAGCCGGAGGACGACTTCGGCTGGCAGAAGGAGGCGGACGACTTCGACTGGAAGAAGTCGTCGTCGCGGGCGCCGCGGCGGAGGGCGCCGGCCCGGCCGCGGACGACGGCGCTCGAGCGGACGATGAACACCGTCGCGCGGCAGGCCACGAGGACGGTCACGCAGCAGATCGTGCGCGGGATCTTCGGGATGCTGAAGGGGCGGTAGCCCTGACATCCTGAGCCGCGTAGACGGCGAAGGATCCCCTGCGAGAGGCAGGAGACGCGCAAGTCGGAGGGGGGTCCTTCGCCGTCTGCGCGGCTCAGGATGACAGCGGGGGGACGTTGCAAAACAAAACGGCGGACCTTGCGGTCCGCCGTTCGGCTTCAGACGTCCATCGAGACCCTCCGGCTCGCGTTGCAGAGAGAGAGAGGTAGCTTCAGCAATTCCACGGAGGCACGCCCATTCGCCCGCTCTACCGTGGTTGGGTCCGAGGTGGGCGCAAACTGAAGGGTCTCGATCGACGTCTCAAAGAGCTGTGCTACCAAAAAGAAGAGGGGCGTTACGCCCCTCTGTTGCCGTTTCCGGCGCGGTGTCTCAAACCCAGGTGAAATCTACACCACGATCGCCGCCGAAAACGTGAGCCGCATCACAAAATTCACGTTCTGGCCTTATACCAGTCCGCATTCATTTCGATGTAGTGCTTCCACTGGTCCGGGACCAGGTCCGCCGGGAAGATCGCCTGCACCGGGCATGCCGGCTCGCAGGCACCGCAGTCGATGCACACGTCCGGATCGATGTAGAGCATGTTGTACTGCTCGAAATCGGCCTCGTCCTTCCGCGGGTGGATGCAATCCACCGGGCAGACGTCGACGCAGGCAGTGTCTTTCGTGTTCACACAAGGTTCTGCAATCACATAGGCCATTTCGGACGGTTCCTCCGGACCACTCAGTTGGCGGACATTCTACTCGTTCCACTTCCGGATCGACTCGATCTGGTAGTCGTTGCCCATGAACGTGACGATGTCCCCCGCCGCGTGTCCCATGAGCTTCCCCGCCACCTCGGACTGGTTCGAGTAGACGCCGCGCTCGGGGTCGGATTCCCACGGTCCGAGGATCGTCACTTCGCGGCGGACGTCGCCGTTCGAGAGCTCCACTTTCGTCCCGACGCGGACGACGCTGGTGTCGAGCTGCGAGGGGTCGAGCACGCGGACGCGCGAGATCTCCGAGGCCAGCTCGCCGACGCGCGCGGAGAGGTACTCGGCGCGCGCCCGGGCGGCCTTGTACTCGAAGTTCTCGCGCAGGTCGCCCATCTCGCGCGCGGCCTGCAGGGCCTTGGAGTTCGCGGGGATCTCCACGTTCTTGAGGTGGACCAGCTCGGCGCGCTTCTTCTCCAGCGACTCCGCGGTCGCGTACACCGGCTCCTGCTGCGGCTCGCGCAGCGTGGGGAACTTCATCAGCGCGGCCTGCTTGATGATCTCGCGGCGGTACTCCTCGAGCGCGCCGTAGCGGTCGAGCGTCTCCACCAGCTTGCGCGCCTGCTCCTCGTTGTCCTCGCGCATCACGATGCGCACGCCCAGGCCGCCTTTGTCGAACATCTCCTTGAGCCGCGCGCGCACGCCGGAGAACTCGTCGTGCGTGAGCGCGTCGAGGATCTGGAACAGGAGCGCGTAGTTCGCGCGGTCGGCGAGGGTCTCGTCCTCGGCGAGGCGCTTCGCGTACCAGTAGAACGCGTGCGGATAGCGCCGCGGATACCGGAGCGTCATGTCGACCAGGCGGTCGCGCATCTCCGGCCGCCCCGCTTCTTCGAGCGCCGTGACGATGGTAGACAGAAGCCGCGGCTCCGACTCGAGGAAGAACACCTCGCTGTAGACCTTCGGCCAGTCCTCGTGGATCTCGCGGACGACGGCGAGCGCGCGCTCGCGCAGGGCCTTGTCGGTAATGCCGGCCACCGTGCGCGACGCGGTCGGGCCGGTGAGCAGCGCGCTGGACTCGATCGGCGCCTCGAAGTTGCCCGGCAGCGACTCGAGCGTCGCCAGGATCTGCCAGGCCGTGGACGCGTCGGTGCGCGCCAGCCGTCCGGCCTCGCCGGCCAGGGCGGCCGCGAACGTGTCCGCGAGCGTCTGGCTGCGTCCGGAGTGCTTGCGCGCGAGATCGAGCTTGGTCTTCACGTCCGCCCGGTCGAAGTCGCGGCGGATCACCGCCTCGGCGTCCGAGCTCGAGCCGGCGAAGGCGTACGTCGCCTTCGCGCCGGTGCCGCTGGTGACGATCTGCGGGTTCTTCCGCGCGTTCGTCCACCACGAGCTCCACTTCTCCTCCGGCACGATGCCGATCACGGCATCGCGCACCTCGGCCATCACCATCGGACGTCCGAAGCTCTGGAGAATGCGCGCGAAGAACTCGGAGGGCGATTCCTTGGCCCGCTTCTTCACGCCGTCCGGATCGCTGAACTTCTCGCGGAGGACGTGGCCTTCCGGCAGCGGGATGAGGAACTTCGCGGCGGCGCCGAGGGGGACCGAGACGCGCTTGTCTTTCTCGAAGTCGAGACGGCAGATGCCGAGCTCCGGATTCAGCTCCGTCACCCGCCCCGCGCCGCGCCCGGACATGAAGAAGCACTCGCCTTCGTCGTACGTGAGCCAGGTCTCGATCTTCTCGGCCCGCTCGACGGGGTTGCTCTGGGGGTCGCCGAAATTGGAGAACTGGAAGGTGCGCGCGAAGCTTTTGTGGTCGCCGAGGGTCTTGCGGAGGGCTTCTTCGATGGGCGCGCGGAGGGTGGCGGGGTGTTTGGAGAGACGTCCGATCTCCTTGAGCACCTGCAGCCGCTGTGGCCAGAGCTTGCGCTCCTTGAGGGTGTCGGAGAGGAGCCCGAGGAGTGTGTCGGACTGCGTGCGCTGCTCGGCCTTGCGCAACGCCTTCGCCACGTTGACGAACGTGTCGGCGTCGCCGGGGTCCTTGTCGATCTGTTCGAGCCAGAGGGCCTCCAGATCGTCGAACTTCTTTTGCAGGATCAGAGCATTCGCATCTTCGCGGAACGGCATGGGGTGGGGATTCTATGACAACAGTTGTCAGTCGGCGGTTGACAGTTGGCAGGAAAAGAAAAGAGCCGGGCTGAGCCCGGCTCCTGTCAACGGTCAACTGTGAACTGTCAACTGCTACCGGCGCATCTTCACCAGCGCCTTGAACACGTCGAACGGGAGCTGCTCGGCGTGCACGATGTGGCGGAGGTGATGGAGCGTGGTGCGGCGGTCCTTCACGTCGTCGACGGTCAGGTTGTGCTTCCGCAGAAGCTCGTGGGCTTTATTCTCGGGCATGGTTTTCCCCTATGAGTTAGAGACTGGGTTGAGCCGCGGTCAACAGTAGGGGTCCACCTGCTATTCCGGCGATTTACGCGCGCAGGCGCTCCAGGATCTTCTCGTGGACGCCGCCGAAGGCGCCGGAGGACATCACCAGGACGACGTCGCCGTCGCCGGCATCGCGGGCGACACGCTCGGCGATGGCGTCGAAGTCGTCGATCTGCTCGGCGGGGATCCCGTCCGAGCTCAACCGCTCCTGGATGGTCTCGACGGACATCATCTTGTCGAGACCGTACCGCGTCTCGTAGCGGTCGCGGTGGAACACCGGGCCGATGATGACGCGGTCGGCGCCGTGGAACGCGTCGATGTAGCCGCTCTCGAACTCCTTGCGCGACGACGAGATCGACCGCGGCTCGAACAGCGCCCAGATGCGCTGCCCCGGATAGCGTTTCCGCGCCCCGGCCATGGTCGTGGCGATGGCGGTGGGGTGATGGGCGAAGTCGTCGATGACGGTCACGCCGCGCTCGACGCCGCGAACCTCCATCCTTCTCTTGATGCCCTTGAACGTCTCCAGGCCCTTCTGGATCTCCTCCGCGGAAACACCGCGGAGGCGGGCGATGACCGCGTCCGCGAGCGCGTTGAGCACGTTATGGTTGCCGGAGAGCGTGGTGTGGAAGCGCGCCCACTCCTTCCCCTCCCACCAGGCGGTGAACTCCGTTCCCTGCGGGTTCTCGACCGCATCCGTGGCGAACGCGTCGCAGTTGCGGTCCCAGCCGAACGTCACCCACCGCCCGCGTGCCTCGGCGCGCAGCGACATGACGTTGGCGTCGTCGCCGTTGGCCACGATCACGTCACCCGGCGCCACCTGCTGAACCGCCTTTCGGAAGGCGGTGAGGATGGCTTCGAGGTCGGCGTAGATGTCCGCATGGTCGAACTCGACGTTGTTCACCAGCAGGGTGTTGGCGTGGTAGTGGAGGAACTTCGGGCCCTTGTCGAAGAAGGCCGTGTTGTACTCGTCGCCCTCGATCACGAACTCCGGGCCGTCGCCGAGCTTGAAGTTCTGGTCGAAGTTGATCGGGATCCCGCCGACGACCATCCCCGGATCGCGGCCGGCGGACTCCAGCAGCCACGCCATCAGGGAGGTGGTCGTGGTCTTGCCGTGGGTGCCGGTCACGACGATGGAGTGCTTTCCCTTGATGAAGAGGTGGTAGATGGCCTCGGGCATGGACGTGTACGGCAGGTCCAGCTCGACGGTCGCGGCCGCCTCGGCATTTGTTACAGCCGCAACATTTCCGATCACCACGAGATCGGGCCGGAACGTCTCCAGGTGCTGCTTCGTATATCCCTCGAGCACGGGGATCCCGAGCCGTTCGAGGTATGTCGACATGGGGGGGTACACGTGCTCATCGGACCCGGCGACTTCGTAGCCGCGCTGCTGGAGCATCCCGGCGAGCGAGGCCATGGCGGTGCCGCCGATTCCGATCAGATAAACTCGTCGAACGTCTGGTAGTTCTTTCAGGTGAGGCATTTCGCGGCGTAGTGTCGCAAATTTCGTGCTCTTTGGCCGGGAAGGCTTAGGAATGGCCCCGCGGGTGGGGCTGTTCGGACGCTTCAGTCAAACATTTAGGTCTTTATCTCAGGAGGATTTTGCGCATGTCGAAGCGATTGTTTTCGATGACTCTCGCCCTCGCCCTGACGCTCACGGCGCCGTTCGCCGTCGCGCAGGACAAGAAGGCAACGGACACGACCAAGGCCCCGCGCCTGACGCTGGTCGAGCCCCTCAAGGATTTCGGTACCGTGCCGAAGGGTGAAAAGATCGACTGGTCGTTCGAGATCAAGAACACCGGCGCTGCCGATCTCGAGATCCTCGCGGCCAAGCCGGCGTGCGGCTGCACCGTCGCCGACTTCGACAAGGTCATCAAGCCGGGCCAGACCGGCAAGGTCACGGCGCACGTCGACACGACGAACTTCGCCGGCCCGATCTCGAAGGCCGTCACGCTCGAGACCAACGACCCGAACACGCCGAACGCGCAGGTCACGATCTCCGCGGTCGTGAAGCCGTACGTCGAGGCCTACCCGGTCGGCTACGTCCGCTTCAACATGCTCCAGGGCGACGTCGAGAAGCAGAGCGTCACCATCTACACCGAGGAAGACGCGCCGTTCGAGATCCTCAAGGTGGAGTCGCCGCAGGAGTGGATCAAGGTCGACACCAAGAAGCTCGAAGGTGCCGACGTCGTCCCGGCCGTCGGCCGCAAGGGCGCGAACCAGTACAAGCTCGACGTCACCGTCGGCGGTCCGGAAGCCAAGGTCGGCCCGCTCGCCGAGAAGATCAAGATCACCACGAACTCCAAGCACCAGCCGGAGTACTTCGTGAGCCTGTCGGGCGTCGTCCGCCCGCCGTTCCGCGTCGAGCCGACCGGCGTCAACTTCGGTGAAGTCGCGCCGAGCGACTCCGCCGCCACGCGCACGATCTCCATCCGCTCGAACAACCTGAAGGCCCCGGGCGCGTTCTCCGTCACGAAGGTCGAGTCGGGCGTCGCCGGCGTTACCGCGAACGTCACGCCGACCGACAAGCCGGGCGAGTTCTCCGTCACCCTCCAGGTGGCCAAGGACGCCAAGCCGGGCGCCGTCGACGGCAGCGTCACGGTCTACACCAACGACACCGCGAAGCCGACGGTCGTGATCCCGGTCAAGGGCACGATCAAGGCCACCTCGTAAGCCGGTTTCTTTCGATCCAAACAAAGCGGCGGGCCTCGGCCCGCCGCTTTTTTGTCAATGTAGGGCGCCGCTTCAGCCCGCCCCTTGGACGGGGAGGGGGAACGCCCCCACCCACGAGAGGGACGGGCTGAAGCCGCGCCCTACATTTTGAGACCGCACGCCAGACTCAGATCACCACGGAGACGCCGGTCCCATCTCCCACCGGCAGCACGCTCGTGATCAGGCGCTCGTCGGTGACGATGCGCTTGTTGAACGCGCGCAGCGCATCCGTCGCCGCATCGTGCTCCCCCGCCGCCACCCGCCCCTTCCACAGCAGGTTGTCGCAGACGATCACCGCGCCCGCCTCGAGCTTCGGCAGGAGCGCATCGAGGTAGTCCTCGTACTCCGTCTTCACGCAATCGATGAAGACGAAGTCGAACGGGCCGGTCAGCCGCGGCAGGACGTCGAGCGCCGCGCCTTCATGGAACACCACCCGGCACGGCAACGCCGCCTCGGCCACGAAACGCCGCGCCGTGGTCAAGGTGTTGTGGTCGATCTCGATCGTCTCCACGACCGCTTCCGGCCCACACTCCCGGCCGAGGACGATCACCGAGTAGCCGATGTTCGTCCCCACCTCCAGCACGCGCCGCGGCTTCTTCGTCCGCACCAGCGCCCGCATGAGCTGCGCGACCTCCGGATCCGCGATCGGCTGCCCGTTCTCCTCCGCGAACTTCTCCATGTGCTCGAGCAGCGCGTCACGCGCGGGCAGCAGGGAATCGAGATACTCCGCCTGATTGCGGCGCAGGATGGCGTCGATGCGATCTTTCATGCGCGCGGATTCTAACTGGGGAGGCGACTTCGTCGAGCGTACGGCCGTTCCCGACCTCGGCCGGCTGGAAGCCGGCGTTTACCGCGCCTCCACCGCCTCGCGGAGCTTCTCCGCCTGGAAGTGGGCGTTCAGGGGCTCGATCAGCACGTCGATGTAGCCGTTCATCACGTCGGGGAGGTTGTGGACGGTGAGGCCGATGCGGTGGTCGGTGACGCGGTCCTGGGGGAAGTTGTAGGTGCGGATCTTCTCGCTGCGGTCGCCGGAGCCGATCATGCCTTTGCGGGTGGCGGACAGCTCGGCTTCGCGCTTCTGGCGCTCGATGTCGTAGAGGCGGGCCTTGAGGACCTTGAGGGCCTTCGCGCGGTTCTTGATCTGCGACTTCTCGTCCTGACACGACACCACCACGCCCGAGGGGAGGTGGGTCATGCGGACGGCGGAGTAGGTCGTGTTGACCGACTGGCCGCCCGGGCCGGACGAGCAGAACGTGTCGATGCGGAGGTCCTTCTCGTTGATCTGGATGTCGATGTCCTCGACCTCGGGGAGCACGGCCACGGTGATGGCGGACGTGTGGATGCGTCCCTGGGTCTCGGTGGCGGGCACGCGCTGCACGCGGTGCACGCCGGACTCGAACTTCAGGCGCGAGTAGACCTTGTCGCCCTCGATCTGCAGCGTCGCGTCCTTGATGCCGCTCACGGAGGAGTAGTTCGCGTCCGTGATCTCCACCTTCCAGCGCTTCATTTCCGCGTACCGAATGTACATGCGCATGATCTCGGCGGCGAACAGCGAGGCCTCGTCGCCGCCCGTGCCGGCGCGGATCTCGACGAAGACGTTCTTGTCGTCGTTCGGGTCTTTCGGCTGGAGCAGGACCTTCAGCTCCGCCTCCAGCGGCGGCTCCTGCGGCTCGAGCTCGCTCAGCTCCATTTCCGCGAGCTCGCGCATGTCGTCGTCCGCGCGCACCATCTCCCTGGCGTCGGCAATGCGCTTGCGGATGTCCCGGAGCTGGCGGTATTTGGCCACGACCTCTTCGATCTCGGCGATCGACTTCATGGTCGTGCGGAACGCGGACACGTCGGTCACGACGGACGGATCTTCGATCTTCCGCTGGAGCTCTTCGTACCGTTTTTCGATTTCGTCGAGTTTGTCGTACATAGCTGTTAGCTCTTAGCTCTTAGGAGCACGCAAGAGCACAGCTAAGAGCGAAGAGCTAAGACCTAAGAGCTGCCGTCGCTAGGCGACGGCTGCCTGTTCCGGCTCGACCGCGTCGTAGAGGAGCGCTTCTTTCAGCGCGATGATCGCGATCTCGAGCTGCTTGTCGTCCGGCTCTTTGGTCGTGATCCGCTGCAGCCACATGCCCGGGCGGATCAGCACCTTGCAGACCGGGTTGGACAGGTGCCGCGCGGAGAAGCGGATGATCTCGTACGCCAGGCCGGCGATCAGCGGGATCAGCACGACGCGCGCGCCGAACTTCACCGCGAACGGCGCCGTCGCGGGGACCAGCGAGAACACGAGGATCGAGATGGCCATGACGAACATCAGGAAGCTCGTCCCGCAGCGCGGGTGCAGCGTCGACTTCACGCGCGCGTTGTCCACCGTCAGGTCCTCGTTCGCCTCGAACGTGTAGACCGTCTTGTGCTCCGCCCCGTGGTACTGGAAGACGCGCTTGATGTCGTCCATCATCGAGATGGACCACACGTAGACGAAGAAGAAGACCGCCCGGATCACGCCGTCGATGGCGTTGTAGGCGAAGTTCCCCATCTCCGGCAGGAGGTAGTGGCGGATCAGGTTCGTCAGGCCGAGGGGAGCCAGAATGAAGAGGCCGATGCCGAGGACGAGCGCGAGGGCCATCGACCCGGCAATGGCCCAGTTCGACATCTCCTCTTCCCCTTCCTCACCCGCCGAGGCCACGCTCGCCGAGTAGTTCAGGGCGCGCATGCCGAGGATCAGCGACTGGATCAGGACGACCGAGCCGCGGAGCACCGGGATCTTGAGGAACGGGTACTTCTGGGTGACCGACGTGAGCTTGTCCTTGCGGATGCTCACGCCGCCGTCCGGCTGGCGGACGGCGACAGAGTAGCCGGTGAGCGAGCGCATCATCACACCTTCGATGACCGCCTGGCCACCGATGAGCATGTCGACGTTCTTGTCCGCTTTCCCTGCCGGCATGGCAGAGGTCAGGCCGTTCGTGAACGCCCCGAAGGCGCCCGCGATGATCCGAGCCGAGCCACGCCAGAGGGACGCGGCCATTACTTCTTCCCGTACTTCTTCTGGAAGCGGTCGATGCGGCCGGCCGTGTCGACGAGCTTCTGCTTGCCGGTGAAGAAGGGGTGGCACTTGGAGCAGATCTCGACGCGCAGCTCCTTGCGGGTGGAGCCGGTGGTCCAGCCCTCGCCGCACGCGCAGTGAACGTTGACCTGCTGATACTTCGGATGGATTTCTGGTTTCATTGCTAGATCCTTCGGTGGCGTAGGAACGGGCAGTATAGAGGAAAAATTCTGCCGGGGGCGGAACGTAGGGCGTGGCTTCAGCCCGCCTCCCCGGCGGGTGGAGGAACGCGCCCCCCGCCCACGAGGGGGCGGGCTGAAGCCACGCCCTACATCAGGAGTGCTTGACCACCACGTTCTCCAACAGGTTCGCCACGTCCTCGCACCGGTCCGTGGCCCGCTCGAGGACGTCCAGGATCTCTTTCCACTTCATGACCGCGATGGGGTCCCGCTCCTCGTCGAACAGGAGGCCGACGGCGGTCTTATGGATGCGGTCGGCTTCGTTCTCGAGACGGTTGATCTCGATGGCACGCTCGAGCACGCCTTTCCGCACCTCCAGCGCTTCGACCGCCTTCCGGATCTCGTCGCACTGCTCCAGGATCACCCGCACCAGCTCGCGCGCGCCGCCGCGGATCTTCTCGATCTTGTACAGCGGGAGCAGGTGCGCGGCGTTGTCCATCTCGTCCATCACGTCGTCCAGCGTGCGGGCCAGCGCGTGGATGTCCTCCCGGTCGATGGGCGTCACGAACGTCTTGTTGAGCCGCTGGATGATCTCGTGCGTCAGGAAGTCGCACTGATGCTCGAGCTCCTTGATCTCGTACGCCTTGTCCGCGGCGGGTGGATCCGTGGCGATCATCTGCTCGAGCAGACGGGCACCCTTGCGGAGCTGGTCCGCAAACATCTTGAAGTCGTCGTAGAACTTCTCTTCGCGGGGGATGAGGCTGAAGCGCGCCATGGCGGCGCATTGTATGTCAGGGCACGGAGGGCAACCGTACCTCGAACGTCGCCCCCTTCGGGCGGTTGTAGGCCCGGATCGAGCCGCCGTGGGCGACGACGAGGTGCTTGGCGATGGCCAGGCCGAGGCCGGTGCCGGGCTGGGAGCGGCTGCGGTCGACGCGGTAGAAGCGGTTGAAGATGCGCTCCAGCTCGTGGGGCGGGATGCCCGGGCCCTCGTCCGAGACGCGCACGACCGCCTCGCCGTTCTCGGAGGTCAGCTCCACGGACACCGGACCCGCCGCGCCGCCGTGCTTGCGCGCGTTGTCGAGGAGGTTGGTGAAGATCTGCTGCGCGCGCGCCGGATCGATGAACGCGACCGCGTCGCCCTCCACCTGACTGCCGAAGTCTTCGCCCAGCTCGGCCAGCAGGTCTCGCAGGTGGACCTCCCGCTTCTGCAGCACGAGCTGTCCGGACTCGATCTGGTTCAGCTCCGACAGGTCGCTGACCAGGCGCTCGATGCGCCCGATCTGCCGCTGCATCACGTGCCGCAGTTGCTGCTCGTAGTCGCGCGTGAGGCCGCCGTGCTCCAGCGTCTCGGCCGCGGACTTGAGGCCCGCCAGCGGCGTGCGCACCTCGTGGGAGAAGTCGTCGAGGAACTCCTTCCGCACCTGCTGCAGCCGCTCGATGCGCGTGATGTCGATGAACAGCGCCACCGCGGCGATGTCGGGCGAGGCAATGGCGGGAAAGGCCCGGATCTCGATCTTACGGTCGTCGTAGGTGACGCGGTCGGTCGACGTCTCGCCGTGCAGCGCCTTGTTCAGGGCGTCGGCCACGGACTGCTTGCGCACGACTTCCAGCACCGACCGCCCGACCATCACGTCGCTGACGCCGAACATCTCCCCCAGCCTGCGGTTCGCGAACGCCACCCGCCCCTCGGGCGTCACCGCCAGCAGGCCTTCGCCGAGCGCTCCGACGATCTCGTCCATCGCCGCGCGATGGGTCTCGAACGCCCGCCGCAAACGCACCTGCACCATGCGCAGCTCTTCGATCGCGCGCGCGAGGTCATCGAGCTCGCCGTGATACGTGCGGTCCGTGATCGGCACGACCTTGCGCGTCCGCTCGGTCAGCTCGTCGAGATCGGACGCGCGGCGGATCGCCCAGAGGAACACCCCCGTCCACGGCAACAGGAACACCACGAAGGCGGCGACGCCGAGGAAGATGGCGCCGGAAGGAGGCGTGCCGGTCCTCAGCAGGGCGGAAGCCAGCAGCCACGCGACCGCGGCCGCGAGCACGAGCGAGCCATAGAGGAGGAGGCGGAGTGGGTGCATGGGCTGGGGTGGATAGGACGAATAGGACGTATAGGACCTATAGGACGAATAGGACCCCCACCCGTCTTCTCTGTCCTATAGGTCCTATAGGTCCTATCACCTTACTCCTCGAACCGGTACCCGTAGCCGATCACCGTCTGGATCCGGTCCTTGCCGATCTTCTTGCGCAGGTTGCGGATGTGTGCGTCCACGGTCCGCGTCTCCACGTCCTCCGCCACCTGCCACACTTCGGACAGGATGCGGTCCCGCGAGACCACCGCGGGGCGGTTGCGCACGAGCATCCACAGCAGCTCGAGCTCCTTCTTGGCGAGCTTCACTTCCTCGCCGCCGACGTACACGCGCATGGTCCGGCCGTCGATGCGGAGCTCGCCGTCGTCGTACACGGACGGGTCGTTGTCCGTGCCCTTCGCGCGGCGCAGGATCGCGGCGACGCGCGCCAGCAGCTCGCGCACGCTGAAGGGCTTGACGAGGTAGTCGTCCGCCCCGAGCTCCAGTCCCATGATCCGGTCCGCCTCGGACGTCCGCGCGGTGAGCATGAGGATCGGGAGCTTGGACGTCGCGGGATGGCGGCGCAGCTCGCGGCAGATGGTGAAGCCGTCCAGGTCGGGCAGGTTGAGATCGAGGGTGAGGAAGTCGAACCCGCCCTGCTGCACGGCGAGCAGTCCCTCATGGCCGTTCGAGTACACGCTGACGGCGTAGCCCTCGCGCTCGAGGTTCACGCGGATCGTGAACGCGAGGTCCGCGTCGTCTTCGATGACCGCAACGCGCGTTTCAGTCCGACTCATGCTCGTGCTGGTGCTTGATGACCTTCCCCTCGGCCAGGTAGACGATCATCTCGCAGATGTTGGTGGCCCCGTCGGCCATGCGCTCGAAGTACTTGCCGATGAACGTGAGGCGGATGGCGCGGGAGATGTTGCGCGAGTCCTCGAGCATGTAGGTCAGCAGCTCGCGGAACGACTGCTCCGTGAGGAGATCGACCTCGTCGTCGCGGGCGATGACCTGGCGCGCCAGGACGGCGTCGCGGCGGACGAAGGCGTCCAGAGACTGCCGGACCATGTCCTGCGTGATGCGCGCGAGGCGGGGGATGTCGATGAGCGGCTTGAGGGGCGGCTCGCGATTGAGCTCGATGGCGCGCTCGCAGACGTCGACGGCGAGGTCGGCGACGCGCTCCAGCTCCGGCGTGATCTTCATGGCCGCGGCCACGAAGCGCAGGTCCACCGCGGCGGGCTGCATCATGGCGATCAGCTCGATGGTGTGCTGGTCGATCTCCAGCTCCATCCGGTCGATCTCGTTGTCGTTGTCGATGACGCGCTGCGCGACCGCCGTGTCGCGCTCCAGCAGCGCGCGGATGGACTCGTTGATGGCGTCTTCCACCATCGCCCCCATCCGCAGCAGGAGCTCTTTGAGGTGCTCGATTTCTCTGTCGAAATGTCTCATCCGAAACGGCCCGTGATGTAGTCCTCTGTCAGTTTCTCTTTGGGAGTCATGAAGATGGTGCGCGTGACGTCGTACTCGACGAGCTTGCCGAGCATGAAGAACGCCGTGCGGTCGGAGACGCGCGCGGCCTGCTGCATGTTGTGCGTCACGATGACGATCGTGTAGTTCGCCTTCAGCTCGTACACGAGCTCCTCGATCTTCTGCGTGGCGATGGGGTCGAGCGCGGACGCCGGCTCGTCCATCAGCAGCACGTCCGGATCGACGGCCAGCGCGCGGGCGATGCAGAGGCGCTGCTGCTGGCCACCGGAGAGCGCGAGCGCGCTGCCGTTCAGGCGGTCCTTCACCTCGTCCCAGATCGCCGCGCGGCGCAGCGAGCGCTCCACGGTCTCGTCCAGCGTGCGCTTGTCGTTCACGCCGCCGATGCGCAGCCCGTAGGCGATGTTCTCGTAGATCGACTTCGGGAACGGGTTCGACTTCTGGAAGACCATCCCCACGCGGCGGCGCAGCGCCACGACGTCGATGCCCGGGGCGTAGAGACTCTGCCCGTCGATCGCGATCAGACCTTCGCCGCGCGCGCCCGGGATGATGTCGTTCATCCGGTTGATCGAGCGGAGGAACGTCGACTTGCCGCAGCCCGACGGCCCGATCAGCGCCGTCACCTGATGCTCCGGGATCACCAGGTCGATGCTGTGCAGGACCTTGTTCTCGCCGTAGAAGAAGTTGAAGTTGCGCACCTCGATCTTCGCCTTCGGCCCGGCCTCGGGAACGGCGGACGCGGCGGAGGACGGCGGGGACACGGCTTCCATTGTAGTGGTCATCGCTGCAGCCTCGAACGGGTGCGCGTGCGGATCAGCACGCCCGTCAGATTCAGGAGAAACGTCAGCGCGAGGAGCACGAACACCGTCCCGTACAGCAGCGGCTTCGTGGCCTCGACGTCCGGCGACTGGGTCGACAGGATCAGCACGTGATAGCCGAGGTGCATGAACTGGTCGGTGACGTCGCCGGGCAGGAACGGCAGGTAGTACGCCGCGCCGGTGAAGAGGATCGGCGCGACCTCGCCGGCGCCGCGGGAGATGCCGAGGATCGCGCCGGTGAGGATGCCGGAGAGCGATCCCGGCAGCACCACGCGCCGGATCGTCTCCCACTGTGTCGCGCCCAGCGCCAGCGACGCCTCGCGCAGGTCCTGCGGCACCGTCCGCAGCGCCTCCTCGGTCGCCACGATCACGGTCGGCAGGGTCAACAGAGCGAGCGTACAGGCGGCCCAGAGCAGCGACCCCTGTCCCCACAGCACCTCGCCCGGCGGCTGCGTCGCGTGGTCGAGGCTCCGGCCGATGAAGTTGATGAAGAAGCCGAGGCCGAAGAGGCCGAAGACGATCGACGGCACGCCCGCGAGGTTCGCCACGGCGCTGCGCGTCACCGTCGCCAGCAGCGCCGACAACGCGCGGAAGAAGAGCCGCTTCCGTCCGGGACGTCCCTTCGACGCCTTGAAGCGCTTCCACGCGAGCGACAGCCCCTCGGCCGGCGTGTACTCGTGCAGATAGATGGCCGTCGCGACGCCGAGGGGCACCGCGGCGATCGACATGAGGATCACCAGCGCGGCCGTTCCGACGATCGCCGGGAAGATGCCGCCGGCCATGAGTCCGTCGCGCGGCGGCTGGGAGACGAACTCCCACGTCACCTGTCCGATGCCGTGGAAGGCGATGTTCCCGATCAGCACGACCAGGATGGCGAGGATGAGTACGACGCTGAGGCCGAGCAGGGCAATGGCGACTTTGTCCGCGACGCCCCGATTCGACTTCAGCATGCTGTGCGGCACCGGCATGGCCGTCATGACGCCGCTCCCTGCATGCGCCGCTGCATGCGCTTGATCACCCACTGGCCGGCCGTGTTGCTGACGAACGTGATCACGAACAGCAGCGTGCCCATGAAGAACAGCGCCGAGTAATGCGCGCTGCCCACGACGACTTCGCCCATCTCCGCGGCGATGGTGGCAGACAGCGTCCGCAGCGGATCGAAGAGCGAGAACGAGGTGATGGCCGCGTTGCCGCCCGCCATCAGCAGGATCATCGTCTCGCCGATGGCGCGTCCGAAGGCCAGCACGAACGACGCGAATACCGCCGGCGCGGCCGCGGGCAGCACGACCTTCCACGCCGTCTGGAAGCGCGTGGCGCCGAGGGCGTACGACGCCTCGCGATGCGCCCGCGGCACCGCCGCCAGGCCATCCTCGGAGATCGTGTAGACGATCGGCACGAGCGCGAAGCCGAGCGCGAGCCCGGCGTTGACCGCGTTGAGGCGATAGGTGAAGCCGAACGCGTCCTGCAGCCAGGTGGCGATGACGATCAACGCGAAGAAGCCCATCACCACCGAGGGGATGCCCGCGAGCAGCTCGATGACCGGCTTGATCACCTCGCGCAGCCTCGCCGGTGCGAACTCGGACGAGAACAGGGCCGCCGCGACGCCGACCGGACACGCGAACAGCAGGCCGACCACGGTGGCCTTCAGCGTGCCGAGGATGATCGGCCAGAAGGAGACCTTCGGGCGGTCCGACGTCGGCTGCCACACGAAGCGGTCCGTGATGGTCGGTCCGTCCTGCGCCTCGACGAAGAACTTCCCGACGTTGGCCTCGTGCTTCACTTCCTCGTCCGTGAAGATGGGAATCGTCTCCTTGAACGTGAACAGGAAGATGAGAGAGATGAAGACGATCGCCACCCAGCCGGCGACGGAGAAGACGCCCGTCATCAGCGCGTTCCGGACTTTGCGCGCGCGGCTCATTTCTGCGTGTTCAGCGGGAAGTAGCCGACCTTCGTCACGAGCGCCTGCGCTTCCGGGGTGAGCGACCACTGCGCGAACTTCGTCACGCGCTCGGGGGCGTTCGCGGGGAAGTAGAAGAACAGCTTGCGGCTCAGCGGATACGTCCCGTCGGCGACCGTCGCCTCGGACGGCGCAACCGGCTGCGCGCCCGCGGCCTGCACGGCCAGCGCGCGCACTTCCTTCGCGTAGGCGATGCCGCCGTAGCCGATGCCGTTCTTGTCCTGGCCCACGGCGTTGATGATCGCCGCCGTGCCCTGCAGCGTCTGCACCCGCGGCGCGAAGTCGCCCTTCTCCAGGACGTGCTCGCGGAAGTAGTCGTACGTGCCCGACGAGCTCTCGCGGCCATACAGGATGATCTGCGCGTTCGGCCCGCCCACCTGGCTCCAGTTCGTCGTCTTGCCCTGGAAGATGTCGCGGATCTGCGCGATCGTGAGCTGCTGGACGGGGTTCGAGGCGTGGACGAACACGCCGAGGGCGTCGAGCGCGACCGCGTGCTCCGTCACCTCCGAGCCGCGGCTCTGCGCCGCTTTCTGCATCTCGTCGCCCTTCATCGGACGCGACGACATCGCCATGTCGATCGTGCCGTTGATCAGCGCGGCGATGCCCGTACCGCTGCCGCCGCCGTTGACCTGCACCACCTCGCCCTGATGGGCCTTCATGTACTCCTCGGCCAGCCGCTGCCCGAGGATGACCATCGTGTCGGAGCCCTTGATGGTGAGGGGCTTCCCGGATGCCCGCGGCGCTTCGCCGCCGGCGGTGGACGTCTGCTGCCGTTCGCGTCCGCCGCACGCGGCGAGCGCGAGAGAAAGGATGAGCGTAGAGACAACTCGGACCGAAAGCTTCATGGCGCGGAGTGTGGGCGGGCCGTGTCGTGTGAACGGGCAGAGGATGTAAATTCGGTGTAAAGGGGGCCTTCCTCCAAAGGCGCTGGCGTTCACGCGGCTGCGCGGGACTCTTCCCGTTCATCCACGATGTCGACCCCCTTCAGCACCGGCACGCTTTGCGGCCGTGCCGGTGCGGTCGTGAGGCCGACGCCCGCGAGGACCACGAGCATGCCGGCGACGATCGGCAGCGTGATGCGCTCGCCCAGAAACAGCGCGCCCCACGCCACGCCGAAGACGGGGATCAGATACGTCGCAGACATGGCGCGCGCCGGACCGGCGTTGCGGATCAGGCGGAAGTAGAGCACGTAGGCCACGCCGGTGCAGAAGATGCCGAGGGCGATGACGGTGAGCCAGGCTTTAGCGGAGGGAGCGCTCACCGGCCACGTGGCCGCGGCGAGCGGCGCGAGCGCCAGCGTCGCGCCGATCTGGCTGCCCGCCGCAATCGCCAGCGGATCGATTCCCGTCGCGTACTTCTTCGTGAAGTTCGCGCTGACGCCGTAACACAGCGTCGCCGCGAGACACGCGGCGATCGCGCCCGCGTCGGCCGCCGACGCCAGCGACACCCTGCCCGCGACCAGAAGCACCACGCCCGCGAACCCCACGCCGAGACCGAGCAGCGCACGCGCGTGCAGCCGGTCCCTCAGCCACAGGGCGGCGATCAGCGCTCCCCACAACGGCACCGTCGCGCTGAGGATCGACGAGTAGCCGGACGCCAGGCGCGTGGCCGCGTAGCCGAACAGAAAGAACGGAATCGCCGAGTTGACGAGGCCGAGGAGAAACAGCCGGCCCTTGTTCTCGAGAACGGAGCGCCATGCGCCGCGGAAGAGCACCAGCGGAACGAGCACGAGCGCCGCGATGGCAACGCGCACCGCCATCAGCGGCGCCGGCCCGAGCTCCGGCGCGGCGATGCGCATGAACAGAAACGACGCTCCCCACAGCGCGGCGAGCAGGATCAGATCGACGGAATCCCGGAGTCTCATGCTCCTACAACACGGCCCGCGTGCGCCGCGTTCGCGAGACAACGAGATGCTCGAGACCCTACTTCGCGACGACTTCGAAGGAGTCCGCCGGATACGCCGTGCCGTTGACGAGAACCTCCACGGCGTGCTTCCCCGGACGCGGCTTGCGCGTCGTGTGCACCGCGAGCGAGAAACGCGTCGAGAGCTCCACGGCGCCGCGCGGCGGCAGCGTGACGCGCTCCACCTTGAACACCTTCTTCGACGTGCCGCGCGCCTGGACGAAGTGGACGGCGACGTCCACCAGCAGGTCCTGCGCGCGCGTCGAGCGGCTGCGCACGACGAAGCTCATCGCGACGCTCCCTCCGATCCGCACGCGCCGCGGCTCGAACCGGATGTCCTCGATCACGATCGACGCTTTCTTCCCGTAGCCCAGCAGCCGCAACGCGCCGGGGTCGCCGCGCTTCACGGCGCTGCGCAACGCGTGCTCGATCAGCGCGCGGCGCTCGGGAGTCGCGCCCTCGAGCCACGCCGCACAGGTCCGGGTCAGCAGCTCCGGGTGCACTTTGCCGAGGTCGTTGAGGCTGTTGGCGACGCTCCGGCGGACGAGCGTCGAGGGGTCGTCCTTGAGCAGCTCCAGCAGCTCGAGGACCCGCTGCGGATGCGCGTCGAGCCAGGCCACGCGCATTGCCCAGGGGAGGCGCAGGCGCGTCCCTTCCGAGACGAGACGCCGCACGTGCGGACTCGCGTCCTTCGTCCACTCCCGCAGCACGGCCAGCGTCTTCTCCGGAGCATCGCCGATGTAGGCGCGGATGCTCGACTCCGCGCTGAAGCGCTTCGTCAGCTCGTACTGCGCGCGCATCGACACCTCGAAGTGCGCGAGCCCGTTCTCGGCCACAAAGATCGTGTGCGGCAGATAGAAGAACGGCGCCATCCCGACGCCGAGGAGCTCGTCGGATGCATGCTCGGGCCCCAGCGACCGAAGCAGCACATCGATCGCCTCGGGGTACGCCTGCGGCAGATGCGCCGCGAGCGCGCGGGCGATGTGACGGCCGCGGTCGAGCAGTTCCAGCTCCTCCAGCCCCGCCGTCGCGTGCTTCACGAACGCGCGCTCGGGAAAGCCGGAATGCACGCGCACGATGTCCTTCGCCAGACGGCGTACCAGTGCGGGCGAGAAGAAACCCTTCAGAGACTCGGCCATGCGATCAGAGCGTGTCGCGGATGCGCTTGTCCCACGAAGTCGACTGGATCTCCTGGACCTTCCCGCCGACGAAGAGGACCAGCGCGTCCATCTTCCTGACGTAGTCGGTGATGTAGCTCCACTCCTCGATCGACACGCCGTCGTAGCGCAGGCGCGCGGCGCGGCGCTCGGGAGGGCCCATGATCTTCTGCACCTCCACGAGCGTCTGTCCGAGACGGACCTGGTTGATCCTGGCGCGATTCCGTTCGGCGAGCGCAAACGCGTGGCGGTCGACGTCGACGCCCGTGCGGCACGCCGCGAGCAGCAGCGCGGCGACGACCGCGCGGCGAATCAGTACCATCCGTCCCCCGCCGGATTCACGAGTGCACGCGAGAGACTGGCGCGGATCGCGCCATCGCGCGTCGCGCGATCCAGGCCGCCGCGCACGACGACGTAGCGCATCGGCAGCTCCGTCGGATGGAACTGCGAGTGGTACGACAGCCAGTCGCGCGTGCCGCCCACCGAGGCATGCATGGTCTCGTCGAGCAGCACCACATAGATCACGCCGGCGTCCACATGCTGGATCCGGCCCGCGTCGACCTGCGCGGCGAGGGCTCGCTGCACGTCGAGGTCGAGGACGTCACCGCCGTTCATCGGCAACGGCTGCGACGCCGCGCGAAAGCCGAAGGAGCGGACGCCGTAGCGATCGAGCTCGCGGATGGCGGCGTCGCGATCGGCGCGCGCGACCGTCTGCAGCACGCTGCGCTTCCCGTCGATGGTCCAGTTGCCCGCGAAGAGGAAGCGGATCGACGGGTCTTCCACCACCGGACCGCCGTGGAAGAGGATGTCGCCGAGGGGGTCGCCGCCGCGGTAGACGTGCACGCGCCCGCCGTCGTCGTCGCGCACCATGTCCGCCGGCCACACGACCTCCGGCCCCTCGGACACCGATTCGTCGAGCACCGGCTCATCGGTCATGAGCCGGTCGGGCGTGGACAGCGCCGCGGTTCCGAACGTGATGTCGAGCACCGGGTGCACCTCGATCCCGTTCGGCGCGACGCCGGTCTGCCCGTGGATGTAGTCCCAGAAGCCGACCCCCTTGATGGTGACCGGCGTCGTAGTCGTCTTCATCGACGTCGTGGCCGTGAAGCGCGCGTCGAACTGCGAGCGCGCCCGCGCGATGCCGGGGCCGAAGGGACTGCCCACGCCGACGCAGTTGCTCGCCGGCAGCTCGACGATCATCGTGCGGCCGGCGGAGTCTTTGATGACCAGGTGGTAATCCGAGTCCGCCTCGCGCACGTACTTCGTGAGCGTGCCGCTGAGGCGGTACTGGGTCGTCTCGCGCGGCGAGACGCGTCCGTTCGACGGCAGCGACGACGGCCGCGTGGACTGGTGGAAGTTGTAGATCGTCGACGAGATGTACGTGCTCAGATTCACCAGCGAAGCCTGCGGGTCCGTACCGGTCTTGACCGACCAGCGCTCGACGCCGCATGCGGCGCGCAGCTCCGTGACCGCCAACAGCGCGACTGCAACGAGGGAGAGGAACAACCGCATGGGCGACCTCCTGACGTTCGCGTTTTTCCGGGGGCGACGACAGGGTAAACGAAATGGGCGCCGATGATCACAAAGCGCCGACGGCGCGGAGATACCGCTCGAACGAGCGATCGACGGCCGCGCGTCCGTCGCCGAGGATGTTGCGGCCGAGGGAGTAGCCGAAGACGTCGGTGAAATCGAACGGGCGCAGGCGCTGCTGCATCGACCGGACCTCGTCCGGGTGCATCGGCACGTAGTTCGGGTAGCTGTACATGAAGCTCACGTGAGACCGGTCCGCGGCGACCTGCGGCGCGTCGCCGGAGAACAGCGCGCCGCCCGAGCGCGGTCCGCCCTTCCAGTGCAGGGCCGTGCTGCCGGGGAAATGCCCGCCCGTCCGGATCAGCGTCACGTCGGGCGACAGCACGTGCTCGTCACCGCTCCAGAATCGAACGAACAGCGACGGGCGCTGCACCCACTGGCGATCGTTCTCGTGCAGCAGGATCGGCACGTCGCCGAGGGCTTCGCTCCAGGAGACCATCGACGAGTAGAAGTGCGGGTGGGAGATGACGATCGCCGAGACGCCGCCATGACGCTCCAGCTCCGCCACCGCGGCGTCGGTCACGAGACTCAGCGACTCCCACAGGATGTTGCCGCAGTCCGCCGGGATGAGCAGCGCCCGCTGGTCGATCGCGAACCCGGGCGTCATGCGCATGGCCAGGAGGCCGCCGTCGTACTCGAACGCGATGGCGTGCTTCAACGCCAGCTCGTCCATCGTGGTCCAGCGCTGTCCGTTCGGCCCGACGTATTGCCGGTCGTCGGTGCAGATCGGGCACGCCTCCGGCGGCGCGGCCAGCTCGGCGTTCTCGGTTCCACAGGTCTCGCAGATGAACTTCATGCGCGAATGATGCACCCGCACGGAGCGGCGGCAAGAGCCGGATTCGACGAATTTGGCTGGGCCATTTGGAGTACTCCAACGTCCTGGGACCGCCGCCGTCCCGGCGGCTGATCGGGCGGCGTCCCGCCGCCCGCGAACTGGGGAGGCCGGAGCCTCTCGCCGCGTGGCACGCTCCACCCGCCCGGGGTGGCGGCGCGGGACGCCGCCACATCAGCCGCCGGGACGGCAGCGGTCCGGGTTCCAAACCGGAGTCTCACCGCAGCGTGCGGGCGTAGTCCGCGGGCGGGCGGCCGACGATGCGCTTGAAGTCGCGGATGAAGTGCGCCTGGTCGGCGTAGCCGAGGTCGTGGGCGAGGCGGGTGAGGCCGGCGGCGCCGGCGGAGAGCTGCTCGGCGGCCTCGATCAGGCGATAGCGCTGGATGACCCACTTCGGCGTCGCGCCGACGTATTCGCGGAAGAGCCGCTGCAACTGGCGCGCGCTCATCCCCAGCTCGTCCGCGATCTGCTCGACTCTGGTGATCTGCCGGTCTTCCGCGATGCGCGCGGCGATGCGGCCCGCGAGCTCCATCTGCGCGTCGGCCGCGGGCTGGAGCGAGCGAAGGAACGACTCGATCACGGCCACCGCGCGCGTGTCCTCCTCCTCCGCGAGCGCCGCGGTGTCGAATCCATCCGCGCGCGTTCCGAACACCTCGCGGAGTGGCCAGCGCCGGTCGCTGAGCGACGACACCGGCCGGTCGATGAGCGCGCGGAACGCGCCGGGACGGAACTTCGTGCCGAGGACGCGCCCGGCGCCTTCCAGCGTCGTCGTGAACCGCCCCCGCATCACGCCTACCACCTCGGATGGGCCATGTCCGAGGACCATGTGGACCGAAGGATGGGGAAGCGTTTCGGCGGTGACGGGCGCGGAGACGTTCCACCGCACGATCCAGTAGTGCTCGACGAACGGCGCCAGATCGTCCGACGGCCAGTACCGCCGCAGCCCGTCCGCCGCCCGCGCGTTCAGAATGCCGCGCGGCTTGTCGTGCTTGACCCTCACCATCTTGAATTTCTGTCGCGTTCGTTCAATCGACAGCGGCGGCGCGAGCCTAACATTCGCTCCATGAAACGACTGATGGCTTTGTCGATGCTCGTCGTCGCGGCGCTGGCCGCGTCCGCGGAAGAGAAAGGAAAACCGATGTCCCAACGCGCGAGTGGCACGTTCGAGGTGAAGCTGGAGCCCCTGGCCGGAGACGCGTTTCCGCGTCTGGCGCTGAAGAAGGATTTCCACGGCGACCTGGAAGGGACGAGCGCCGGGGAGATGATGAGCGTGCAGAGCGAGGGCGGGTCGGGCGCCTACGTGGCGCTGGAGCGCTTCACCGGGACGCTGAAGGGCCGCAAGGGCTCGTTCGTGCTGGTGCACAGCGGCACGATGCGGCGCGGCGGCGATTTCCAGATGATCATCCGTGTCGTGCCGGACTCCGGCACCGAGGCGCTGGCGGGGATCGCCGGGACGCTGGAGATCGTCATCGAGGGGAGCAAGCACTCGTACCACCTCGAGTACTCGCTCCCCGAGTCGTAGCGCGGAGCGTTACTGCCAGCAGTTCGCCTTCTGGTCGTTGATGTGGACGCGGAACCGGGTGGCCGGGTTGCCGGTGGCGCCGTAGGCCCAGAACGCCCAGCCCCAGCCGTCGTGGAACTCGGCCACGCGCCAGTCGGGGCCGAACGCCGCGGCGCAGGCCTGGTTCGCCCCGGCCAGCGTCGCCGGCGGGAGCATGGGCGCGGTCGTGGCGATGATGCCGCCCACCCACTTGTTGTACTGGTCGTTGTTGTTGAAGCCCGCGGGCGGCGGGAGCGGGAAGCCCGTGCCGCTCTTCTTCACGCACAGCAGCGGCAGCGGCGTCGTACACGGCGTGTCGCCGCTGCGCGGGTCGCAGCCGACCTTACAGCCGACGCGCGACGTGCCGTCGACCGGGTTCGTCTGCAGCACGCTCCACGTCATGCCGTTCGCCGCGAGCGCGTCGGACGCCGCGCCGATTCCGAGGACCATCACCGCCGCCGTCAGGACCAGGATGTTCTTGCTGAGAGTCTTCATCGTTTCACCTCCAACCCGCATGGACGGACGGGGTTTTGGTTTTCCGGAGGTGGAAGAGCTGTGGCGGCCGGGCGCTTCCCTGTCATCCTGAGCCGCCCTCGAGCCGAAGGCGAAGGGGCGGCGAAGGATCCCCTGCGAGAGGCAGCGAACGCGCAAGTCGGAAGGGGGTCCTTCGCCGTCTACGCGGCTCAGGATGACAGGGAGCGATCAGCCGCCGGGACGGCGTAAAGCCGCTGCACATACCGCGTAAATTCGATGTAAAGCGGGCGTGCCAACTGTTGTATGTAACGGGTTACAGCACATACTCCGGCCGCATGATGACGCCCAGAAAAGAGACTCCGAAGAACGGGCGTGTCGACTATCGCTGGCGGGCGGACCGGGACGGGGGATTCGAGAAGGCGACACTGATCTACGACCGGGAAGGCCGCCTCGTCGCTGTGGACTATTCGATGACCAGGCGGGAGCCACCGCTCACCGACGGCCGGGATCAGTAGAGCCGTCCTTCCACGATTGATCCATTCGAGGCAAAGTCTTGCCTCCCCGAGGCAAAGTCTTGCCTCCCCGAGGCAAAGTCTTGTCTCCCCGAGGCAAAGTCTTGTCCCCGCGAGGCAAAGTCTTGTCCCCGCGAGGCAAGACTTTGTTCCCGCGAGGCAAGACTTTGTTCCCGCGAGGCAAGACTTTGCCTCCGCGAGGCAAGACTTTGTCCCCGCGAGGCAAGACTTTGCCTCCGGTGGACTCCGCACGGCCTCACTCGACGAGCTGGTAGCCCAGGCTCCCGCGGCTCACGAGGCGCTCGCGGCCGAGTTTTCTCCGCAGGCTCTTGATGCGCGACTCGATCGTGCCGCGCTTCACCGGCAACAGCTCGCACATGCGCGTGATGCTCACCGGCGCCGGCGCGTGCTGGACCAGGATGGCCAGCACCTCGGTCTCGCCACGCGTGAGGTCGTGCGTCGCGTCGCCCGCGCGCACGCGCATCTCTGACAGCGAGGTCTCCAGCGAGTCGTAGTCCTCGCGGTGCGGCGTGCGGCGCAGCACGTTATGGACGCGCGCGACGAGCTCGCGCCCCGCGGTCGTGCGCATCACGCAGTCGTCCGCGCCGCACTCCAGCGCGCGGATGCAGCAGTCCGACGTGCACTCCCGGGCCACGGTGATGATCGGCAGGTGCGGGCTCACCTCACGGCACACCGCGTACGGGTCCGTGTCGCGGACGTCCAGGCCGAGGATGGCCAGGGCGAAGGCGCGGGTGCGGAGCTCGGACATCGCCGACGACGCCGACGTGAAGCACTCTGCCCGGAACCCTGCGGCCTCCAGCGTCGCACGCAGAGACGCCGCGTACCCGGCGTCGGGCTCGATGATCGCCAGCGGTCGCACCACGCGCGAATGTAGGTCGCGGAAGTGAAGCCCGCGTGAACGGAAGCAGGGCCTGTTGTGAATTGAGACGAGTTCACGCGCGAGCCGCAACGCTTTACCCGCGGTTTACCTCCCGTTCAATCCGGCCACGCGTGCGGCCACTAAAACCTCGACCCATCATGACGAGGTTCCTCACCGCCATCCCCCTGCTGTTCGTCGCACTCTTCGCTGCTGCCCAGAATTCCGGCCGCGCCACCGTCGCCGGCGTCATCCAGGACGACACCGGCTCCCCGATCCCCGGCGTCACCGTGACCGCCGCGCGCGAGAACGGCGAGCCGGCCGTGGCCGTGAGCGGCATGGAGGGGGAGTTCACCATCGGCGACCTCGCTCCCGGCGCCTACGCCATCGAGGCCGTGCTGGACGGCTTCCAGCCCGTGCACACGCAGGTCAAGCTCGTCACCGGACAGAAGCTCGACGTCAAGTTCAAGCTGGTCCCGGCCTTCGGCGAGACGGTCGAAGTGGTCGCCGAGGCGGCGAAGACCGGCGAGGTGTCCGTGCTCGAGAGCCGGCGCGAGTCCGCCGTCGTCAGCGACGCCATCTCCTCCGAGGAGATCCGGAAGACGCCGGATTCCAGCGCGGCGAGCGTGGTGGAGCGCCTCACCGGCGTCACGCTGGTCGGCGAGAAGTACGTCTTCGTCCGCGGCCTCGGCGAGCGCTACAGCGGCACGACCATCAACGGCTCCGCGCTGCCGACGACCGAGACCGAAAAGCGCGTGGTCCCCCTCGACCTCTTCCCCGCGAAGCTCCTCGACTCCGTCAACGTCGTGAAGACGTACACCCCCGACAAGCCGGGCGACTTCGGCAGCGGCGTCGTGGAGATGACCACGGTGCAGTTCCCCCAGACCTCCAGCCTCAAAGTCAGCCTCGGCACCTCGTACGTCACGGGCGTGACCGGCGGAGCTTTCCGTCAGTATTCGGGCGGGTTGAGCCGCTGGGGCAGCGGCGGGCAGAAGCTCCCGGACTCCGTGCCCGACCAGTTCGTGCAGCGCAAGAGCATCCTCAATCCCGCCGGCTTCACGCAGGAGGAGCTGGAGACGATCGGCGAGGGCTTCGCCGGCGCGTGGACGGGGCGGGAGGTCAGCTCCGTCGATCCGGGGACGGACTTCGCGCTGACGTACGGCACCACCCTCGGCCGCCTCGGCGTGGTCGTCTCCGGCGTCTCGACGCGCGGTTTCGACGAGGTGGACGAGGTGCAGCGCTACTTCGGCTTCGACGTGGGCGACGACCTGATCGCCTACAACGACTACGACCTGCAAAGCGCGAAGGAGACGGCCAGTGTCGGCCTGGTCGGCAACCTCTCCTATCGCCTCACCGACAACAACCGCGTCTTCCTCAACACCGTGCTCACGCGCGATGCGTCGTCCGAGGACCGGATCCAGGAAGGACTGCAGACCAACTCCGGCGGCGACATCCGCGACTTCCGCGTGCGCTACCAGCTCGAGGAGGTGCGCTCCGCGCGCCTCAGCGGCGAGCACAACCTCGGCGGCCCGGGCATCGGCAGCCTGGTGGAGTGGAACGTGGCGTCGTCCGGTGCGACGAACGACTCGAACCTGCGCGAGAACATCTACCGCGAGGCGGACGAAGGCGTCTTCGAGATGCAGACGGGCTTCGCGGACTCCGGAAAGCTCGAGTACTTCGCGCTCGACGACACCATCGCGCAGGGTGGCGCCAGCTACACGGCGTTCTTCGCCACGAGCGCGGAGGTCTCGGGATCGCTGAAGGGCGGTCTGAGCCGCCTGGATCGCAGCCGCGACTTCGCGGCGCGGCGCTTCCGCTTCGTCACGTCGAACCACCAGCAGTTCGATCTCACCGGGTCGCCGGACGACATCTACACGTCCGCGAACATCCGCCCGGACGGCTTCGAGATCCGCGAGACGACCGGGACGAACGACGCGTACGAAGCCGCGCACACGGTCGACGCGGCGTTCGTGATGTCGGACACGACCTTCGGCAAGTGGCGCGTGATCGGCGGCGCGCGGTACGAGATGTCCGAGCAGTCGGTGACGACGTTCAACCCGTTCGACACCAAGAACCTCGTCCAGTCGGTGCAGGAGAACAACGACGTCCTGCCGTCACTGAACGTGGTCTACCAGGCCGGGTCGCGCACGAACCTGCGCGCGGCGTATGCGCGCTCGCTCAACCGCCCCGAGTTCCGCGAGCTCAGCCCGTTCGCGTTCACCGAGGTGGCGGGCGGGAGGTCGGTGGCGGGGAACCCCGATCTGCAGCAGGCGACGATCGACGGAGTGGACGTGCGCTGGGAGCACTTCCCGCGCGGTGGGGAAGTGGTCGCGGCCAGCGTCTTCCTCAAGAAGATCGACCAGCCCATCGAGCGCATCGTCCAGCCGACCACCGATTACCGGCAGTCGTTCGTCAACGCCGATCGCGCCGACCTGTGGGGCCTGGAGCTCGAGTTCCGCCGCGCGCTGGACGTGCTCTCGCCCGCGCTGCGCTACTGGTCGCTGAACTCGAACTTCACGTACGTCGACTCGAAGGTCGTCGTCGGGGAGCACCAGTTGTCCGTGGTGACGAACGCGGAGCGCTCGCTGGAGGGGCAGTCGGACGTCATCGGCAACCTCGCGCTGCAGTTCTATCACCCGTCGTGGGAAACGATGTTCCGCGTGCTCGGCTCGTACACCGGCGAGCGGCTTGCGGACGTCGGCGCGCGCGGGCTGCCGGACGTGTTCGAGCAGCCCTTCACGTCGTTCGACCTGGTGATCTCGCAGGGTCTCGGCGCGTTCGCGCCCGGCCTGGAGGTCAAGCTCGCCGCAAGGAACCTGCTCGGCGAGAAGCGGGAGTACACGCAGGGCCGGGAGATCCAGCGGATCTTCGATCCCGGCCGCAAGGTCAGTCTGAGTCTCAGCTACACGCCTTTCTAGTCCACAACGAGTTCCTCGGGTTCCTCGGAGTTCCTCGGAGTTCCTCGGGGGGGGAGTGGGCTCCCACCCTCCGAGGAACCCGAGGAACTCCGAGGAACCCGAGGAACCAACCAGGAGGAATCGACTTCATGAAGAGAATGCTCACTCTCGTTGCCATCGGTCTGCTCGCGGTGCCGGCGTTTGCCGCCACGCACGAGTGGGTGCGGCGCGCGCCGCTTTCGAACGCGCTGCTGCAGCGCGCAATGCTCAACGCGTCCCTCGCGGAGACCAGCGGCACGCGTCCCATCGTGCTGCTGGAAACGAACTACTACACCTACGTCGCCAACGATCCGCTGGAGCTGCGCCTCACTGTCGACCCGAACGGGTTCGGCGGCCCGGTGACGATGTATCTCTACCGCGAAGACCGGAAGACCGGCGAGCGGCGGTACTACAACGTCACGGGCGAGCAGGCGGCCGGGACGCAGTCGGACCTCTTCGGCTCGGCGTCCGCGCCGGTGCCGGTGTTCGTCCCGACGCTCAGCGACTTCGTGCTCTTCGGCTCGGCCGCGAGCACCTCGGACCTGAGCTGGAAGGTGAACGGCGCGCTCGGCCCGGCCATCACGGTGCCGGCCGGCGAGACCGGCCTGCGCCAGTTCGTGGTCGAGATCCGCGACGCCGCGGGCAAGCGGGTGCTGTCGCGCTCGAACGCGATGTACTCGTACGTCACGGGAAGCGTCGAGGTCAGCGGCAAGATCCAGTCGAACACGACCTGGACCGCGGACAAGCGCTACATCCTGCATGACTACGTGGGCGTGGCCGGCCCCGCTGTGCTGACGATCGAGCCGGGCACGGTGATCTACGGCGGCGACGGCAAGGCGACGCTGTTCATCCAGCGCGGCGCGAAGATCATGGCCAACGGCACGAGCCGGCGCCCGATCATCTTCACGTCGCCGCAGCGGGTGGGCAACCGCGCCCAGAAGGACTGGGGCTCGCTGGTGGTCCTCGGCAACGCGCCGATCAACCAGGGCACCGCGATCATGGAAGGCCTGGCCTCGTTCCCCGAGTACACCTACGGCGGCAACGATCCGGCCGACAACAGCGGCGTGCTGCGCTACGTGCGCCTGGAGTTCGGCGGCTTCGAGATCGCCACGGCGCAGGAGATCAACGGACTCACGCTGGGCGGCGTCGGCAACGGGACGGTGGTCGACCACATCGAGGTGCTGCAGAACAAGGACGACGCGTTCGAGTTCTTCGGCGGCACGGTGAACGCCTCGCACCTGCTCGGGGTCGCGTTCGCGGACGACGGCCTGGACTTCGACTTCGGCTACACGGGCAGCGTGCAGTTCGCGGCGATGATCAAGCGCAAGGCGAACGACGAAGGCGACGCGAACTTCCTCGTGGAGTCGGACAACGACGGCGATGGCAGCGGCAAGACGCCGGTCACCAATCCCAAGGTCTACAACGTGACGGCCGTCCGCGAGGCGAGCGACACGGGCTTCTACGCCGGCCGCCTCCGCCGCAACACGGGCGGGCAGTGGCACAACATCGTCGTGGCCGGCGCGAAGAACGCCCCGCTCTTCATCGACGGCGGCGCCGCGCAGGGCAACGCCGGAACCGGCGTGCTGACGTTCGACCACTCGATCCTGTTCGGCGACTTCGCGAAGTACCCGACGGGCGTGAACGGCGCGCCGACGATCCAGCACCTGTTCACGACGTGGAAGAACAACCGCAACACCGACCCGCGGCTGGCCATCGGCGAGCCGACGCTGCTGAAGACGCTCATGCCGGACCTGACGCCGCTGGACGGCTCGCCGGCGCTGGACGCGGATTTCGCCGGTAACCCGCCCGATGACGGCTTCCTCGTGCCGGTCGACTACCTCGGCGCCGTCGGCCCGGGCGACAACTGGATCCTCAGCGGCTGGGCCACGTTTTCGGACAACTAAGGAGAAACCATCACGATGAAACGGATCGCCACTCTGCTCTTCCTCCTCGCGCTGGTCCCCGCGGCGGCCTTCGCGCAGTCGTACAGCGCGACGCTCACCGGTCCGGCGGAAGTCCCCGGCCCGGGCGACACGGACGGCCTCGGCTTCGCGGTCGTCACGGTCGACGGCACGCACATCCACTACACCGTCTTCGCGCAGAACATCGGCGCGCCCACGGCGGCGCACATCCACACGGGAGCGGCGGGCGTCGCCGGCGGCGTGGTCGTGCCGCTGAACGTGAACACGCTCACGAACGGCACCGCGGACATCACGCAGGAGCTGGCCAATCAGATCAACGCGAACCCCTCGGGCTTCTACGTCAACGTGCACAACGCCGAGTTCCCGAACGGCGCGATCCGCGGGCAGCTCGTGCGCGCCGAGGGCGAGGGCGTGCGGACGGCGTGGATGCCGGTGATCGGCAAGGTCAAGGGCCAGGCCGGCACGAACTTCGTCACCGACATGCGCATCCTGAACAACGGCGGCGCCGCGGCGACGGTGACGCTCGCCTACTTCGCGCAGAGCCCGAGCGGCCATGCGGCCGCCACCACGACGAAGACGGTCACGGTGGCGCCGGGCGAGCAGAAGGTGCTCAACGACGTCATGACCGGCACGCTGGCGGTCGCGGACGGCCTCGGCGGCGTGAAGATCACGTCGGACCAGAACGTGCTCGTCACGGCGCGCGTCATCAACGACCTGCGCACGGAGAACAAGGGCACGGCGGGCTTCGCGTACGACGCGTCCGAGGCGGGCAGCACGAGCGGCTCGCTGGAGTTCCTCGCGAACAACGCCAGCTTCCGCACGAACATCGGCTTCTTCAACCCGAGCTCCACGCCGGTCTCCGCGACGTTCGTCGCGCGCCGCGCGGACGGCTCGGTCCTCGGCACGAACACGGTCACGATCCCGGGCTACGCGATGTCGCACCAGGCGGCGTTCGCGCTGATCTCGGGCGTGGCCGAGGCCAACCGGACCCAGGACGACTTCTTCGTCACCTGGACGTCCGGCGCGCCGCTGTTCGTCTACTCGTCGGTCACCGACAACACGACCGGCGACGCGGTGTTCAATCAGTAAGAAGCGGTTTCCGCTCGCGGGACGGCCACGCCTCTGGGGCGTGGCCGTTTCGCATTTTCAGGTCGAGGGCCACGACCCCTGCGACTGGAGCGACTGGCCGCGGGCGGCGGAGCCGTGCGGCGCGGCGGTCGACTCGTGGACGCGCTATGAGGAAGACGCGCTGCTCGCGAAGCAGACGGGCGCGAACGCGTTCCGCTTTTCCGTGTCGTGGTCGCGCGTGGAGCCGCGCCGCGGGGAGTTCGACAACGACGCGCTGGCGCGCTATCGCCGGTTCGTGGACCGCCTGGTGGAGCTCGACCTCGAGCCGGTCGTCACGCTGTTCCACTACACGCATCCGCTGTGGTTCCACGACAAGACGCCGTGGACGTCGACGGCGTCGGTGCTCGCGTTCAGCCGTTTCGCAGGCCGCGTCGCCGCGGCCCTCGGCGATGCGGTGCGTTTCTGGGTGATCCTGAACGAGCCGCTGGTGTTCCTGCTGGCGGGGTATCTCGACGCGCAGATCCCGCCGGGGCTCGCCGACACACGGACGCTGAACCGCGTCTTCGATCACCTCCTCGCCGCACATTGCGCCGCGGCGGGCGAGATCCGTTCGCACAACGCGCGCGCGGCGTTCAGCGTCGCGCACAACATGATGGGCTTCGCGCCCCGCCGCGAGGCGAACCCGCTCGACGGGCTGCTGGCGAAGGCCGCGCACACGATGTACAACCGCGGCATCCTCGAAGCGTTCGGCACGGGGCGGTGGAAGTTCCTCCTGCCGCCGGCGACGACGATCCGCGGACGCCGCGACGAGCTGCCGGCCTGGCTGGACGCGTTCGGCATCAACTTCTACTCGCGCCTGCACATGAGCTTTCCCGGCCGCAAGCGCGTGATCGGCGACTTCGATTACCACGACCGCACCGGCCACGGCCTCACCGACAACGGCTGGGAGATCGCCCCGCACATCCTCGGAGAATTGATCGACGAGGCCAGCCTGATCGAGCGCCCGCTGCTGATCACCGAGAACGGCCTCGCCGACGCCACCGACCGCTTCCGCCCCGACTTCCTGCGCATGCACTACGACGAGATCGTCAAAGCCGAGGCCCGCGGCATCCCCATCCACGGCTACTTCCACTGGTCGCTGCTCGACAACTACGAGTGGCTGGACGGCTACGAGCCGAAGTTCGGCCTGTACGCGGTGGACCGCCGGAGCATGGCCCGAACGCCGCGGCCGTCGGCGGGGATGTTTCGTGAGCTGGGACGGGCGTTCCTCGCGCAAAGTCCGACGTAGGGCGTGGCCCTCCATTTGTCCTCTCCCCGTTCACGCGGCCTTTACCCCCTGCACAAACCCTGTTGCACTCCCTCCTCCATGCTCCGTCCATGCTGCTAGCCGACTTTCACATCCACACCACCTGGTCGGACGGGAAGCTGTCGGTCGCGGAGGTCGTGGACCTCTTCGGGCGTTCCGGTCACGACGTCATCGCCATCACCGACCACGTGGTCAACACGGACACGCTGGTCGGGAAGGTCGCGCATCGGTTCGGTCTCACGGTCACGGCGGAAAACTTCGCCGCGTACCGCGCGGAGATCGAGCGGGAGAAGCGGCGCGCGCTCGATCAGTACGGGATGATCGTGATCGCGGGCTTCGAGCTGACGCAGAACTGCATCAGCCGGAAGAACGCCGCCCACGTCCTGGCCCTCGGCGTCGACGAGTTCATCTCCGCCGACGGCACGGTGGAGGAGATGCTCGAACGGGCGCAGCGCATGAGCCGGGTCGTCGTCGCCTGCCATCCGCACGAGCAGTCGGACTGGTTCTCGAACACGTTCTACCTCTGGAACCGGCGGAGCGAGGTGGCGCACCTCGTCGACCTCTGGGAGCTCGCCTGCCGCTGGGACCTCTTCCCTCCCGTCGCCCGCGCGCGGCTCCGCTACATCGGCAACAGCGACTTCCATCGCGAGGAGCACCTGTACGCGTGGAAGACGCTCGTGCCGTCGCGGAAGAACGAGATGGCGCTGTTCCGGGCGCTGAAGCACGGCGGCGGACTCGCGGTGACGCGGCTCGAGCCGCCGGTGCTGGCCGAGGTGAGCGCGTGACCTTCGCTCTCCTCGCATTCGCCGGACTGCTGCTCACCACCGTGCAGGTCCTGCTCGTGCGCCGCTTCCGCGCGCGGCGCGGGCCGGTCTGCGACCGTCCGGAATTCGTCTCCATCCTCAAGCCGGTGTGTGGACTCGATGACGAGCTCGAAGAAAACCTCCTCTCCTTCACGAAGCTGCGCGGCATGCGCTACGAGGTCCTCATCTCCGCCGAGGAGTGGGAGGATCCGGCGCTCGAGATCGTGCGGCGGGTGATGCGCGACCATCCGTTTGCGCCGTTCCGGATCGTCGTCGACGGCGGATCGCGCAGCGGCGTCGTGAATCGCAAGGTGGAGCGCCTCATCGCCGCGGCGCGCGTCGCGCAAGGAGACGTGTTCTTCATCAGCGACTCCAATGCGCGCGTGGAACCGGACGACCTCGTACGGACGATCGCCGCGTTCGACGATCCGCGCGTGGGCTGTGTGTCGAATGTCTTCACCGGCGCCGGCGCGAAGTCCCTCGGCGCCACGATCGAGTCGCTGCACCTGCTGTCGTTCGTCGCGCCCGGGGCGGTGTTGGCGGCTTCGGCGAACACCCCATGCGTCGTCGGCAAGTCGATGGCCATCCCCCGCCGCGTGCACGACGCCATCGGCGGGTTCGCGCGCTTCCGCCGCGTGCTCGCCGAGGATCAGGCCATCGGGGTGGCCGTGCGCGAGGCGGGGTACGCGGTGGCGCTGTCGCCCGTCGTCGTCCGGAACGTCGTCGTCGACCGCACGGTGCGGCGCGCCGTCGATCGCCAGGTGCGCTGGAACAAGATCCGGTACTCGTTCTCGCACGCGCTCTACGCGGCCGAGATCATCCTCAATCCCCTGCCCTTCGCGCTGGCGGCGGCGATCGTCGCGCCCGCGTTCCCCGTGCTCGTCCTCATCGCCCGCTGGCTCCAGCTCGCGCTGCTCAACCGCGCCCTGCGCGCCGGGCTGTCGTGGAAGCAGCTCGCGCTGACTCCCCTCCTCGACGCGCTCATGCTGTACGCCTGGTTCGTCCCGTTCTTCTCCAACGAGGTGACCTGGCGCGGCTACCGCGCCCGCATCGGGCGCGGCACCGAGATGATCGAAGTCGCGGCGTAATCGGCGCCCTATCCCTCGGGCTCGTGCTCGGGGTCGATGTTGGTCATCTCGGCGATGACCATCCGTTCGCCGTGGGCTTCGGCCATGGTGCCGCGCGGCAGGGTGAGCGCGCCGCCGATGGCGATGGCCACGACCGCGGCGCTGGCCCAGAAGATGTTGCGGAGCGTCCCTTCGAGCGCGCCCTGCAACTGCGCCAGCTCGGCGGGCGCGATGTGCGCGCGCGCCTCGGGGTTCACGAGCGCGTTCGGGTCCTGCGAGAACTGCGCGAGGCCGGCGGCGAGCATGGCGCCGAGGATGGCCACGCCGAGAGCGCCGCCGATGGAGCGGGAGAACTGGTTGAGCGACGTCGTGATGCCGAGCTGCTCGCGGGGCACGGAGTGCTGCGACGCGATCAGCAGGGTCAGCATCACCAGGCCCAGGCCCGCGCCGATCAGGATCAGCTCGAAGACCATCAGCATGCGCGGCGTGGTACGGCTGAACGTCGCCAGGGCCACGAAGCCGCCGCACATGAAGACCAGTCCGAGAATCACGAGGATGCGCGTGCCGAAGCGCAGCAGCAGGCGTCCGCCGATCACGGACATGAGCACCCACGACAGCATCAGCGGCGTGAGGAACGAGCCCGCTTCCGTCGCGGTGGCGCCGAGGACGCCCTGCGCCATGAGCGGGATGAAGGTGATCGCCGCGAACATGGCGATGCCGGCCAGGAAGCCGACGCCCACCGCCACGGCCACCACCCGGTTGCGGAACAGCCCCAGCGGCACGATCGGGTCCTTCGCCCGCCGCTCGATGGCGATGAACCAGACCAGCGCCCCGATCACGAGCGCGATGAGGACGAGATTGCGCGGCGTGACGATGTTCGTCGCGCCGAGGACGAGCAGCAGGATCGTCACCGCGAGCGTGAGCACGGTGGCGCCGAGGTAGTCGATCGACGGCGCCTCGTGGCGCGGCGGCTCGACCAGCGCGACGCCGATGATCACCGCCGCGGCGATGCCCACCGGCACGTTCAGCAGGAACACCCAGCGCCACGAGAGCTGATCGGTGATGAAGCCACCCGCCAGCGGCCCGAAGACGCTGGAGATCCCCCAGACGCCGCTGAACAGCCCCTGCATCTTCGCCCGCTCCTGCAGCGTGAAGATGTCGCCGATGATCGTCATCGCCAGCGGCACGAGCGCGCCCGCGCCCAGGCCCTGGATCGCGCGGAAGACGATGAGCTGCGTCATCGTCTGCGCAAAGCCGCACGCGGCCGAGCCGATGAGGAACACGGCCACGCCGATCTGAAACAGGCGCCGCCGTCCGAAGAGGTCCGAGAGCTTGCCCCACACCGGCACCGTGACGGTCGACGTGAGGAGGTACGCGGAGAAGACCCAACTGTAGTGAGCGAGGCCGCCGAGGGCGGCGACGATCGTCGGCATTGCCGTACCCACCACCGTGGCCTCCAGGGCGGCGAGGAGCATTCCGGTCATGACGCCCGCGGTCACGAACCAGCGGCGTCGCGAAGACATTACGAGCATTGGCGGCGCATGATGCCAGAATGGTGCGCGCTTGGATGTTCCACTGTTCAATCGCGAGCTGAGCTGGCTCGAATTCAACCGGAGGGTGCTGGCCGAGGCGGAGAGCGCGGACGTGCCGCTGCTGGAGCGCGCCAAGTTTCTCAGCATCACCGCGACGAACCTCGACGAGTTCCTGATGGTGCGCGCCGGCGGCATCCGGCAGCTCATCGAGAGCGGCATCCGCGAGCGCTCCATGGACGGCCTGACGCCGCGCCAGCAGCTCAAGAGCATCCGCGAGCGGGTGAAGGCGCTGCAGCGCGACATGTACGGCGTGCTGGCGGCCCTGCTGCCCGAGCTCGAGGGCGCCGGCGTGCGCATCGTGAGCGCGAGCGCGCTGACGAAGAAGCAGCAGGCGGCGATGTACGAGGAGTTCCAGGCGCGCGTGGCGCCGATCCTCACGCCGCTGGCCGTCGATCCCGGGCATCCGCTGCCGTTCCTCGCCAGCGGCTCGCTGAACCTCGCCGTGCTGCTGGCCAGCGGCGTCGAGACCTACACGGCCTTCATCCGCATCCCGAAGTCGCTGCCGCGCTTCGTGGCCCTCGCGCCGAAGCGTTTCCTTCCCGTCGAAGAGCTGATCAAGCTGCACGCCGCGTACTTTTTCCCCGGCCTCGACGTGCGCGAGGTCGTGCCGTTCCGCGTCGTCCGCAACGCGGACATCGCCCTGCGCGAGGACGAGGTGCAGGACCTGCTCAAGTCCGTCGAGACCGAGCTGCGGATGCGCGAGCGGAAGGAAGTGGTGTGGATGGAGGTGGCGAAGTCCGCCAGCGACGAGATGCTCGCCCTCCTGCAGCGCGAGCTGGACGTCGTGCGCGACGACGTCTTCCTCACGCCGGCGCTGCCGAAGCTCGGGGACCTGATCGAGATCCACGGGCGCGTGGGCGACGCGGGGCTGAAGGACGAGCCGTTCAATCCGCGCATCCCCGCGGAGCTGGCGACGCGGGAGGACATCTTCTCCATCATCCGCGCCGGCGACGTGCTGCTGCACCGTCCGTACGACTCGTACACCGCGGTCGTCGAGCTCGTGCAGACCGCGGCGGACGATCCGGACGTCATCGCCATCAAACAGACGCTGTATCGCACGGAGCCGGGCTCGGTGCTGGTCGAAGCGCTCGCGCGTGCGGCGGAGAAAGGCAAGCAGGTCGCAGCCATCGTCGAAGTGCAGGCGCGCTTCGACGAGGAGCGGAACATCGCCTGGGCGCGGCGGCTCGAAGAGGCGGGTGTGCAGGTGGTGTACGGCCTGGTGGGCATCAAGACGCACTCGAAGATCTGCCTGGTGATCCGCCGCGAGGGGGGCGAGCTGCGGCGCTACGTCCATCTCTCCACGGGGAACTACAACGCGAAGACCGCGCGGATGTACACGGACATCGACCTGCTCACGGCGGACGCGGGGATCGCCGAGGACGCCGCGCAGCTCATGAACCTCATCACCGGGTACAGCGCGGAGACGGCCCAGGAGATGTTCGCCAATCACTCGCGCGACTGGCGGTGGCGGAAGCTCGTCGCCGCGCCGATGGAGTATCACGCCTGGACGCTGCGGATGATCGAGCGGGAGACGAAGCACGCGCAGGAGAAGCGCCCGGCGCAGATCATCGCGAAGATGAACTCCCTGGTCGATCCGGCGGTCATTGGCGCGCTGTATCGCGCCGCGGCCGCGGGCGTGAAGATCGACCTGATCGTCCGCGGCATCTGCTGCCTCGTCCCGCGGGAGAACATCCGCGTGCTGTCGGTGATCGACCGCTTCCTCGAGCACTCGCGGATCTTCCTGTTCCGCAACGGCGGCGCGACGGAGGTCTACGCCGCGAGCGGCGACTGGATGCCGCGCAACTTCTTCCGGCGGATCGAGGTGACGTGGCCGATCGTCGCCCCGCGGCTCCGCGACCGCATCGAGCTGCAGATCCTCGGCACCTGCCTCGCCGACGACGCCAAAGGCTGGCGCCTGCACCCCGACGGCACGTACCGCCGCCGGCGCGTGGGTCCGCGCGGGATCCGCAGCCAGCAAAGGTTCATCGACATCGCGCGGGCGGAGGCGGTGAAGCTGCCGTCGTACGAGGAGGCTGTTCGGAAGCCCGCGGCGGTGCGGAAGAAGGCCAAGCGCAAGGGATAGGACGAATAGGACCTATAGGACGAATAGGAGGATAGGACGGTCCTATAGGTCCTATGAGTCCTATACGTCCTATTCGTCCTATTCGTCCTATCTCTTCCTCTTCGCCTTCCGCCTGATCTTCGGCGCCTGCTCGATGGATTCGTCGTAGTCGCCGAGGGGTACGGCCTCCGCCCGGGTGATTTCGATGAAGCGCTGCTGGCTGGAGATCCCTCCGCTGCGGCGCTTCCACGTGCCGTCGGGCTGGAGGTCCCAGGAGGACGCGCCGTCCTGCAAGGTGATGGCGAGGATCTGTTCGGCGCGCTCGCGCACGGCCGGGTCGAGCAGCGGGAACATCACCTCCACGCGGCGGGTGAAGTTGCGGGGCATCCAGTCGCCGCTGCACAGGTACACCTCCGGCTGGCCGCCGTTCTCGAAGCGGACGATGCGGGAGTGCTCGAGGTAGCGGTCGACGACGGACATCACGCGGATGTTGTCGCCCGGCACGAGCGAGCAGATGCCGCGCACGACCAGCTCGATCTTCACGCCGGCGTCGGCGGCGCGATAGAGCGCGTCGATGACCGGCGGATCGACGAGCGAGTTCACTTTCGCCGTGATCCGTCCTTCCTTCCCGTGCTTCGCCTCGCGCTCGATCTTGGCGATGAGCGCACGGTGCAGGTCGAACGGCGCGACGAGGAAGTGCTTCCACTGCGGCTTGCCGCTGGCGAGGCTGGCGGCGCTGAAGCCGGTGAGCATGTTGATGAGCAGCGACGCGTCGCGGCCGAGGTCGTCGTGGGCGGTGAGGAGGTCGAGGTCCGAGTAGGCGCGGGCGGTGTCGACGTTGTAGTTGCCGGTCGAGAGGTGCACGTAGTGCCGCAGCGCGTCGTCTTCGCTGCGCACGATCACGCACACCTTCGCGTGCGCCTGAATGCCGACCAGCCCGTACACGATCTGAGCGCCCGCCTCCTGCAGCCGCGCGGCCATGGCGATGTTGCGCTTCTCCTCGAAGCGCGCCTGCAGCTCGATGACGACGGTTACCTGCTTGCCGTTCAGCGCGGCCAGGACGAGCTTGTCGATCACTGGCGAGTCTTCGTCGGTCTGATAGACGGTCTGCTTGATGGCCACGACCGCGGGATCCGTCGCGGAGGCGTGCAGCAGCTCGATGATCGCGGTGAACGAGTCGTACGGCCGGTGCAGGAGCACGTCGCGCTCGCGGACGATCGAGAAGATGTCGGCGGACGACGCCAGGCGCTGCGGCAGGCGCGGATTGAACTCGGGATAGCAGAGGGCCTCGACGGAGTCCGCGACCGTGGCCAGGTCGTTGATCTTGAGGAACCCCGGCACGCGATACACATCCTCGGAGCGCACGCGCGTCCCCTCGGTCAGCACGCGCACGATGTCGTCGTCCGCGCGGCCGTCGATCTCCAGGCAGACCACCTGCTTGCGCTCGCGCCGGCGCAGCTCGGCCTCGACGGAGTCGCGGAGGTCTTCCACCTCGTCGCGGTCGATGCTCAGCTCCGAGTTGCGGATGGCGCGGAACAGCACCGCGCCACGAACGCGCAGGGCCGGGAAGAAGTGATCGAGGTGCGCGACGATCAGCGAGCCGATGGGCACGAAGCGGTGGTCTGCGATGCGGATGAAGCGCGCCAGGCTCGGCGGGATCTTGAACAGCACGACGTGCTCGCCGCGCCCCGACTCCACCGTCACGGCGATGTTCAGCGCGAGGTTGGCGACGAAGGGGAAGGGATGCCCGGGATCGATGGCCAGCGGGGTGAGCACGGGCGCGACGGACTCGGTGAAGAACTTCGTCAGCGGCGCCTGTTCCTCGGCCGCGAGATCGCGGAAGCTCTCGACGACGATTCCCTCCCGCCGCAGCTCGGGCAGGAGCTCGACGTTCAGGCACTCGTACATCGCGTCGAGGAGATCGCGCGTGCGCTGGCGCATCGCGGCCATCTGCTCCGCGGGGAGAAGGCCGTCGGGAGAGCGCTCGGTGATGCCCGCGTCGAGGAGGTCGCGTGTCGCACCCGCGCGGACCATGAAGAACTCGTCCAGGTTCCGCGAGCAGTAGGTGAGGAAGCGCAGGCGCTCGATGAGCGGCACGCTCGTGTCGCGGGCCTTCTCCAGGACGCGTCCGTTGTAGTCGAGCCGGCTGAGCTCGCGGTTCAGCAGGGGTAACGCTTTCGTACCGGGCACCGTGCGCTATCGTATGCCGTGCCGTGGCTTACGCGATCCAGCACGATGAAACTTTACCTGCGTCAATTCTGCGCGTCATGGACGAGCAGATCGTCCGCGCGCGCGACACGCTGATCGATCCCGCGCTCACCGCGGAGAAGCGCGTGCACGAGGCGCGGAAGCGGTTCAAGGAGACGCGCGCGCTGATCCGGCTCGTCCGGGATCCGCTGGGTGAGCAGTTCGCGCACGAGAACGCCTGGTTCCGCGACGCGGGCCGGGACCTGGCCGCCGCGCGCGACGCCGACGCGATGGTCGAGGCGCTGGAGAAGCTGGAGCTGCCGAAGGCGACCGCGAACCGCGCGCGGAAGGTCCTCGACGCGCAGCGCAAGGAGCACCCGCCGCTGGAGCCCATCATCGCCAACGTGGTCGATCAGCTCGTCGTCGCGCAAGGCCGCCTCGGCCTGTGGCCGGCGTTCGAGGACTCGTTCGACACGATCGCGGGCGGCCTCGTGCGCACCTACCGAGGGGGACGACGGTTCCTCGGAGTTCCTCGGGGTTCCTCGGGGGACGCCGGCCGAGGAACTCCGAGGAACCGAGGAACTCCGAGGAACTCGTCCGAAGACCTGCACGAGTGGCGCAAGCGGGTGAAGGAGCACTGGTACCACGCCCAGCTCCTGCGGCACGTGTGGCCGGAGATGATGAAGGCGTACGCCGAGGTGCTGTCGGACCTGTCGCACGCACTCGGAGATCATCACGATCTGCACGTGCTGCGCGGATTGCTCGGCGACATGCCGGCGGTGGTGAAGGCGATCGACGCACGCCAGGCCGAGCTCGAAGCGAAGGCCGTCGCGATCGGCGCGCGGGTGTACGCGGAAAAGCCGGACGCGTGGTTGGCGCGAATGCGGAAATACTGGAAGGCGTGGCTTCGTACGTCGCGCTAGACCCGCCGCCGGGACGGCTGATCTTCATCGGCGACATCCACGGGTGCTACGACGAGCTGGTGGAGCTGCTCGGTCGTCTGAAGCCTTCTGCGTCGGATGTGGTCGTGTCGGTCGGAGACATCGTGACGAAGGGGCCGGCCGCGGACCGCTGCCTGGACTTGTGGCGCGAGCGAGGGTTCCTGGCGGTGAAGGGCAACAACGAGATCAAGGTGCTGCACCGCGCGCGTCCGCTGCTGCGCTTCTTCGCGCGCGACCGCGTCGTGCGGCGCGGCGATCTGCTGCGGTACATCGAGTCGTGGCCGATCGTCATCGACTTCCCCGCGGCCGCGATCGCCGCGGTCCACGGGGGGTTCCTCCCGCAGATGCACGTGGACGCGGAGACCGTGGAGCACGCGCAGGACGAGATCGTGGAGCTGCGCTGGATCCGGAAGAAGGACGGCGCGTGGAAGGCGATTCCGAAGGACCGGAAGAAGAGCGGCGACGTGCTGTGGTCCGAGAAGTGGAAGGGCGACCGGTTCGTCGTGTACGGGCACACGCCGGTGCGCGAGCCGAAGTTCGACGCCCGTGCCCTCGGCCTGGACACGGGTTGTGTGTACGGCGGGAAGCTCACGGCGGCGAGCTACGCCGGCGGCAAATGGACGACCCAATCCGTCCCCGCCAAACGCCAATACGCGTAAATGTAGGGCGCGGCTTCAGCCCGCCCCCCTCGTGGGCGGGGGAAGTATCTTCCGG
>DASUSN010000140.1:0-30552 GCA_036375075.1 Thermoanaerobaculia bacterium | reverse complement strand
CGGAGGCAATCGCTCGATTGCCTCCGCACTCCAGATCACGCGGCGGCCCAGCGATCGCGGCCGGCGCGTTTGGCTTCGTACAGCGCCGCGTCCGCGAGATCCACCGCGCGCTCCCACGTCACCGGCGGCGCCATGGGCCAGACCGCGACGCCGATCGAGCACGTGCGCCGCAGGATCGTGCCGTCCGGCAGCTCGAACGGATGCTCCGCGACCGCCGCCCGCAGCTTCTCGGCCAGCTCCGGAGCGCGCGCGCCGTCGATGAAGCGCGCCACGATCAGGAACTCCTCCCCGCCCCAGCGCACCACATGATCCGACGCGCGGAACGTGCGCTGCAGGAGCCGCGCGAGCTCGACGAGCACCGCGTCACCCGCGGCGTGGCCGTACCGGTCGTTCACGCTCTTGAAGTGATCCAGGTCGACCATGAGGATCACCAGGTCGCGCTCCACGCCGCCGCGCGACGAGATCTCCAGGTCCGCGTCGATGGTCTGTTCCAGAAACCGGCGGTTTCGCAGCCCGGTCAGCGGATCGGTGAGGCTCGCCTCTTCGATCTGGGCGTAGGCCGTCTCGAGCTCGCGCGTGCGCTTCTTCACCAGCGTCTCCAGCACGCGCTCGCGGGCATGCAGTCGCCGGACGCGCAGGCGGTACGCGCCGTACAGCAAGACGGCACCGGCCAGCGCGAGGAGCGTCCGGAACCACCACGTCTGATGGAACGCGGGCAGCACCTCGACCGGCAGCCGCAGCTCCCGCGAGCTCCACGCGCCGTCGCGGTCCGTCACGCCGACGCGCAGCGTGTACCGCCCCGGCGGCAGACGGCTGTACGTGAGCGAGTGCTGCGCCGCCCCGAGAGTGGTCCAGCCGGCGTCCAGCGGATCGAGGCGATGCCGGTACGTCAGCCGTTGCGGCGCCGCGAAATCGAGCGACGCGACGTCGAGGGAGAAGGTGCGCTCCGCAGACGACAACGTCAGCGACGCCGGCACCGGCCGCGGCTTCCCTTCGACGCGCAACGCGCTGGCGACGATCGGCTGCGCCTCCGGCGTCGCGGGCAGCAGGCGCGGATCGACGACCAGCAGCCCCTCGGGCGATCCGAACAGCAGCCGCCCGTCGCGCGTCCGCGCCCGGCTGGCGATGAAGAACGTCCGGAACGCCACGCCGTCCGAGGGACCGAACGTGCGCATGCGGCCGTCCTCGATGCGCGTGCGCGGGCCGATCCACACGTTCCGCTCCAGATCCTGAATCAGCGCCTCGGCCGGTCCATTCGACACGGCGCGGAATCGTCCACCGTCGTACACCGCCGCGCCGCTTCCCGTCCCGGCCCACAGCCGGCCGTCGAAGTCGAGCATCAGATCGGGCACCCAGTTGTCCTGCAGCCCATCTCCTTTCGCGAAGCGTTTCGCGGACTCGGACAGCGGATCGAACAGATAGAGACCGTTGTCCGTCCCGACCCACAGCTTGCCGATCGGATTCACGGCGATGGCCTCGATCGCGGGCGACGCCTTCGCCGCACCGGGCCAGCTTCGATACACCTTCGTCTCCAGCGTGCGCGGGTCGACGCGCAGCATCCCCTGCGCGGCGCCGGCCCACACCGTCCCGTCGGAGCTGAACGCAATCGTCCGGATGGCGCCGCCCGGCACCTCCCGGATTCGCTCGAAACGATCTCCGCGCCGCACGTGCAGCGAGCCATTCAGTGTTGCCACCCACACCGCGCCGTCGGGTGCCTCCGCGAGACACGTGATCGAGCCGTCGCCGAAGACGGGCGGCCGAAGCTCCCCAATCCGCCGGAGATCCTGATCGAGGATGTCGATCCCGTTGCCGTTCGTGCCGGCCCAGATCCGCCCGTCGCGCGTCTCCAGCGCGCGCACCACCGCCCCGTGCGTGAGCCCGTCCGCATGGTTCGGACTGAAGCGCAGCGAGCGGAACGCGCGCGTCCGCGGATCGTGCCGCGCCAGGCCTTCGCCCCACGTGCCGACCCACACGAGGCCGGAGCGGTCCCGGAACAGCGCGCCGACGCGATCCGCCCCGATCGTGTCCGGCAGCACCGGATCGTGGCGCAGCCGGTCGACGATGGCCAGCGACTGCTCGTCGACCACGTCGATGCCTCCGCCGAACGTCGCGATCCAGATCTCGCCCGGCACCGCCTCGGCGAATCCGTAGACCCAGTAGTGGCTGAGCCCATCCGGGTCCTCCGACCGCGGCGCGAGACGATGCAACGTCCCGCTCCGCGGATCGAGCGCCGCCGCTCCGTGCTCCTCCGTGCCGATCCAGATGCGTCCGAGGCGGTCCTCGAACAGACGGAGCACGTTCTGCCCCGCCAGCGCGACGGGCGCAAAAGCCGCGCCCTCACGCCGCAGCAGTCCGTCCCGCGTGCCGATCCACAGCCGGCCGCCGCGATCGACCAGCACCGCGCGGACGGCGGCCTGCGTCACGTGCTCCACGCGCGACGTCCGCGGATCGAGACGATCGAGACCGGCGGTCGTACCGATCCAGATCCGTCCGTCCGCATCCTCGGCCAGGGCCTCGACGCGGTCGTAGGCCAGGCCGGCGATCCGCGTGAACGCCTCCGTCCGCGGGTCGAACACGGACAGGCCGCCGCTGAACGTCCCCACCCACAGCCGTCCATCGCGCGCGGCGAGCAGCGTGCGCACGTAGTTGCCGGCGAGCGTCTTCGGGTCCGCGGGCTCCGAGCGGAACACCCGATGCTCGTAACCGTCGTACCGCACCAGGCCGCGCTGAGTCCCGAACCAGAGGAAACCGCGCGTGTCCTGCCCGATCGCACTGCAGAGATGCGCCGGCACGTCTTCCGGAATGGCCAGTCTCCGGAACGACACGACACCCGCCCGCTGCGCGAGCGCGAGCGGAGACAGGAGCAGCACCAGCAGGACCGCCGCGGACCGGGACGGCATCGGCCCGGATTATGCTCTGCTGGCCCGGAATCTGCTGCGCTTCGACGAAATCTCCATGACCTCGATGCAACAACTCGTCGACGCCTTCGACTGGGCGGCGACGCCCATCGGGCCGCGCGACTCCTGGCCGCAGAGTCTGCGCACCTCCGTGAGCATCTGCCTCGCCTCGCGCTTTCCCATCCTGATCTGGTGGGGGCCCGAGCTGATCATGATCTACAACGACGCCTACGCCCCGATGCTCGGCGCGAAACATCCGCGCGCGCTGGGAAGCGTCGGCCGTGACGTGTGGTTCGACATCTGGCCGGTGATCGGGCCGATGCTCGGTCAGGTCCAGTCCGAGCAGCTGGCGACGTGGTCGGACGACCAGCTCCTGATGATGGTCCGTCACGGATATCTGGAGGAGACGTACTTCACGTTCTCCTACAGTCCGATCCTCGACGAGAGCGGCGGCGTCGGCGGCATCTTCACCGCGGTGTTCGAAACGACGTCGCGCGTCATCGGCGAGCGCCGCCTCGATACGCTGCGGCGCCTCGCCGCACGCGCCGGTGAGGCCACGACCGTCGAGCAGGCGTGTCACAACGCGGCGGAGATCCTCGGCGCGAATCTGGCCGACATCCCCTTCGCGGCCCTGTACCTGCACGGCCGGCGGCTCTGTGCCACCGGCACGGCGTCGCTGCCCGAGACGCTGGACGCCGGCACCCGTGTCCGGGTGGACGGCGCGGTCACGCTCCCGCTGTACGTTCCCGGCGAAGAGATCCCCACGGCGGTGCTCGTCGCGGGCGTCAGTCCGCATCGGCCGCTGGACGACGACTATCGCTCGTTCTTCTCCCTGGCCGCCGGCCACATCGCATCCGCGATCGCGAAAGCACGCGCGTACGAGATCGAGCGCGAGCGCGCCGAGGCGCTGGCGGAGCTCGACCGGGCCAAGACGGCGTTCTTCTCGAACGTCTCCCATGAGTTCCGCACGCCGCTGACGCTCCTGCTCGGGCCGATCGAGGACCTCCTCGCCCACGACACGCTCGACGGCGGCGTACGGGAGCAGTTGCAAATCGCGCAGCGCAACGCGCTGCGCCTGCTCAAGCTCGTGAACGCGCTCCTCGACTTCTCGCGGCTGGAAGCAGGGCGCATCGAGGCCACGTACGAGCCGGTCGATCTCGCCGCGCTGACCGCCGAGCTCGCGGCCGTCTTCCGCTCGGCCGTCGAGCGCGCGGGGCTGCGCCTCATCGTCAACTGCGAGCCTGTCGGCGAGCCGGTGTACGTCGACCGCGAGATGTGGGAGAAGCTCGTCTTCAACCTCCTCTCCAACGCCTTCAAATTCACGATGGAAGGCGAGATCGAGGTCACGCTGCGGCGCGAGGGCTCCGGCGTCGTGCTCTCCGTGCGCGACACCGGCACGGGCATCCCCGCCGACGAGCTGCCGCGCGTATTCGACCGCTTCCATCGCGTCAAAGGCGCGCGCGGCCGCACTCACGAGGGCAGCGGGATCGGCCTGGCTCTGGTGCACGAGCTCGCGAAGCTGCATGGAGGCAACGTCGACGCGGTCAGTCAGGCCGGTCGCGGCAGCACGTTTACCGTCTCCATCCCGCTCGGCAAGGCGCACCTGCCACAGGACCGGATCGACGCCTCGCACCAGGCCGCGCCGACCGCGCGGCGCGGCGATGCCTACGTCGAGGAGACGCTGCGCTGGCTCCCCGATACGGACGTTCCCTTCACGGCGCGCAGGACGCAGCCCTCGGCGCGCATCCTCCTGGCCGACGACAACGCGGACATGCGCGATTACGTCCGCCGCCTCCTCGGAGGCACGTACGAAGTGGAGGCCGTCGCGGACGGAACCGCGGCGCTCGAAGCCGCGCAGCAGCATCCGCCCGACCTCGTCCTCACCGACGTGATGATGCCCGGCCTGGACGGCTTCGAGCTGCTGCGCGCCTTGCGCGCATCGGAGCGCACGCGCGAGATCCCGGTCATCCTGCTCTCCGCGCGCGCGGGCGAGGAGTCGCGCATCGAGGGGTTGGAAGCCGGCGCCGACGATTACCTGGTGAAGCCGTTCGGCGCCCGCGAGCTGCTCGCGCGCGTCGACGCGCACCTGCGCCTGGCCACCGTCCGCCGCAACGCGCAGCAGGCGCTGCGCGAATCGGAGACCAAGTTCGCCACGGCGTTCGACCGCAGCCCGCTCGCGTTGCTGATCACGTCGCTGGACGACGGCCGCCTCGTGGAGGTCAACGAAGGCTTCGTCCGGCTTTCCGGCTATACACGCGAGGAAGCGCTCGGCCGTTCTCCCGACGAGCTCGGACTGTGGGTCGAGCCGCGGCTTCGCGCGGAGCGGTTCGCGCTTCTTCGCGCGGGGCAGCCCGTGCCGGACATCGAAGCGCGTTTCCGCATCAAGAACGGCCAGGAGCTGATCGGCTTCATCGCCTCCGCGGTCGTGGACATCAACGGTCGCGCGTGCGTCCTCAGCTCCGTCACCGACGTCACGGAGCGGAAACGGGCCGAGGAGGCGCTGCGGGAGAGCGAGGCGCGGTTCCGGGAGTTCGCCAACACCGCCCCGGCGATGCTGTACATCACCGAGCCGGACGGGCGGTGCTCGTTCCTCTCGCGCAGCTGGTTCGAGTTCACCGGCCAGACGGAGCAGGAGTCGCTCGGCTTCGGCTGGACCGGCGCCGTGCATCCGGACGACGCCGAACCCGTCCACGAGACGTTCCTCTCGGCCAACACCCGCCGCGTGCCGTTCGCGTTCGACTACCGCATCCGCCGCGTAGACGGCCGGTACGGGTGGGTGATCGACTCCGCCCGCCCCCGTTTCGACGCGAACGGCGAGTTTCTCGGCTACGTCGGCTCCGTCATCGACATCACGGAGCGCAAGCACGCGGAGCAGGCCAAGGACGAGTTCCTCGCCACGCTCTCGCACGAGCTGCGCACGCCGCTCACCTCCGGCTTCGGCTGGGTGAAGCTCCTCGGCAAGGCGCGCGAGCCGGAGATCCTGGAGACGGGGCTGCACGCAATCGAGGAGAGCTTCGTCAATCAGATGAAACTGATCGACGACCTGCTCGACGTGTCGCGGATCGCCGCGGGAAAGCTGCACCTCGAGTTGCAGTCGCTGGACCTCGGCAGCATCGTCGACGGCGCGGTGGAAATGGTGCGCCCGGCCGCCGAAGCGAAAGGGATTCGCCTGCGGGTGCACGCGCAGACCGCGCTCTCGGTGCGCGGCGATGCCGCGCGCCTGAAACAGGTCTTCTGGAACCTGCTGTCCAATGCGATCAAGTTCACGAACGCGGGCGGCGAGGTCGACGTCGAGCTGCGCTCGCGCGACGGCAGTGCCGAGGTGGTGGTGCGCGACACCGGACAGGGCATCGACGCGAAGTTCCTCCCGCACGTCTTCGCCCGCTTTCGCCAGGCCGACGCCTCCACCACGCGCAAGCACGGCGGCCTCGGCATCGGCCTCTCGATCGTCGCGTCGCTGGTCGAAGCGCACGACGGCGCGGTGCGCGCCGAGAGTGACGGCCCGGACACGGGTGCGGCCTTTACCGTGACGCTTCCGCTCGTCGAGCATTCGACCATCCGTCCACCGCGTCCCTCGGAGCTACGCCCTCGCGCAAGGCTCACCGGCCGGCGCATCCTGGTCGTCGACGACGACGCAGGCGCGCGCCAGGTCATGATCGCGGCTCTGGAAGCCGCGGGCGCCGAGGTGCGGGAATGCCGCAACGCGGGCGAGGCGTGGGATGCAATCGCGCAGTGGCGCCCTGACATCCTCATCAGCGACCTGGCCATGCCGAACGAAGACGGCTACTCGCTCATCACCCGTCTCCGCGAGACCGGCAACCTCCTCCCCGCCCTGGCCATCACTGCGTACGTACGCCCTGAGGACGAAGCGCGCGTGCGCGACGCGGGCTTCCAGCGCCATGTCGCCAAACCGTTCGACCCGGACGAGCTCGTACGAACGGTCGGCGAGCTTGCGAGGTGATTGGGACCGCCCAAACGGACGGCCCGCCACCTTGAGCCTTCCATTAAGATGCGCGGCGCGTGTTCAGACGTCTGCTGGATCGAACGACCGACCTCCTCCTGCGCCGCCCGCGGACGGTGCTGGCCGTGGCCGGAGCCATCGTCCTGCTCTCCGGAGTGCTGGCGACCCGGCTTCGCCTCGACCCCGACGTGCTCAACCTCATCCCGCGCGGCAACCGTGAGGTGAACGAGTTCCGCAACCTGCTCAAGGAGACTGGCACGCTCGACTTCCACGTGATCGTGGTCGAGTTCCCGCAGGGCAGCGATCCGGCCACGTACTTCCCGCTCCTCGACCGCATCGGCGAAGACCTCGAGAAGTCCAAACGCATCGACAACGTCACGTGGCGACTGCCGGACGCGTTCGCGGTGATCGACCGGATCATCCCTTACTCGCTGCTCACCCTCACGCCCCAGCAACTCGACGCCGTCGCGCAGAAGCTGACGGACGAAGGCATCCGCGAGTCCGTCGCCCGCAACCGCACCATCCTGCAGACGCCGCAGTCGATGGCGATGAAGCAGCTCGTCCAGGTCGATCCATTCAACCTGCTGCCCGTCTTCGTGGAGAAGCTGCAGCGCGCCGGCGGCGGCCTGAACATCGATTTCGCCAGCGGCTACTACGTCTCGTCCGACAGGCGCGCGGCCATCATCATCGGACGCCCGCACCGCGCGGCACAGGACCTCCCCTTCAGCCGGGAGGTCATGCAGGAGACGCGGGAGATCACGGCCCGCGCGATGGATGCGTTCCGCGCGGAGAACAAAGACGTGCCGGCGCCCACGATCGGCTACACCGGCGGCTACGCGATCGCCGCGACGGACGAGAAGATCATCCAGCGGGACATGACTATCAACAGCATCACGTCGATGGTCGGCGTGCTGCTCCTCTACCTCTACGCGTACCGCCGCCCCTCGGCCATGCTCTATGCGGCGGCGCCGATGACGGCAGCCATCGTCATCACGTTCGGCATCGGCGCGCTGGCGTACGGCACGCTCTCCGCGGCCAGCACCGGCTTCGCCGCCCTCCTCGCCGGCCTCGGGCTCGACTTCATGACCGTGTTGTACGAGCGCTATGTCGATGAGCGCAACCGCGGCGCGCAGATCGCCGACGCCGTACGCACGCTGATGCGCCACACGCTCCCCGGCGTCATCGTGGGCGCGCTGACGACCGCGGCTACGTTCTACGCGTTTCTCATCACCGAGTTCCGCGGGATGACCGAGCTGGGGTTCCTCACCGGCAGCGGCATCCTGGTCTTCCTGCTCTGCGTCATCTTCGTGTTCCCGGCCGTACTGATCCTCGTCGAGCGCCGCCGGGGCACGAAACGCAAGCTCCGCGTCCACGCCCTCGGCTCCGGCCGCGTCGTGCGCGCGAGCCTCGCGCGTCCGAAGGTGATGATCATCGGCTGGATCGTCATCGTGATCGTCGGCGCGATCGCCGCGCGCAACGTCCGTTTCAACGACAGCCTGCAGGGACTCCGCGCGACCGGCAACGACGCCGTGCGCATGCAGGAGGAGGTGACGCGCAGGTTCGGGCAGTCGTTCGACGCCATGATGTACGGCGTGCGCGGCGCGACGGCGTCCGAGGCGGTCGCGAAGACGGCGCCCGCGGTCGAAGACCTCGAGCGCATCCGGCAGAAAGGCGTGATCGGCTCGTATCAGGCCATCACCACGTTCGTGCCCACCGAGGCGCAGCAGGGCGTCATCATCGGCCGCCTGCGGCAGGGGGAACAGGACACCTTCTCCTTCCCGCGCATCGAGAAGACCTTCCGCGCCGCCCTGGTCGAGAACGGCTTCCGCGAGAGCGCGTACGACGCCGTCCTGCCGCTGTACCAGCAGGCACTCGCGCGGCGCGAGCCGCTGACGATCGAGACGCTGCAGCAGATCGGTCTCGGCGAGGCCGTGCAGCGATTCCTGAAGAAGACCCCGAACGGCTACCTCTCCATCGCCTACGTCTACCCGACCGGCGGCAAATGGCCGCGCAATCTGCCCGAAGAGCTCCAGGAGCTGCGCCGCCGGCATCCCGAGGGCGTGCTCACGGGCGTCAACCTGATCTCCGAGACGCTCCGCACGATCACCACCCGCGACGCCACCAACGCCAGCCTCCTCGGCCTCGCCCTCGTGTTCGCTCTCGTGTGGATCGGCTTCGGATCATTCGCCCGGGCCTGCTTCGTGTTCGTACCGTTCGTCGCCGGGTGCACGTCGATGCTCGGCTTCATGGCGTCCTTCGGCATCGAGTTCAACTTCATGAATATCTTCGTCGGCCTCATGCTCGTCGGGACGGCGACCGACTACGCCGTGTACATGCTCGAGCGCTACGACGAATCGCCCGAGGAGTTCCCCATCAACGCGCAGGAAACCGGCCGCGCGGTGGTGCTCGCGGCCCTGATGTCCATCATCGGCTTCGCGTCCTTCGCCATGTCACACTACCCCGGGGTGCGATCGATCGGCCTGGCGTCGGTGGTGGGCATCGCCCTGAGCTGCCTGGCCACGATCACCCTGTTACCGGCCATGCTCGCGACCGGCTACTTCCGGCGCCGCCGGTAGCGTAGGAAGTGCGGACCAGGCGGCTCGCGCAGCTCCTGTCATCCTGAGCCGTGTAGACGGCGAAGGATCCCCTGCGGTTCGCGACGCCTGCGCCTGAATCAGGGGGTCCTTCGCCGTCTACGCGGCTCAGGATGACAGAGGCGCTCAGGCGATCGCGCTGTTGCGGTAGATCTCGTCGACTGGCAGTTCCGCGTCGAGAGACGGAATCGCGACGCGCTCGCCCGGACCTGAGCTCCGGGTGGTCCAGACAGCGTCGTCTCCGCGGAGATAAACCGTGATCCGCCGTTGGCGATGGGAAACAAGGACGTATTCGCGAAGGCTGGGGATGCTCTGGTAGTACTCGAGCTTCGCCCCGGTGTCGTACTCCTCGGATGAGTCGCTCGTGACTTCGACGAGGATCGACGGGGTGAGAGCGGTCGCGTTCGAGCTCGGCGCGTGCTGCTGGAGAGGGCCGCAGATCACCGAGGCGTCGGGGTAGGTCGCCAGGCCGACCGACTCCACGAACATCCGCAGGTCCGAGGTATGGACGCGGCACGGGCGGTCGCCAACCACGTTGCCGAGCAGGCGCACCATCGCGGCAGAGAGCGCCGAGTGCTCCTCGGAGCCACCGGCCATGAGGTAGATCTCGCCGTCGAAGAACTCGTGCTTTTCCGCGGACAGCGTCTCCAGCGCCACGTACTCGGCGTAGGTGTACCGGTGATGTCGCCGCAGCTCAGCCATGGAAGTACGAAGGCCACCGTTGCCGGTGGCCTGACTAGCATACTCTGGAGCCGTTGACCGGACTTGAACCGGTGACCTGCTGATTACGAATCAGCTGCTCTACCAGCTGAGCTACAACGGCGTGCGTCGGGGTAACGGCGCGGGCGCGGATTTTATTCACGGGTCGGCGATCTGTCGAGGGTTTCCGCTAAACTCCGGCCGAGCGCGCCCTTAGCTCAGTGGATAGAGCAGCGGTCTTCGGAACCGCGGGTCGGGGGTTCGAATCCCTCAGGGCGCGCCAGCCCGCACGTTTTGTCGACATCCGAACGCCTCCTGCTCCGGCTGAGCCTTGCCGCCGCGCTCGTCCTGCGGGCGGTCGCGTATTTCCGCTACCGCTTCGATTCCGACGAGCAGCAGCACCTCCACGTCACCTGGGGCTGGACGGCCGGCAAGATCCAGTACCGCGACCTGTTCGACAACCACGCGCCCCTCTTCCACATGCTGACGGCGCCCATCCTGGCGATATTCGGCGAGCGTGCAGACATCCTCCTCTGGATGCGAGCGCCGATGCTGATCCTCTTCGGGATCGTGGTCTGGGCGACATGGGACCTCGGCCGGCGCCTCTACGACGACCGGGTCGCGGCCTGGGCGGTCGCGCTGCTGATCCTCTTCCCGCCCTTTTTCCTCAAGTCGCTCGAGTTCCGCACCGACAACCTCTGGAACGCATTCTGGATGCTCGCCCTCGTCGCGATCGTCCGCGGCAAGCGCCCGTTCCTCCCCGGCTTTCTCCTCGGCTGCGCCCTGGCCACCTCCCCGAAGACGTCGGTGCTCGTCATCGCGGTCGTGACGGCCGCGCTGATGCTGCGCTTCTTCCGCAAGGAGCCGTGGCAGCCGCGAGCGGCATTCGAAGCGGCGCTCGGCTTCGTGCTCGTCCCCGCCGCCATCGCGGTCTACTTCGCGAGCGCCGGCGCGCTGGACGAGTTGGTCTACTGCGTCTTCACCTTCAACGGCCGCGTCGCGCTGATGCGCGAGTATCTCTGGATCGGACGCGCGCTGTTTCCCTTCACCTTCGCCGCCGTCGCCTGGGGAGCGTGGCGAGCCCGCGAGACTCCGCGCATGCGCTGGCTCCTCGCTGTCGTGATCGGCGTCTTCACCGTCACCGTCGCGGGCTTCTGGCCGCTGATCTCACCGCGCGATTTCCTGCCCATGATGCCGCTGGCCGCGATCCTCGCGGCCGCCGCGCTGCGGTCCGTCGCGCCCCTGGCTGCGACGGTCGCGGTGTTTCTCGGCGCGCTCTTCTACTACGCCGACCGCTTCGAAAACCACACCGACTGGCACGTCACGATGATGAATCAGGCGCTGCGCCTCACCCATCCCGGCGAGCGGCTGCTCGACATCAAGGGCGAGACCATCTATCGCGAGCGGCCGTTCTACTACGCCCTCGAGATCGTCACCCGCTCGCAGATGGCGCAGGGGATCATCCCCGACACCATCGCCGCGGACGTCGTGCGCACGCGCACCTACGCCGCGCAGGCGGACGGCCCCCTGTGGCCTCCCACCGGCCGCGCCTGGCTCAGCGACCACTTCGTCAACCTCGGACGCCTTCGCGCGGCCGGCCAGTGGGTGAAGCCGGACGGCACCTTCACGATCGGCGTCCCCGGCGAATACGTGGTGCTGGACGCGGAGGGCGAAGCAACGGGGACGCTCGACGGCACGCCGTACACCGGCGCGCGCAACCTCGCCGCGGGCGCGCATCGCTTCGAGGGGGCGAAGGAAGTGTGCGTCGTGTGGGCGCCCGCCTTCCGGCGCGGACACTCCCCCTTCCACCTGCGCGACCTCGACTTCTAGGTGTACAACCCGCCGCTCACATTCAGCACCGTCCCGGTGATGTACGACGCCTGTTCGCTGGCCAGGAACACCACCGGGTACGCGATGTCGTCCGTTGTGCCGAGGCGCTTGAGGGCGATGTGGTCCGTCAGCGCGGTGCGCGCTTCCTCGCCGAGGGCGTCCGTCATGGCGGTCTGGATGTATCCAGGTGCGACCGCGTTCACCGTCACGTTGCGCGACCCGATCTCCAGCGCCAGCGACTTCGTGAAGCCGATCAACGCCGCCTTCGACGACGCATAGTTCACCTGTCCGGCGTTGCCCATCAGGCCGACGATCGACGAGATGTTGATCACACGGCCCCAGCGCGCGCGGATCATCTTCTTCACGATCTCCTGGGTCACGTGAAACACCGGGTCGAGGTTCGTGCGCAGCACGTTGTTCCACGCCTCCGGCTTCATGCGGATGAACAGATCGTCCTCGGTGATCCCCGCGTTGTTCACGAGGATGTCGATGGGACGCTCCTTGAGCAGCGCCGACACGCGGTCGCGCACGTCCGCCGCGGCGATGTCGAGCTCCACGCCCGTCGCGTTGCCGATCTCCGACGCGATCTGGTTCACGCGATCCAGCGTCCGCGCCGCGACGAGCACGTGCGCACCGGCTTCGCCGAGGCGGCGGGCGATCGCCTCGCCGATGCCGCGCGAGGCCCCAGTGACCAGTGCCGTTTTCCCCGTGAGATCGATCTTCATGCGCTCTTCTCCAGAAAACTCTCCAGCGACGGTACGTCCGAGACGTTCAGCACTTCCACGGACGGATCGATGCGCTTGATCAGCCCCGCCAGCACCGAGCCCGGTCCGATCTCGACGAACCGCTTCACGCCCATGGCCACCATCTTCTCCACCGACTCCACCCAGCGCACCGGCGACGCGACCTGCCGCAACAGCGCGTTGCGCACCGCCGTGGCCGTCCCGATCGGCGACGCGTCCACGTTCGACACCAGCGCGAACCAGAGGTCCTTGAACCGGGCCTCATCGAGCAGCGGCGCCAGACGCTCGGCCGCGGGCTTCATCAGCTCGCAGTGGAAGGGCGCCGAGACCGGCAGCGGCAGCGCCCGGCGCACGCCGCGCTTCTTCGCTACCTCGATCGCCCGGTCGATGCCCGCCTTCGTACCGGCGATGACGATCTGCCCCGGCGCGTTGATGTTCGCGACCGACACCACCTCGCCCTGGGCCGCCTCGTCGCAGATCGCCTGCGCGTCTTCGACCGACGGTCCGATCAGCGCGGCCATGCCGCCCGCACCGACCGGCACCGCCTCCTGCATGAACTTCCCGCGCGCGCGGACGATCGTCGCCGCCTCCGCGGGAGTCAGGCCGCCGACGCTCACGATCGCGCTGTACTCGCCGAGGGAGTGCCCGGCCACGAGATCCCGCCGCGTCGCGCCGTGCTCCTCGAGCACCGCGTGCAGCGCCGACGACACCGCGAGGATGGCGGGCTGCGTGTTCTCCGTGAGCTTGAGCTGATCGTCCGGACCTTCGAAGCACAGCTTCGAGATGGAGAAGCCGAGGGCTTCGTCGATCTCCTCGAAGACCCGGCGTGCGGCGGGATACTTCGCGGCGACGTCTTTCCCCATGCCCGCGGCCTGAGACCCCTGGCCGGGAAAGACGAATGCGGTGTTGTGTTCCATGGCGGCGCGGATGATATCGGATAGGACGAACAGGACAGATAGGACGAATAGGACCTCGAGCTTGTCCTATTCGTCCTATCTGTCCTATGCGTCCTATTTTTCGCTGGAGACCAGCAGCCCGCTGTCGTGCTCGCGGGAGTGCAGGTCGCTGATCTTCTCGCGGATCTTCACGTCCACCCGGCTCTGGGTGAAGCCGCGGGCGACGCGGATGGCGTTCTTGATCGCCTTCGCGTTCGAGCGGCCGTGGGAGATGATGCAGCCGCCGTTGACGCCGAGGAGCGGCGCGCCGCCGTATTCGGAGTAGTCCGTGCGCTTCTTGATGTCCGCGAACGCCTGCTTCGCCAGGAGCGCGCCCACTTTGCGGGTCATCGAGCGCGTGAGCTCCTCGCGGATCAGCTTGCCCATCATCTCCGCGAGCGACTCGGACGCCTTCAGCACGACGTTGCCGATGAAGCCGTCGCAGACGATCACGTCCATGTGGCCGTTGAACACGTCCCGCCCCTCGGCGTTCCCCATGAAATTGAGGCCCGTCTCCTTGAGGACGCGGAACGTCTCCTTGGTCAGCTCGTTGCCCTTGCCCTCTTCCTCGCCGATCGACATCAGCCCGACGCGCGGGGCCTCGATGCCAAAGATCATCTGCGCGTAGAAGTGGCCCATGACCGCGAACTCGCGCAGATAGGCGGGCTTGGCGTCCACGTTCGCGCCGACGTCCAGCAGGACGGTATAGCCGACGGCGCTGGCGCTCGGCAACACGGCCGCGAGCGCGGGGCGGCTCACGCCTTCGATCGTGCCGAGGACTTTGTAGGCCGAGGTCATGGCCGCGCCGGTGTGCCCGGCCGAGACCATGACGTCCGCCTTCCCCTCGGCCACCAGGTTGGCGCAGACGCGGATGGACGAGTTGCGCTTGCGGCGCAGCGGCGCGAGCGCGGTGTCCGTCATGTCGACGACCTCGCGCGCGTCGGTGATGATGACGCGCGACGGGACGGTGCCGCCGAGCTGCTCGCGCAGCACTTCCTCGCGTCCGACGAGATTGATCTCGACGTCCGGATACTCTTCGACCGCGAGCAGCGCGCCCTGAACGATCTCTCCGGGGGCGTGATCGCCCCCCATGGCGTCGAGGGCGATCCGGCTGCGCGTCGGCATCACCTCAGGTTACAGGACGTCCTTGGCGATGACTTCGCGGCCCTTGTAGTACCCGCACTTGGCGCACACGCGGTGCGGCTCCTTGGCCTCGTGGCACTGCGGGCACGTGGAGAGCGACTTCAGCTTGAGGAAGTCGTGCGCGCGGCGCGAGCGCGTTCTCGCCTTCGAATGGCGGCGTTTCGGATTCGGCATGGTGAAGCTCCTTACGTGATTTAAACGTCTTTCTTTTTCGCGAGCTCTTCGCGGATGTCTTTCAATGCACCCCACCGCTCGTCGACGATCGAGGTCTGGCACGAACAGCTTTCCCGCGTGCGGTTCACACCGCACGTGGGACAGAGTCCCAGACAGCTCTCGTCGCACAGGGGCTTCATCGGAAGCGAGAGCTGAATCTGCTCCAGCGCGAGGTCCCGCAAAGCAATCTCCCGAGCCGAGTAAAACTCGACGTCGAGCTCTTCCTTGTCGGTGATCTCGACCTCCTCGTTCTCCTCGGAGGCCTCAGGACGAGGGCGAAATCTTACGTGAAAGGTCGAAGTATTGGCAATCGGATACGGCTCGGCGCAGCGGGAGCAGTTCAGGTCCGCCGTGAAGCTGACCGTGCCGTCCGCCACGTATTCGTCCGCCAGGTCGCCCTTCTTCACGTTCGCGTGAATGGTCGCGCTCCCTACACTCGCCAGCTCGTCGCGATCCAGCTCGTCCACAGGCACGTCGAACGTCGCCTGATACGACTGCGGACCGTGCTCGTCGATGGTCTTGAAATCGATGACTTCCGTGCTCATGGTGAGGGTCGACACACGAATGGCGTGCCAATAGATGACCCCGTAACTCTCCGGGGCTGAACTCTATTTCGATGCAACGCGCACGCGCAACTCTTCGAATCCGCCGCCGGCGGACGCGGCCGCCTCGATCGAACGGGCCTGCTCGAGCGCGCCCATCCAGCGGCGCAGGTCGCGCGCCCCGCGGTGGATCCGCGGGGTGGCGAAGCGCAGGGCCGGGTTGTCGCCCACTTTCCGGAGGACGGGGATCAGCCGCTGGGGGTCGAGGCGCATGGACCAGCGGTTCGCCGGCCAGGGCATGGGCCTTTTCTCGTCCTTTAAATACTGCGTCGCGCTGCTGCGGTCGAAGGCGACCACCAGTTCCCCGTTCGCCTCGGCGGTCTGGCCCACCATCTCGATGGCGCTCCGGTACTCCGCCAGGGTCGCCCGATGCTTCTCGTCCGCGGGGACCACGACCGCCATGAACGGCCGCGGCAGGAGGGTGCCGGTATCGACCCGGTAGACGGCGACCGAGGCGCCGTCTCCGATGAGATGGTCGATATCGGCGGCAATCAGCCGATCGAGGTCGCCCATGACCCGCGGCGGGTCGGTGAACGCAACGGCCATCATCGCCGTGGCAGACAAGGAATGGGGAGCGCCGGCGGGCCCGCCGGCTGGTGGGGCGGCGTCCCCGCCGCCCGGCGCTCGCGACGTGATGTCGATCTGGCCGCCTTCCACTTTCACCGCGGTGATCGCCGGCCGCGGAATCGGCGGAAACGCGCCGCGCGACTCCTTCCGCTGCACGACGAGCACGTCGGCCGGCGGCAGCCCCGCGGCCATGGCCAGCTCCGCCGGCGGGCCGGGTGCCGCGCTGCTTTGCGCTCCCACGATCAGCGTGCGCCCGGCCCACTGCGCCTCGACGTCCGAGAACATCGTCCAGGTACGGACGATCAGCGCGCGCACGGCGTCGAAGCGGACGGCGTAGCTCGTGGCCTTGCCGCTCTTCCAGACCACCGCGTCGGCGCCGCCGAGCATCGCCTTCGGCGGCAGCGCGTTCTCCGCGGTCCACTGCTCGACGGCGTCGCGCGTGACGGGATTCGTCTCCAGCTTGCCGAGGAGCACGGCCGGGGCGCTGATGAGCGCGTAGGCCTCGGCGTCCGCGGGGACGTGCGCGACGAGCTCCTGCTGCGACGCGGTCAAAGGCGCGCGCAGCGGCGCCGCGTCCTTCGGCGTCGTGACGACGAGATAGATCGCGACGGCGGCCACCGCCGCCAGCACGATGCACAGAATGATGATGAACGTCCGCATTACAATCGCGCGCCGATGTCGCTCCTGCCCACCGCGCGGGTCGTTTTTCACACTCTACGCCATGAGCTCGCCGATCGCGTACGCCGCGCGTGGCGTTCGGCCGCTCACCGGGAGAAAACGCTCCGCATCGGCGTCGACATCCGCCCCTTCTACGAGCCCCTCACGGGCGTCGGCTGGTATCTGTACTACCTGCTGCACGAGCTGGCCAAGCTCGAGGGCGTAGAGCTCTACCTCTTCGGCGACGCCCGGGTGACGGAGGACGGCCCGCGGCTCCACGCCGACCTCCCGGCGAACGCGAAGCTGTGCACGTTCGACCTGCGCGGCCTGCCGGCGTCGCGGCTCGGCCGTCCGCTGACCGCGGGCGCGTACGTCGCCTGGATCCTGCTCGCCGACTGCGACGTGCTGTTCGGCGCGAACTTCTTCCTCCCCCGCCTGCACGCCGCGGTGGCGAAGCGGCGGGTGATCACCGTCCACGACCTCACCTACAAGCGCTACCCGGAGCTGGTGCAGAAGGAAACGCTGGAGAACCTGGAGCGGCAGATGATGCGCGAGGTCGCCATCGCGGACGCGATCGTGTGCGTGTCCGGCTCGACGCGCCGCGAGCTGCTGCGGTTCTACGACGTCGACCCCGCACGGGCCGTGGCCATCCACTCGGGCCTGGGCACGCCCGCGGTGTCCGAGCCGGTCGAGGGCCTGCCGCCGCGCTACGTCCTCTTCGTCAGCACGATCGAGCCGCGCAAGGACCTCGGCACGCTGATCGACGCGTATGAGCGTCTGCGCGACAGCGGCGCGTACGACGGCTCGCTGGTGGTGGTCGGGAAAGTGGGCTGGAAGTCGCAGGAGCTGGTTCCCCGTCTCCGCGGCCGCGGCATCGTGCACCTCGACTACGTCCGCGCGCCGCAGTTGGCGACGATCTACGAGCGCGCGGAGGCGTTCGTCTTCCCTTCGCTCTACGAAGGCTTCGGCTTTCCGCTCCTCGAGGCGATGGCCCGAGGGGTGCCGGCGATCGCCGCGCGCTCGTCGTCCCTGCCGGAGATCGGCGGCGACGCCGCGCTGTACTTCGAGCCGCGCGACGTCGACGGCCTGGCCGCGCAGCTCACGCGCGTCCTCGGCGACGCCACGCTGCGCGCGGAGCTCGCACGCCGTGGCCGGGAGCGGGCGGCGGGGTTCCGGTGGGATCGTGCGGCGGCGGAGACGCTGGCGGTGTTCCGGCGCGTGGCGGGATAGTCTACGAGTCTACGAGTCTTCGAGTCGCCAAGCCGAGACTCGACGACTCGACGACTCGACGACTCGACGACTCGACGACTCGACGACTCGAAGACTCGAAGACTCGAAGACTCGAAGACTCGACGACTCGAAGACTCGAAGACTTGTAGACTCGAAGACCAGTGAGGCTCCTCATCGACGGCCGCCCCCTCGTCGGCCACCGCACCGGCATCGGCGTGCACACCGCCGAGATCGGGCGGCGTCTCGACGCCGACGTCACCATCGCGTCGCACGCGCCCATCGAAGACCGCGAGGGTCTCGAGCACCTCCGCTTCCGCGTCGACCGCATGCCCCTCGGCGTCCTGTGGCAGCAGCTTGCCCTGCCGCGGATCGACGCGGACGTGCTCTGGGCGCCGCACGGGACGCTGCCGCTGGCGTGGAAGAAGCCGTCGATCGTGACCCTGCACGACTTCACCTCCATCACCATGCCCCTCCGGCACCGGCTGAAGACGGTCCTCTCCTTCAACCTCTTCATCGGCGCGAGCCTGGAGATGGCCACGCGCGTGGCCTGCGTCTCACGCGCCGTCGCGGACGAGGCCATGCGCGGCTTCGGCGTGCACGCGTCGAAGATCGAGATCGTCCCGAACGGCGTGGACGAGCTCTTTTCCCCGGGCGGCGAGGAAGGCGACTACATCCTCTTCACCGGCACGCTCGAGCCGCGCAAGGGCATCGGCGACTTGGTGGACGCATGGCGCGCGCTCCCGCGGCCGCGTCCGCGCCTGGTGCTGGCCGGCGGCAGCGGCTGGGGCACGCGCCCTTATCAGAAGCACGTGGAGGAGCACGAGATCGAGCTTACCGGCTACGTCTCGCGCGAAAGGCTGCGCGACCTGTATCGCCGCGCGCTCGTCTTCGCGTACCCGTCGCATCACGAAGGCTTCGGCATCCCGCCGCTCGAAGCGATGGCGTGCGGCGCGCCGGTGATCGCGACGCGCACCGGCGCGATCGCGGAGTACGCGGAAGGCGCGGCGCTGCTGATCGAGCCGGGCGACCGCGACGCGCTGCGCGACGCGCTGGCGCGCGCCGTGCGAGACGCGTCGTTGCGCGCGGAGATGCGCGCGCGAGGTCCGGAGCGCGCGCGATCGTGGCGCTGGGAGCGCGGCGCGAGCGTCATGTCGGACCTCCTGCACGCCTTCTGAAGCGTCAAAAAACCGTGGAACAACGTGGAACGTCGCATCTGAATTACGATTTTGATAAACAAATGCTTGACAATATGGATTAACGATCCTATTTTTCGATCAGCAAATGATGATCGCCTTCTGGATGAATGATTCAGTCAAGTCGCCGGTCGTCATCACCCGTCTCTCCACGATCCCCGGTTCCTCCCCTCATGACACAAAGTCAGCCGGCGCAATCCGGCGTGTTATGCCAAGAAGCGCGACCGGGAGGTCCCGTACGGCATGAAAGGTGGTGAGCACTGATGGCAGCGAAGAAGGCATCCAGCAAGAAAGCTTCGTCCAAAGGCGGCAGCAGCAAGAAGTCGTCGAAAAAGAAATAAGCGATCATCACCGAATCTTTGGGGAGTCGTACTCGCGGGGCCGGCGTAAGCCGGCTCCGCGTTTTTTCGCGTGATCGCAACTTTCCCAGGGCGCGGCACGTAATTCGTACTATGCGCACCTCTCTCGTTCTCGCCGCCTCGCTCCTCACCGCGGCGTCCGCTCTCGCCCAGGACGTCGAGCACAAGTTCCAGTCCGTCGTCCCCAGGGGACAGGTGCAGCGCGTGCTGGTCGACATCCCGCACGGCAGCTTCACCGTCCGCAACGGCGCGCCCGGCCACATCGGGGTCTCCGGCATCGCCTCGCGCGACTACGACGGCCAGCGCGAGCGGATCTGGGCGCAGAAGGTCGTGAACGACACGAGCGTCGAGGTCTACATCAACGGCGCGGAGGCGATCGTGCGCCGCAAGTTCGGCCGCGAGGCGGACAGTTGGCGCGCGCAGAAGTTCACCGGCATCGACCTCCGCCTCGACCTCCCGGCCGGCGTGGACATCGAGTTCGACACCTCGGCCGGCGAAGTCGACATCGCCGGCGACTTCGGCGACGTCTCGGTCGAGCTCCGCGCGGGCGAGATCGACGTGCGCGTCCCCCGCGCGAAGGTCCGCGAGATGAACGCCTCCTGTCGCGTCGGCGAAGTCCGCACCAACCTCGGCACGGAAGTCATCTCCAAGGAAGGCATCCTCCCCGGGCGCACGCACTACTTCAACCCGAAGGGGAAGTCGCACGTGAACGTCCACGTGACGGCCGGCGAGGTGGACGTCACCCTGGTGCAGTAGCCGTCCGGACGAAACGCTCGGCCTCGTCCACCGTCGCGATCTCGCCGCGGAGCTGCGCTTCCAGCAGCGCACGCTTGATCGCGCCCAACTGCTTTCCCGGTGGGACGCCGGTGAGGCGCGTGATGTCCTCGCCCGTCAGGAACGCGCGGGTCGCGAAGTCCGGCCAGTCGAGCGTATCGTCGCGCCCCAAGGCGCGGAGGACGGCGGGGAGCTGGCGCGCGACGTCTTCGCCCGCGTCGTAGAGCGCGATGTGGTCGTGCTCGTCGATCAGCTTCTTCAGCGGACTGGCCTCGTCCGTCAGGAGCGCGTACGCGCCCTCGAGGCTGACGTCGTCCGCGTGAAACTCACGCGTGCGCAGGTTCAGCGGGGTGTCGAGGCCGGTTGCGCGCAGCAGCTCGACCGCGCGGCGGAACCGGTTCGCCGCGAAGATCAAGGACAGCTCGTACGTGATGCGCTCTCGCGCGGAGTCGTTGATGCGCGGCGCGCGGGCGCGGATCGCGTCGAGCGTCGCCGGATCGAGCTCGAAGTCGTAGCGGACCGCCATCCGCACCGCTTTCAGCATCCGCAGCGGGTCGTCGTCGAAGTTCGACGCGTCCACCATGCGCACGACGCGCCGCTCCAGGTCGCGCTGGCCCCCGTGCGGATCGAGCAGCGCACCCGTGTCGAGATCGACGGCCATGGCGTTCACCGTGAAGTCCCGCCGGGCCAGATCGCGGCCGATGTCGTGATCGAGCAGCTCCGCGAAGTCGTACACGTGAACGGGGAGCACGACCCTGTACGCGCGCAGATGCTCCACGCCGCCCAGGCGGATCACGCGGTCGCCGACCGTCTTCGCGGCCGCGAGCGGATCGTCGCAAGCGACGTCGGCGTCGAGAGGCTCGCGGCCGAGGAGGAGATCGCGGATGGCGCCCCCGACGACGTAACAGCGCGGCGGAAGGTGCGCGAGCGCGGGGAAGCGGCGGGTGAGCTCGTCACGCCACGACATTCGTCAGCACACCGATTCCCTCGACCTCCACCTCCACCGTCTCCCCTGCCGCGAGCGGACCGACGCCCGCGGGCGTGCCGGTGAGGATCACGTCGCCCGGCACGAGCGTCATGACCGCGGTGATGAACTCCAGCAGCACGCCCGGCGGGAAGATCATCTGCGACGTGCGCCCGTCCTGGCGTGTCTCGCCGTTCACGCGCGTCGTGACGCGCAGGTCGGACACGTCGAGATCGTCCTCGATGCACGGCCCGATGGGGCAGAAGGTGTCGAACGACTTCCCCCGCGTGAACTGCACGTCCTTCTTCTGGAGATCGCGCGCGGTGACGTCGTTCGCGCAGGCGAAGCCGCGCACGTAGTCCCGCCACGCATCCGCCCGGACGTCTTTCGCCGTCCGTCCGATCACGATCGCCAGCTCGCCCTCGAAGTCGACCCGCTGCGACGCGGGCGGCCGCACGATCGTCCCGCCCGGCGCCAGCAGCGCGCTCGGCGGCTTCAGGAACAGGATCGGCTCCCCCGGCGGCTCGTTGCCCAGCTCCTTGGCGTGGTCCGCGTAGTTGCGCCCCACGCAGACGATCTTCGAGGGCTGGACCGGCGGGAGCAGCGTTGCGCCCTGCGGCACTTCGTGCGATTCAGCGATGCGGCCGTTGTGGAGGTAACGGTACGTCTTCACGGCGCGATTGTATTGTCATCCTGAGCCGCGTAGACGGCGAAGGACCCCGCGCAACTAGCGCCGCCCGCGCCTGGACCAGGGGATCCTTCGCCGTCTACGCGGCTCAGGATGACAGACCTCACGACTGCCGGTCGTAGATCAGCCACAGCCCCGAGAACCCGCGCAGCAGCCGGAAGCGCGAGCGGTACAGGTGATGGAGGATGCGGCGGTTGGCGTAGTACACCGCCTCCTGCAGAAAGTCGCCGAACTGCTCGTCGAGCTCCTTGGCCAGGTCCAGACTCTTCTTCGCGCGCGTGAGCAGCTCCGGCTCCGGACGGACGCCCGCGGCCATGGCCGTCGCGAGGATGGTCGCCTCTTCGTCCACCTTCAGCCGCAGCGCCGCCGCCCGCAGGTACAGCATCCACAGCTCCTCGTTGTCCTCCTCCGCCTCGGCCGCCCGGCGGTCGAACATCTTCTGGTACGCGGCGGCCTCCCAAGGCTCCAGCCGCAGCTCGCGGGCGCAGGGAAGCTGCACGATCTCGTCCGGCTCGACGCTCGTGTCCACGAGGCCGACGCCCGAGGCGATGCGCAGCAGGAAATCGAGCAGCGGCTCGGCGCGGCCGAAGCGCTCGACCACGAGCTCGTTCTGCTGCGCCTCGTCGAAGAACGACTCCGGAATGATCTGCGGCGCGACTTCTTCCTCCGCGATGCCGCGGTCGAGCTGCGCCAGGATGCTGTTCATGCTGGCCTTCAGCCGGGCCACGACGTCCGACTTCACGTTCGACTCCGCGCGCGACACGTCGAAGCGCTCCTTGAACTCGCGGAAGCGCGCGATCTCGTCGATCAGCTCGGGGTTGGTGTCACCGAAGTTCCGCTCGATGGCCGCGCCGTGCTCGACCAGCTTCTCCGTCTCCTCGATCAGCCGCTGCTCTTCCGGCGCGTACAGGCGGAGGTACCGGTTCTTCGCCTCGATGTTCAGCTCGATGATCGCCAGCAGCACGTCGGGATGAAAGTAGAGGTCGCCGACGCGGTGCTTGAACGCGCGAGCGTTCCGCACGAGGTTCCGCTCGACCAGCTCGTCGAATTTCTCGGCCGAGGCGATATCGTCGCGCATGACCCGGATGGCCCGGATCAGGCGGATCACCTCCTCCTCCGGCGGCTCGGCCACGCGGAGGATGGACACGAGGGCGATCACCCGCTGCCGCAACTGCAGCGACTCGCGCGTGACGTACTCGCTGCGCGACGTCGCGAAGTCCTCGCCGAGGCGGGTGAAGAGGAAGTCCAGCTTGTCGCGGCGGTCCGCCTCCACCGCGTCCGCGTACAGATAGAACTTGATGAGGAACTGGATGATGTTGTCGTCCTGCCGCTTCAGGCGCTCGAAGAAGCGCCGGAGCGCCGACGCGGCGATGCGGTCGTCGGCGTCGAGCAGCGTCTGCGTCGCGCGGCCGATGGTCGCGTCGACACGGTCGAGCGCCTGCGCGGCCGCGGTCGTCTGGGCCGCGTTGAGGATCGCCGACACCTGCTTGATCGACTCGAACAGCTTGTTGAAGTCGATCTCGTACGGCACGTTGGCGCCGAGGAGATTGCGCAGCGCGCCGGACGCGAACTGGTGATACGTCCAGAGCGCCTTGAAGCGATCGGTCGCGCGGACATAACGCGCGTGCAGCTCTCCCAGCTCGAGAACGGTCACGTCAACCTCGGGTGCTATGATTCTGGCACGAATGGCACAGACGACGTTAATCAGTCAGGATCAGATCAACCAGCGTGTCGCCGAGATGGCCCGGGAGATCGGCGCCGAGTTCGCCGGCTCCGACCTCATCGCGCTCTGCGTCCTCAAGGGGGCCATGTTCTTCTGCGCGGACCTCGTGCGGCAGATGACCATGGACGTCGCCCTCGACTTCATCCAGATCTCGAGCTACGGCAACCAGAAGTACTCGTCCGGCGTGGTCACGATCCTCAAGGAGCCGCAGCTCGACATGCGCGGCAAGAACGTGCTGATCGTCGAAGACATCATCGACAGCGGCCTGTCCATCCGCGAGGTCACGAACTACATCGAGAGCCGCGGCGCGGCCAAGGTGAAGACGGCGGCCTTCCTCGACAAGCCCAAATCGCGCAAAGTGCCCTTCACGCCCGACTACGTCGGCTTCTCCATCGACCCGCAGTTCGTGATCGGCTACGGCCTGGACTTCGCGGAAAAGTACCGGAACATCCCCGAAGTGCAGGTGCTGAGCGACTAGGATTCCGCCCAGTTCTCGATTTTCAGCCCACGCACGCGCCGGAAGTGCTTCGTGTTGTTCGACACGAGTGTGATGTCGAGAGCCATTGCGTGCGCGGCGATCATCACGTCGAGTTGTCCGATCGTCGCGCCGCGCTTTTCCAGATCCGCGGCGATATCGCCGTAATGGTGTGCACAGAAATCGTCGAATGCGACTACCGCCACGGTTCCGGTAAAGGTATCGATGAGTTGTTGCAGCTTCTTCGAATTCCGGCGTGCGGCGCCATATCGCAGCTCGGAAACGGTGACGGCGCTGACGCACAGCTCGGAAGGCACGTGCTCGAGGATCCCGGCGACGACGCGCTCATGACCTCGCAGCGCATAGCTCACGGTGTCGGTGTCGAGCATGTATTGCAGCGTCACGCGAACGGATCCCTCGACCGGGTCACCGGCTGCTGAGGGGGCCGCTCGATTTCTTCTTTCCACGCGCCGAGCGTCGCCAGGAACTCCTCGCTCCATTCGTCCGGAGGCTCGAGGATGACGCGCAACCCCTCCCGGCGGACAACCACCTCGGTCTGCCCCTCGGGGAAGCGGACTGATTTCGGGAGGCGTACCGCCTGACTGCCGCCGTTCGTGAAGATCTTCGCGCGTGCCATCCGCGAGAAGTATAGACGTGCGTCTATACGGCGGTCAACGCGCGAGAGGCGCGATCGCCTTCACCCACTCGGCGTACTGCTTCCCTGAGGGATGCAGGCCGTCGCCAGCCACCAGCGCCGGATCGCTGCCGCGGGAGATGGGGGTGATGTCCACCCACTTCGCGCCGGCGCGTCCGGCTTCCTCTCGATTGATCGCGTTGAACTGGTCGATCTCGCGGGCGATCTTCGCGCGGTCGCGGCCCTCGGCGAACGGGGTCACGCCCCAGTCGGGGATCGAGACCACGATCACTTTCTTCGCGTCGCCGCCGGCGAAGCCGATGGCGCGGTTGAGCAGGCCCGTGAACTGGGTGCGGTATTCGTCCGCGGAGCGGCCGCGGTACTGGTTGTTCACGCCGATGAGCAGGGTCACGAGGTCGAATGGGCCCTGCGGATCCGCGGCATCGATCGCGGCGTTGAGCTCGTCGGTCGTCCAGCCGGTCTTGGCGATGATCTGCGGCCCGGAGATCCCGAGCTCGCGGGCGAGCTGCACCGGGAAGCGCTCGGACTCGGGCACGCTCTCCCCGATGGTGTAGGAGTCGCCGAGGGCGAGATAACGGACGTCCTTGTTCGGCATCGCCGTGCATGATGCCAGCAGAAGCGCCGCGGCGAGCATTCGCATCATTTCGCGTATCCGGTGACGAGCATGATCGCCAGGATCACGCCCACGACGTAACGATAGTAGATGAAGATGTGCGTCGTGTGCGTGCGCAGGTAGCGCAGCAGGAAGTAGATCGACAGCCAGCCGGAGACGAACGCCACAGCGATGCCGATCAGGATCGGCGTCGTGCCGACGCGCGCGAGCTCTTCTTTCGCGTCGAAGAGCTGGAACACGCCCGCCGCGGTGATCGCCGGGATGCTCATCACGAACGAGAACCGCGCGGCGTAGTCATGCGGCACGCGGCGGAACAGCGCCGTCATGATCGTCGAGCCGCTGCGGGACGAGCCGGGGATCAGCGCGATGCATTGCCCCGCCCCGATGATCCACGCGTCCTTCGCGTTGAAGTCCTCGCGCGCGCGAAACCCGCGCCGCTTCGCGTACGCCTCCGCCACCTGCATCAGGACTGCAATGAAAATGAGCTGGAAGGTGACCACCCACGTGCTGCGGAACACCCCCTCGATCAGGTCCTCGAGCAGCAGGCCGATGACGACGATGGGGATCGTGGCGAAGATCACGTACCAGGCCTCGCGCGAGTCCGGGTCCGCGAACGGCCGGCGGGTGATCAGCCCGCGGAAGAAGCCGGCGGTGAGGCGCACGATGTCGCGGAAGAAGTAGATGATGACGGCGAGGATCGTCCCGAACTGAATGACCGCCGACACCGCGGCGCCCGGATCGCCCCAGCCGAGGAGCTCGGGGACCAGCTTCAGATGGCCGGTGGACGAGATGGGGATGAACTCGGTCAGGCCCTGGACCAGGCCGAGGACGATGGCTTCGAGGATGGACATAGTCTTCGAGTCTTCGAGCCGTCCAGTCGTCGAGCCCCACGAGTCCTCTTGAAGACTCGACGACTCGAAGACCTGACGACCCGAATCACATTTCCCAGATGACCGGCAAGATCATCGGCCGCGCGCCCATGGTCTTCCGGAAGTAGCGTTTCAGCAGCGCGCGCAGCTTCTCCTGGAGGAGGTCCGGGTCGCGCAGCTCGTCGGTGTGACTTTCGTCAAACATGCCAACGATGAGCTGCCGCACCTCGTCCAGGATGTCCTGGCTGGCGTCGACGTGCACCAGGCCGCGGGTGATGATCTCCGGATCGCGCACGAGCTTCCCGTTGGAATCGGCCGCCACGACCGCGATGACGAAGCCGTCTTCGGCCAGATGCTGGCGGTCGCGGACGACCACTTCCGGCACTTCCTCCGCCTCCGAGTCGATGAACACTTTCCCCTGCGGCACGCGCTCCTCGAGCACGCGGACGTCGTCGCCGTCGATCACCGCGACCTGCCCGTTCGTGATCACCACGCCGTGCGGCACGCCGACCTCCTTGGCCAGCCGCGCGTGATGGATCAGGTGCCGGAGCGTCCCGTGCATGGGAATGAAGAACTTCGGCCGGGTGACGTTGAGCATCAGCTTCAGCTCTTCCTGACAGGCGTGGCCGGACACGTGGATGTCCGCCTGCTCGTGGTGCACCACCTCCGCGCCGCGGCGGTAGAGGTTGTCGATCACGTGCGCGACGGCGCGCTCGTTGCCAGGGATCGTGCGGGCGGAGATGACGACCACGTCGTCCCGCTCGATCGTGACCTGCTTGTGCTCGCCGATCGACATGCGCGTCAGCGCCGACGACGGCTCGCCCTGCGTGCCGGTGCTGAGGATGACCAGCTTGTGCGCCTCGATGTCCGTGCCGCTCGCGCGCGCATCCCGCGGGAACTTGAGATACCCGAGCCGCTCCGCGGTCTCGACGTTGTCGACGAGTGAGCGCCCCATGAGGAACACGCGCCGCCTGTGCTTCAGCGCGAGGTTGATGACCTGCTGCACGCGGTGGATGTGCGACGCGAACGTCGTCACGATGATGCGCGACTTCGCGTCCGAGAACACCCGATCGAGCCCGCTGGAGACGGTGCGCTCCGAGGGGCAGTGTCCGGGGACCAGCGCGTTGGTGGAGTCGCTGACCAGCAGCGTCACGCCCTGCTCGCCGTAGTGCGCGAACCGCGCGAGGTCCGTCGGCTTCGCGTCCACGGGCGTGTGATCGATCTTGAAATCGCCCGTGTGGATGATCGTTCCGGCGGGCGTGGTGATGGCGAACGCCAGCGCGTCCACGATCGAATGCGTCACCCGGATCGCCTCGACGCGGAAGTTCGCTCCGATCTCCACCACGTCCCGCGGCATGATCGCGCGCAGCTCGATGTCGTCGATGCCGAACTCCTCGAACTTGTCCGCGACGAAGCCGAGGGCCAGAGGCATGCCGTAGATCGGCAGCGGCAGCTTGTCCACAAGGAACGGCACGGCGCCGATGTGGTCCTCGTGGCCGTGCGTGAGGAGGAGCGCCTTCACCTTCGCGGCGTTCTCGAACAGGTACGTCATGTCCGGGACGATCACGTCCACGCCGAGGGTGGCGGCGTCCGGGAACATCATCCCGCAGTCGACGAGGACGGCTTCGTCGCCGCACTCGTAGACCATCAGGTTCATCCCGATCTCCCCGAGACCGCCGAGGGGGATGACTCTTAACGTCGTGTCCGCCATCAGGGATAAATTCTGTTCAACGTACGCGGATACGGGATCGTCTCCCGCAGGTGCGGAACGCCCGTCACCCAGGCCACGCAGCGCTCAATTCCCATGCCGAAACCGGAGTGGGGGAAGGTCCCGTACCGCCGGACGTCGAGGTACCACTGGAACGCCTCCATCGGCAGCTTGTGCTCCTCGATGCGCTGCACCAGGAGATCGTAGTCGTCGATGCGCTGCGACCCGCCGATGATCTCGCCGTAGCCCTCGGGCGCGATCATGTCCATGGCCAGCGCGACTTCCGGATCGTTCGGATCGGGCTTCATGTAGAAGGCCTTGATGCCCACCGGGTAGCGGGTGATGATCACCGGGCGGTCGAAGGAGTTGGCGATGACCGTCTCCTCGTCGCCGCCGATGTCGTCGCCGAAGTTCGCGGGCATGCCCTTCGAGGCGAGGAGCTCGATGGCCTCGCGGTAGGTGATGCGCGGGAACGGACGCTTGACCTGCTCGAGCTTCGCGACGTCCCGCTCGAGCTGCTTCAGCGCCTCGGGGCAACGCTCCAGGACGCGCCCGACGATGTATTCGATGAACTCCTCCGCGAGCGCCTGCAGGCCGTCGAAGTCGAGGAACGCGACCTCCGGCTCGACCATCCAGAACTCGGTGAGGTGGCGGCGCGTCTTCGACTTCTCCGCGCGGAACGTGGGGCCGAAGCAGTAGACCTTCCCGAACGCCGCGGCGGCGGGCTCGAGGTAGAGCTGGCCGGACTGGGAGAGGTAGGCCTTGTCGCCGAAGTAGTCGGTCTCGAACAGGGTCGAGGTGCCTTCCGCGGCGTTGGCGGTGAGGATGGGCGAGTCGATGAGGACGAAGTCGCGGTCGTAGTAGAAGTCGCGGATCGCCTTCTCGATCTCGTTGCGCACGAGGAGCACGTAGTGCTGCTTCGTCGAGCGCAGCCAGAGGTGGCGGTGATTCATCAGGAAGTCGGTGCCGTGCTCCTTGGGGGAGATCGGGTACGGCTCGGCGAGCGCGACCAGCTTGAGCTCCGTGACGTGCAGCTCCACCCCGCCCGGCGCGCGCGACTCCGCGACGACCTTGCCGGTGACCGTGACCGTCGACTCCTGCGTGGCCCGGTCGGAGTCGTTCCAAGACTCCTCGGCGACTTCCTTCTTCGAGACGACGCACTGCACGAACCCGCTGCCGTCCCGGACGATCGGAAACTGCAGCTTGCCCGAGGTGCGCTTGTTGTACAGCCAGCCGCTGACGGTGACGGTCTCGCCGACGTGCTGGGGTAATTCCTTGATCCGGACGGTGCCCATAAGGCGGCGGATTATAGCCGTCACCCGACCCATGGCCAGCCCACCAGCCCCGCCCTGGCCGGATTGTTCCGTATGTACGCCCTCGTCTCGGTGAAATGCCCGGGCGAGCGGATCACGCGATCGAAATACTCCCGCTGCCAGATGACACCTTCGTCGATCTCGTGAGCCGTGAACGACTTCCACGAATGCAGGACTTTTTCGAGGTTACGGCCGTGCTCCAGATGAAACATCACGTGGACGTGGTTCGGCATGACGCACCAGGCGTGCAGTTCGTACCGCTGACCATCGAAGTGTCGGAATGCCTCTGCCACGACCCGCCATACTGCCGGAGAAGGCAGGAACCGTAACCTTCGTCGAGGTAGTGGTCGAGGCGCAACCCGAATGCCGCATCGAACCGCGCCCGTTCGGCGTCCGTGGTAACCGTCCGCAGCATCCGTTCGCGCTCGAGGACGAGTGAACGTGCGATATGGCGTGGGAGAGCGTCGCGGAGTCGAAATGTGACGAAGTAGACGGCGTTGTCGACCTCCCAGTGAGGGAGTCGGCCGCGCGAACGTATGTTGACGTTGGGGATGAAGTTGTCGTGGCGCATGACAGGCCACGAGGTGAGCGACGAGAGACGTCGTGTGGAGGAGGAAGGATAGCATGCCGCGAGAGCCTCGGCGGCGAGGACGCCGCCGGGCCAGCCGCCGAGACGGCGGCGCTCCACCGCGTTCGGCCGCGCTTCGTCGGTTGGAGCGCCGGCGTCCCGCCGGCTGGCCGGGCGGCGTCCTCGCCGCCCGGTTACACGCGCTGCGTGATCTCGTTAAGACAGCGTTGCCGTGTGGAGGAGGAAAGATAGCGTGGCGCGAGAGCTCGGTGGCGAGGACGCCGCCGGGCCAGCCGCCGAGACGGCGGCGCTCCACGCGTTCGGCCGCGCTTCGTCGGTTGGAACGCCGGCGTCCCGCCGGCTGGCTGGGCGGCGTCCCCGCCGCCCGGTTACACGCCCTGCATGATCTCGTTAAGACAGCGTTGCCGTGTGAAGGAGGAAAGATAGCGTGGCGCGAGAGCCTCGGCGGCGAGGACGCCGCCGGGCCAGCCGCCGAGACGGCGGCGCTCCACCGCGTTCGGCCGCGCTTCGTCGGTTGGAGCGCCGGCGTCCCGCCGGCTGGCCGGGCGGCGTCCTCGC
>DASUSN010000139.1:0-11016 GCA_036375075.1 Thermoanaerobaculia bacterium | reverse complement strand
CCCGCCCCCCCGGTGGGTGGGTGGGTGGCGTTTCCGCCCGCCCGCCCACGGGAGGGGCGGGCTGAAGCCACGCCCTACATTTACTGGCTGATCGTGCACTCGGGGCCCGAGGAAGAGGTGCGCGAGCTGGTCGCCTACGCCGAGGAGCTGCTCCGCGTGACGCCCAACCCCGAAAAGATCCTCGTCGCCACCCGCTGCCCCCTCGACCTGCCGCGAGGCTTCGAAGCGATCGACGCCTATCCCGTGCTCCACCTCTTCCCCGCCGCGCAGAAGATCATCTCCGCCGCCGGCTTCAACATCATGTCCGAGACCGAGCCCTACCGCGACAAACACCACCCCGTCCCCTTCCCCCGCCCCTTCGACGACCAGTTCGCCCGCGCCGCAGCCCGGCGCTCTTCCAAACGTAAACGTTTTGCGACGTCGCTCGTAACAACGTAAAGAAATGACCATCCCCCTGCTGGCTCTTGCCGTCCTCGGCTTCTTGCTGGTGGCGTGGTGGTTCGAGTTCCGCCACAAGGAGGAGAGCCTTCCCACCCTCCGCCAGGGGCGGCACGTCCCGCCGTTCGTCATGGTCCTGGTGGCGACGCTGGTCGCCATCCCCATCGTCATTGCGCCGCTGGCGTCGCTCACCGAGTGGCCGCGGTCGACGCAGGTGGCGTGGACGGGGGCCGAGGCGGCGGACCGCACCACAGGCATCGTGGCCATCGGAGGTCCCGAGCACTCCGCGATTCTGGGCTGGCCGAACGGAAACTTCTGGCCCGAGGTGAGCGTCGAGCCGGGCGCGGCGGGGAATCTGAAGCTAAGAACGCGCGGCGGCACGGCCCTCGTCCGGATCGGCGAGAACTACGCCAACGGAGAAGTCCTGGAGCTCGGCGAGGGCCCGAAGCAGGTCGGCAAGTTCTCCGTCGAGTTCAAGCGCAAAGGGCTGTTCCTGAGGCCGAAGCTCATCATCGCCCGCACGCGCGTGGCCGAGCCGCTGGTGGTCATGACCCCGCCCCCGGTCCACGGCACCCGGCTGCGCGTGCTCGACGCGCTGCTCGTGCCGCGGCTCAACGACCTCCGCCGCAACGGCGAGATCGACCTGAAGAACGTGCAGGCCCTCGAGGAGTGGGCGCGCTCGATCCGCGTGCTGCGCGCCGAAGGAGGCGAGCTGCGGCTCGTCACCGACGGCGAGGACTGGCGCGAGCTCGACATCCCCTCCACCGCGAACGTCGAGATCCTCTGGCCGCGCCGCCGGCTGTCCATGCGCGTGGCCGAGAACGGCGGCGCGCCGCGCCTGACATTCGAGGCGCCGTGGACGCGCACCACGTCGCTGCCGCCGTTCAAGGACGACAAGAGCTCGCTCTCGTTCGCCCGCGAGCCCGCCATCGGCGAGAACACCTTCCTCCTGCCCCTCGGCTACGGCGCGGCCGACTTCCGCCACGGGGAGGCGCTGCAGATCTCGGCGGCCGGCTTGCCGCGCTTCCGCGACGGCGCCGACCTCCTGCCCACGCCGGCGACGGACGCGCCGAAGTTCGCCCGGCGCGGCGCGAGCCTCCGCTCGACGCTCAACCAGTCGCTCTCCAGCGTCCGCATTCCGCTGGTGATCCCGAACGCCGCGGAGCGCGGCCTGCTGCTGACGGTCACGATGGTGCGCGACCTGCCGACGCCGCGGGCCCTGCTGGTGGCGCTGCTCTGCGCGTGGGGCGCGCTGGCGCTGTTCGTCGCCTCGATCTCGTTCGGCAACGGACACCGCGTCCGGCTCCGCGACCTCTGGGCCATCGGGGGCGTGATCGTCGCCGTCTGGATGCTGCTGCTGTTCCGCGTCCTGCTCGCGGTGCGCTACCTCGTCTCGCCCGTGGCCGTGGACGAGGTGACGGTGAAAGGCCTGGCCGGCTCGCTCGCGGCGCTGGTGATCGTGCCGGGACTGATCGCGCTGGCCGTGCGCCTCTGGCTGCATCATCGTGAGGACAACCGCGAAGGCAGCGTCGACGTGCACCAGCGCGGGATCACCATCGCCGTAGCCGTGACCCTCGCGGTGATGGCCGCGGTCCAGCTCACGATCATGCCGCAGCAGGTGCTGCCGAACGTCGCCGCGCGCTTCACCTCGTCGCCGTTCGACCGCCTGCTGCTGGTGATCTACGCCATCGCCGCCTTGGCGATCGCGCGCAGCGCCGCGCCGCTCTGGCAGGTGCCGTATCGCGTGACCTTCGAGCTCGGCGGGCAGTTCTGGCGCGCCCTCGGCGACGCCGCGCGCGAGGGACGGGCGGAAGCCCATCCTCCGTTCCGGCGCCTCGTCGTACAGCCGGTGCTCCACGTCTGGACCGCCCTGCAGTCGCCCGCCGTGCGGCAGACCTTCACCATCTGGGGCGCGGGCGCCGTGGCGATCCTCGTGCTGTCGCGGTTCGCGCCGGAGTACATGCGCCAGATCGTCGCTCCCTTCTGGATCCTCGGCCTGCCCGCGCTGGTGCTGCTGGCCCGGCCACTGACCGGCACCGACGACGCGCTGCGCGTGCTCGACGGCGACGCGCGCAAGGACACCGAGACGCCGCTGCCCGAGATCATCGCCACAGTCGTCCTGCTGGCCTTCGCGCCGGTGGCGATCCTGTTCGCGGTGGCCGGCGACTTCGGCGCGATTTACGCCGTGCTCGCGTTCTGGCTGCCGCTGGCGCTGCTGCTGCTCCTGACATCCGCCGCGCGCATGGCTGCGACGCTGCTGCTGGTCGTCGTCGTCGCCGTGGCCGTCGCTTACTGGGCGCTGCTCGGGACGTACGCCATCGCGCCGGGGATGACGGAGCACATCCTCAGCCGCGTGGAGGTGATGAAGCACGGCGCGTCGGCGCAGGAGTGGCTGCTCGACCTCGAGGCGCCGTCCGCGGGCGACGCCAAGTCCGTCACCGCGGCCAACGTCCGCAACGCGCTCGTCCACGAGTGGGAGCACATGGCCCTGGTCCGCAAGGGCGGCTGGACGGGCCTCGGCTTCAACCACGCGCCCGCGTCGCAGTCGTACATCCGGCAGGACACGATCCAGTACGACAGCGTCTACAGCTTCTTCGTCGCCGGCGAGCACGGGATCCTCGGCGGTCTGCTGCTGCTGGCGATCTTCGCCGCGCCGGCGATCGTGCTGCTGTTGCGGCGGTCCAGTCTGCGCATCGGGGACATCCTCGCGCTGGCCATCGCCGCCGCGCTCCTCGGCGAGGCCGTCGTGCACGCGGCGATGAACGTCGCGCAGCTCTGGTTCTCCGGACGCAACCTGCCGCTGCTGGCCACGTCGTCGAACTCGGACGTGCTCCGCTGGGGCCTCCTCCTCGGCCTGATGGCGCAGGCGCTGCTGTGGTCTTCGGCGTCGCCGGAGAGCGCCGTCACGCGCCGCAGCCTCTACGACGCCACGTTCGCGTACGGCGCGCGCCGCCGCTGGGGCCGCGTCGTCGCGGCGGCGATCGTCGCAATCGGCCTCGTCGCCGCCTTCGCCACGAAAGACTTCGCCTGGCTCGCCTTCGCCTGCGCCATTCCGCTGGCCATGACCCTGCGCACGCGCGAGTACGCCGCGCTCGCGCTCATGCCCGCGCTGCTCGTGACGGTGCTCGTCCTCCGCGGCTCGGTCCGCGCGGTACGCTCGGACGAGTACGACATCCTCACCTGGTCGCGACTGCTCAAGCGCGTCGACGAACTGTACGACGCCGGCACGCTGCGCTTCGATCCGCAGACCAAGCGGATCCTCTTCCGCAATCCCGACGGCTCGCTCACCGACCGCCCGACCGGCGCCACGCTTCTCGAGGCGGAAGTGCTCCGCTTCAACGCCATGCCCGACGCGCTGCGGATGGACGGCGGGCGCGCGTCGCTGCCGGCCGCGTTCTTCGCCCCCGCCGCAACCCCCGGCGACTACTACGCCCGCATGTACCAGCTCTGGCAGACGCACATGGAGCGCGAGCAGCGCTCGCGGCCGAGCGTCTTCACCATCCAGCGCACGGAGAGCGAGGGCGAAGGGAACACCGAGCTCGGATACGAAGTGCGCGGCAACCCCGACTTCAACGTCGTGCATACGTTCGCCGAGGACCTGCGGGAGCAGGACCTGCAGCCGATCTCGATCCGCGGGCGCAGCGGTCCGGTCCAGGTCCTCGGGCACGCCTGGGTGATGGGCCGCTGGGTGTACGCGCCGAGCATCGAGGCGCGCCAGCTCGGCCTGGGCTGGCTGCACGTCGCGGGCGACGCCCTCTTCCGCGTCAGTCAGCAGCGCCGCACCCGCGCCGCGCAGCTCACCATCGACGAGGACCTGCAGCGCGCGACGCAGTCGACGGTCGAAGCCGCGGGCCGCGATCTCTTCGGCAACCTCCTCGCGGCTCGTGCACCCTCGGCGCTGCCGCCGCGCGTCGCGCTCACGGTCATGCGCGCGACGACCGGCGAAGTGCTGGCCATGGGCGCGTGGCCGCGCGCCGCGTCCGGCGACCGCTGGCGCGTGCGCAACGCCAGCGACGGCGAGAGCTCCTGGCGCGAGCTGGAGCCGCCGCTGTCGTGGCTCGGCACCGCCGCGCCGCGCGCGCTCGCGTCGCGCCAGGCCGCCGATCACAACTTCTCCGCCATCGAGATGGGCTCCGCCGCGAAGCCGTTCTGGGCCACCGCGGTCCTGACCGTACACCCGACGCTCGACCGCAAGCTGCTCATCCGCAACGGCGACTGCGACCACGTCGCGAACGGCCGCTGCTACGAGCGCGAGATGTTCGGCGAGACGATCTCGAGGAAGGGCTGGCAGGTGTCGCCGCTCCCGCGCTGGGTCGACTTCAGCACGTACCTCGCCGCCTCCGACAACCGCTATCACACGCGCCTCGGCTTCCTCGGCCTGGCCAAGGAAAGCTCGAACGGCATCGTCAGCGACGGCCGCGGGCCGGCGCCCAGCGACCGCGAGTCGCTCACCGGCAGCACCACGCCGTGGAACCGCTATCCCGCGCTGGCCGACTCCACGGAGAACACCCGCGACCGTCCCGAGCGGCTCGCCAAGCTGCACCAGCAGCCGGTGGCCATGGCCATGCGCGACCTCTTCGGCGCCGCCACCGGCGCGCCGCCGGCCGAGGGGGAGATGCGGCGGCATCTGCTGTCGTTCTGGTCGGGCGACCAGCACGACGACCTGCGCACGAGCGAGGGGCTCGAGCCGCTCTCCATCGTCAGCCCGGAGGCGGTCGACCTGCGCTTGAACGGTGTGCACAACACGCGCGAGCTCGTGGCCATCCTCCTCGGCGGCGCGTCCAGCCGCTGGTCGAACGTCGCCGCGGCGTCGGCGTTCTCGACGTGGGCGATGCGCAAGCCGGTCGTGCCGCACATCGTGGCGCGTCCCGACCCGGCCGTGCCGCTGCCCTCGCGCGCCGCCGCGTTCGACGACCGTGCGAAGGCCGCCGCCGCGAAGCTGCAGGGCGGATTGCGGCGGGTCATCCAGGAAGGAACGGCCATCGCCATCCGCAGCCGCGTGGCGTCGCTCGCCTACGAATACGACGTCTACGCGAAGACCGGGACCCTCGTGACCATCGATCCCGACCGGCCGACGTCGCGCATCCTCATGGTCATCGTCGCACGCGACGGAGACGGAAACGTGCGGAATGCGATTACGCTGTCGTTCGTCGCCGAGCGCTCCTCATCGGGCTTCGCGACGGCGCAGCTCGGGCGCTTCATCGAGCGGCACGAAGGAGAGCTGGTGCGGCTCCTGGAGACAGAGGGACGATAGCGGGATGGGACTCTTCGGGAAGAAGTTCGAGGGTGGGATCGCGAAGGACTCGCGCTGCCCGGTCTGCGGCGGCACGGTCTTCTACCGCGTCCCCCTCGGCCGCGCCGATGCGTGGTACCGGCAGCTCGACGAGCAGCCGCAGTGGAAGCGCTATCGCGGCCTGCCCGAGAACGCGGGCGTTGCGTTCTCCGAGCCGCGGCTGGAGTGGGACCAGCCCACGTTCGACCACGCGCAGACGTTCACGCAGCACGTCCGCTGCGGCACCTGTGCGTCCCTGATCCCGCCGCAGTTCCTCGGCGATCCGAAGTCGCGCGTGCTGCTCATCACCACCGGCATGCCCCAGGCCGGGAAGACGACCTGGCTGAAATGCCTGTTCAGCCCCGCGCAGAAGAAGCACCTCATCGCCGAGCCGACCACGCTGATCAGCCGCGATCCGTACTACTACATCGAGCCGTACACCATCGCCAACCCCGACCCGCGCACGGCCGTGCCCATCCTGCTGCACGGCATGAAGCTGAAGTTCCAGCGCCGGTCCATCGACATCGCCGGGATCGACATCAAGGGCGAGGTCTTCCACCAGCGCACGACCACGCCCGACAAGTACATGCGCGTGCTCGACATCCTGAAGAACCTCCGGGCCATGAAGTTCGCGGAGCTGTTCATGATGTTCGTCGTGCCGTTCGACCCGACCCGCACGCGCTCGCACATCGGCCAGCTCGCGGCGCACCTCGTCCACGAGCCGGGCTCGCGCGGGACGTGGCAGGGCGTGATCTGGACGCACCTCGACCGCGCGGAACTGCGCGACGAGGCGGGGCTGCTGGAGTTTCTGCAGTCCAGCGAGCCGGCGCTGGCGCTGGCGCGGCGGGCGATCGCGGGGGACGACGTCTTCGACAGCCGGTTCGTCGACGCCGCGAAGGACGTCGAGCGCCTCGTGCACGGCAGGCAGAACTGGACAGGGAGCCTCGATCTGCTGGAGAGTCTCACCTGGCTGCTGTACCGGGTCATGCTCGGCTACGGCGCCGTCCCCGCGCGGCTGCGCACCGGCAACGTCGAGTTCTATTACACCGGGATCGGTTCCGTGCTCGTGAAGCAATGCATGCACCTCGCTTCGGCGCTGTTCGCCGCGTGGGACGGCGCGGGCCGCGGAGACTTCGCGCCGATGATCCGCGAGTCGATGATGCCCGGGGCGGACTCGCGCTTCCCGGTCCTGCCGTGCGGCATCGAGTTCCTCCCCGGCAGCACGGAGGACGCCGACGACGGCCTGCCGGTGTGGGGGGACCTGCTACTGCTGGAGATCCTGGAGCGCCATGGCTGAGGTCTTCCACGAACTGCACGGCGACTACGTCGAGAACGCCGGCCAGCAGATCAGTCTGCGGGAGTACCTCGATTACTTCGAGCCGCTCGGCAGCGCGCTCGCGCGCCTGCCCGACGGCGCGGGCGGCCCGTTCATCCATCACTTCACCGACGGCGGAGGCCGCACCATCAGCGCCCTCGGCTGGGTCGTCAGCGCGAAGTCGAAACGCTTCGGCGGCTGGACGCTCTGGGGCGCGTGGACGGACCGCCCCATCCCGCCCGTCGCGCTGCCGCTCTTCTGGCCCGTGCTCGCCGATCCCGCGCGCGTCTCGGACTGGGTCCGGCGGGCGAACGAAGACCTCGCCGACGAGGAACGGTGGCCCGAGGCGCTGGGAGAGCTGAAGTCCGCGCGGCTGCGCGATGCGCCGTTCCGCGAATACCTGAAGGCCGAGCTCGCGCGCGCGTACGCCGTGCCGCTGCCGCACCGCCATCCCATCGAGATCGAGCTCACGCCGAGGATGCTCGACCTCCTGCCATGGCTCTACCTCCTCGGCCCGGTCGACCCCGCCGCCGCACGGCTGCAGCCCAACCGCTTCAACGGCGCGGGCTATCAATACATCCTGTCCGACGAATTGCCCACCATGTCCGACGCCGAGATCCCGCCCGCGATCGATCAACTGGTCGACGCGGCGGCGAAGAACGTCGCCACGGGCTGGAAAATGGCCAACGACCTCCGCACGCGGCGCGAGCGCCCGGCGACGAAATCCGCGAAGCCGGTGAAGACCCTGACGAAACCGGTGAAGCCGCGGGAGAGGAGTGACATGCGCTCTGCACCACCAGCCCCCGAGAAGCCCGTGATGAAGTCCGCACCCCTGCGCGTGGACGCGACGCTCGTGTACCAGATCCTCGTCATCGCCCTGCTCGCGTGGATCGGTTGGAACGTGCACCTCATCCGCAAGGCGACGCGCGCCGTCGCGCCTCCCGCCGTCGCGGCCACCACCACCACGGCCGCGGCGCCGGAAGAAGAGCCCACCACCACCCAGACCGTCGCCCCCGTCTACGAGCCCGACCTCTCGTCGACCCGCCTACGGCGCGTTGCAAACGCCCTCCGCACCCGCCCGCCCCGTGGCGTCCGCATGGGCACCACCGCGCTGAACGACATCACGGCCGACAAGCTCGCGCGCGTCTCCGTCGAGATCTTCCTCCGCCGCAACCGCTGCTTCACCGGCACCGAGGCGGTCGACGGCAAGCTGTCCGCCACCGAACAGCGCGCCATCCGCGACTGCGCGTCCCTCCGCGACGCACGGTTGATGAAGGACCGCACCGAGCCCGACCCCGGGCGCGCGATCGACTGGCTCGAAGAAACGGTCGTCCCATAAGCTTTGGAGTGCGGAGGCAACGCCTCCGCTGTCATCCCGACAGGCAAATGTAGGGCGCGGCTTCAGCCCGCCCCCCGGACGGGGAGGGGGAACGCCCCGCCCACGAGAGGGGCGGGCTGAAGCCACGCCCTACATTTTGAGACAGCCTCCAATCGCCTCCGCACTCCATACACGGAGAGGCTCAGCTGCGGCGCGTGCTAGATTCGCGGGATGGACTCGCGAGGCGTCATCCGCTCTCTCTTCGGCGTCCGCCGCGCGCTCATCGGCGTGATTCACGCGCAGGCGTTGCCCGGCACGCCCGCCAGCCGGCTCGAGGTGCGCGCCATCGCCGATGCCGCCGCGGCCGAGGCGCGGATCTACGCCGATGCGGGCTTCCACGGGCTGGTCCTCGAGAACACCCACGACCGGCCGTACCTCAAAGGCACGGCCATCGGGCCGGAGATCGTCGCCGCGATGAGCGTCGTCGGCAGCGCCATCCGCCGCGCGTCGCCGCTGCCCCTCGGGATTCAGGTCCTCGCGGGCGGGAACCGCGCCGCGATCGCCGTCGCCCACGCGTGCGGCGCCGCGTTCGTGCGCGTCGAGGGCTTCGTCTTCGCGCACGTCGCGGACGAGGGCCTCATCGAGTCCAGCGCCGGCGACATCCTCCGCTACCGGCGCGCCATCGGAGCGGAGCACGTGCTCGTCTTCGCCGACGTCAAGAAGAAGCACTCCGCCCACGCCATCACCGCGGACGTCGACATCGCCGAGACCGCGAAAGCGGCGGAGTTCTTCTCCGTCGACGGCGTGATCGTGAGCGGCCCCGCGACCGGCACGCCCGCGGACGCCCATGAGGTGCAGGCCGTGAGCGGCGCCGTGGGCGTTCCCACGCTCATCGGCTCCGGAGTCACGCCCGCGAACATCGCAAGCTATCGCGGCGCGGACGCCTTCATCGTCGGCTCCTCGGTCAAGGACGACGGCCTCTGGTCGGGACAGCTCGACGCCGTCCGCGCGCGGGCCGTCGCCGACGCCCTCGAAGCAGCCCGCGGCTGACGCCGCGTCACTTCATCTGGTCGGGCCGGTTGTCCGCGAGCCGGTCCTCGAGGTTGCCGTCGCTCCGCTCGTCGTTGGACGAGTCCTGCCCCGAATGCTCCCCATGCGCCGTCCCTTCGTAGCCTAGGACTTCATCGCCGACGATGGCGTCGATTTTCTGCATGTCCTCTTCCATCGCGCCCTTCTCGTGGCGCTCGTCCGGCTGCGGGACCGATCGTTCGTCGCTCATGGGGAGAGGAAGGAGCAAGGAACGCTCCACTCCGCCTCCGCGTCCGTGACAAACTGAGCCATGCACCGCACGCTTCTCCTTCTCGTCCTCTGCGCGCTCGCACTCACCCTCGGCGCACAGCTTCCCGGCACCGTCGTCGAGTACCCCATCCGGTATCCGAACGCGACCACCGTGGAGACCGGCGCGTGCCATCCGGCGCCGAAGGGCTCGACCCACGAGATCGCATTCGACCCGGACGGCGGGCGCGAGCTCTGGATCACCGGACAGAACTACGACCAGGTCGTGAAGGTCACGACCGGCGGCGCGACGACCTTCTACCCGATGCCGGCCGGCAGCGGCCCGCACGGCATCGAGTTCGACGCCGCCGGGCGCCTCTGGGTCACCCTCGAGTTCTCCGGGCAGATCGTCCGCCTCGACGCGAACGGCGCGATCCAGCAGACCATCGACGTGCGCCTCGACTGCCCCTCGTGCCCGAACGGACAGAAGATCAACACCCATCCGCACGGACTGTGGTTCGGCGCCGACGGAAAGACGATCTGGTTCACCGGCAAAGGCACCGGGACGATCGGCAAGGTCACGCAGGACGGGAAGATGACCACCTACCCGCTGAAGACGGTCGGCAGCGTTCCGATCTACGTTCGCGCCGGCAACGACGGCACGATGTGGGTGACGGAGCTGGTCGGCAACGCCATCGCCCGCATCACCGCGGACGGCAATGTCGCCGAGTTCGCGATCCCGACACACAACAGCCGCCCCATCGCCATCGTGCCCGAGCCGGGCTCGAACGCGATGTGGTTCTCCGAGGAGGCTGGCAACCGCGTCGCGCGGATCACGCCCGACGGCAAGATCACCGAATACCCCCTGCCGATGACCCAGGCCAACGTCATCCTCGCCGGCCTCGCCTTCGACAGCGACCGGAACCTCTGGGTCCAGCAGTATGTCGACCAGAACGCGCCCACCCCATCCAACCCCAGCCCCGCCGGCGGCGACTACATTCTGAAGATCGACCGCTCCCTCCTCACCACCGCGCCGGCGGACATCTCCCGCGTCCCGATCACGTATTACCGCGTGCCGTCGACCCAGACGGTCATGCATCGCATCCTCCAGGGCCCGGACGGCAACATCTGGTTCACCGAGCTGGGAGTGAACCAGGTAGGCAAGCTGACGCGGTCAGGCGCCGACGCGTCTGTTCCGTGACTTTCTGGTGTGGTGCGTTGGCGCGCGAAGGCGCGCCGTCCAATCTAGCCCCGGGCTTTGCCCATAAGCACTAACTTAGCTGGTTCTAGGAGTGCGGTGGCGAGGTGGTGGGTGGTGGGAGCCACCGCTCTGGTAGTGCGGATGGGCCGCGCGGTGGCGATACCAGAGCGGTAGCTGCCCCCCCCGCCCCCCCCCAC
>DASUSN010000138.1:0-14571 GCA_036375075.1 Thermoanaerobaculia bacterium | reverse complement strand
AAATAGCTCGATCTTCAGCTCTTGCGCCAGGGCCTTCATTTCATCCTGGGTCTTGCCGACCCATTGTCCGCCGAAGTCGATATAGCCTTGCTCGGAACCGCCGTCCCCGTTTTTGACCTCCACCGTCTGGCCGTACATCCGTCCGCCGACCCGGTCGCGGGCCTCCAGGACGACCACACTCAAATTCTTTTTCTTCAACTCCCGCGCTGCGATGAGACCGGGGATGCCGTGTGGTCACACGGAAAACCGCCGTACGGCTTCGTGTCAGGCCCTTGCGCCACGTCGGCGGCAGGATCGGGAAGGTGGTGAGGAACGCGAGCATCGGCTTGAGGCCGCCGAACACCGACAGCACGCGCTGGAACAGGACGTTGGGGGACTCCGCGACTCCCGCCGCGCAAGGCTCCCGCAGCACCGCTCCGGCGAATGTCGTCTCGCTTCCAGCACCTCAGGGCGGTAGCGCACGCCGCACCGCCGTTGCTGCTCCGGCAATCTGACGAGTCGGGTCATGGGAGGTCGATGCCGCGTCGCGTTTCACTTTTAAGTGCCCGCGCGTCACTTTCACCCGACGCGCGGGCACGTGAAAGTGATCGCCGGTCACTTGCTTCTCATCTGGAGGACAGTGAAAGTGACCGCGCCGCACTTTCATCTCAACTTGAGGACAGTTGCACTTGCCCGGCGCTCACTTTTAAGTGTCCGTGCGTCGCGCGTTTCCGCTCGCGCCACACTTGAAAGTGCCCGCGGTTCACTTCCGCGAGCTCGCGCCGGCGATCGCTCCTGGCCGCGGGCGATCGGCCGAGCAGAGGAGGGGTAATCGACGACTGCTCGAGGCGCTCTACGCCTGGTAGAACCGGGCGCGCGCCCCCCGCGCGTCGCGTCCGCCGCTTCGCGCCGGCGGGAGACGAGCTCACCGAAGCCGAGGTGCTGTTCGGCCGCGCCGGCGAGACGCTCAATCAGGCCACGATCAACGTGATGATCGCCGCCGCGCGAACCGCGGCCGGCCGTCCGGATGACGCGTGGAGCGTGCGCACGCGTGCGTTCGAAACGCTCGATTCCGGCGGAAAGATCGAGCAGTTGCAGGGGGCGGTCGGAGCCGCGGCGTCGGAAGCGTTGCGCGGCGGAAAGCCGGAGACGGCACGGGCGCTGATCGGCGTCGGCGAGTCGCTCGCGCGTGAGGCCTCGAACGATCTGCTGCTCGCCGACATGCTCACCCGCAAAGCGCTGCTGGACGAGACGTCCGATCCGAAAGCAGCCGAGCGCGCGGCCGCCGATGCCGCATCGGTCGCGCTGCGCATTCCCGATCCCGCGCTGCGCGCGCGCCATCTCGCTGACGCCGACCTGGCGATGGCCGCGGCGGTCGTCAGCACCAATGCGAGGCGCGCCCGCGACCTCGCATCGCGAGCGCTGGAGACGTATGCCGCGCACGGCATGACCGTGCTGCTCGCGCAGCCGTACCTCGTGCGCGCCCGCGCCTCGCTGCGACTCGGCGATCGCGATGCGGCGGCGCGCGACCTCGCCGAGGGCATCGCGGCGGTCGAACGTCATCCCGGCGACACGGGCGTGCTCGACGCGGGCCGCGCCTTGTTCGAGGAAGCGATCCTGCTCGACCTCGAGCGGAAGGACGTCGCGTCGGTCTTCATGCACGCCGAACGGCGCCGCGGCGTCGTCGCCGGCGCGGATGCGCTCGACGAGCTGCGCGCGCGTCTCGCCGGAAGCGGTACGGTCATCCTCACGACCATCGTGCTGCCGCGCGAGCTGGTCGTGCTCGCGGTGACGGAAAGCGGCGCGTCGCTGTCGCGACACTCGATCGCACGCGAGGACGTGATCGCGACCGCTGCGCGGGGCGATGACGCGGCGCTGCACGACCTGCTCCTCCGCCCCGCGGCCGCGGCATTTGCCGCCGCGCATGCGCTGATCGTCGTGCCGGACAAGCTGCTCGAGCGCGTTTCGTATGCGGCGTTGCGCGATCGCTCGACGAACCACGCCGTCGTCGAAAGGATGCCGGTCTCGGTCGCCGCGAGTGCGAGCTCGCTGCGCACGTCGTCGGCCGCGCGTTACGCGGCGATGGCCGCGATCGAGCTTCCGTCGGGCACCGCGGCCGGTAACGCGGCGCTGCCGGAAGCGGAGCTCGAGCTGGCGGAGATCGGCAGCCTGTATCGCACGGTGCGCCGGGTGAGCCGCGACGCTGTGACGGCGGAAGCGGTGGAGAAGAGCGCCGCCACGGCCGACGTGCTGCACATCGCCGGTCACACCGAGGGGGATCCGGCGACGGGGGAATCGCTGGCGGCGGCCGGCGGTGCGATCTCGTGGCGCACGATCGCGGCGATGCGCGGCATGCCGCCGGTGGTCGTGCTGTCGGCCTGCAACACGCTGCGCCGCCCCGAGGATCCGGGCCGCCGCGCCCTGAGCCTCGGCGGGGCGTTCGTCGCGGCAGGCGCGCAGGACGTCGTCGGCACGCTCGCGCCAATCGGCGACCGCGATGCGCGTTCGCTCTTTCTCGCACTGCACGAGCAGCTCGCACGCGGTGTCTCCGCGCCCGAGGCATTGCGACGCGTGCAGCGCGCACAGCAACAGCGACCCGGCGGCGCGTGGCGCCGCCTGGCGCTGCTCACCACCGTCATTCATCGCACTACAGATTGAGGAGGACTGCCATGGGCCAGTTCGTGATGTCGTTTCGCGGAATCAACATGCACATCAGAAAACAGTCTGAGGTCCTGCCGGCGGACGTGCAGCATCGCGTCGTGGCAGTGGACGCGAGCCGCGGGTACAAGAGCCCCGCCGGCGAATGGGGAGACCTCCCGCCGCACGTATCGTTCATCGAGGCCAAGCCGGACGTGATCGCCGCGCTCCTGAACGCGGGGCTCCCTCCCCTCTCCGGGTCGAAGGACAAACGGGTGTCGCTGCACGGATGGAGCGTGCGGCTCGTCAACCCCGCCGGTCAGCACGCCGACATCCGTCTGGGTGATGACGTTTTCCATCTGAAGGATGCCTTGCCCGGCATGGTTCTGAAGGAGGGCATCGGCAACGAGGTGGAAGTCCCGGATTGGGCGGCGTCGTTCGTCGACATCGACAGCGGCACGGTGACGGCGGCGAAATTCAAGGAAGGGGGCGTCTATACGACCTGGAGCGTCGAAACCGAAGGCGATCCCGTCCTCGAATTCACCCAGACGCAAGGTGGAGTCATACAGCCGCCGCTGCGCGTGACGATCCCCTCGACACCGCCCCTTGCGTCGCTCGCCCACCGCGTTCCCGGGTCGATGGTGCTGCACAACGGCACGAGCGACCAGAGCGACAAGGAGTGGGATTTCGTGCTGTATTACCTGGCGAACCGCCAAGGGATTCCGCCGAAGAACGCGATCAAGTTGATTTTTCCGCAGGACCTGCCGCAAGTCGCGCCGCACGCCCCCATCATGCGCTTCGACCTGACCACTTCCTGCTCGAACTCGCAGTACCCGTGAGCCGAGTTTCAGCGGTCTGCTCGATGTGCGCGTACTGAAGGTGAGCAATTGCGTCTCGCGCCGCTTAAGTCTCGCCGTCTTCAGCAGCCTGGCCGGTCCGCGGCAGGGCCCGCGTTTCGGTCGCTGTTGCCGGGCCTGACGGCGCGAAACGCAGCTCGATCGCGTTCTCCGCGGCGCGGAGGACCGGATCGGCAGTGAGGTCAGGGATACACGCCTGGCCTGCGTCCGGCGGAATCTTTTTTGGTGCTCCTGGAAAAACGTCGCTCCTGACCGGACTACCCGTGCACGTCCAGACGACGGCCACGGAGAAGCAGATCATGACGACGATTGAATGTCCCGCGCAGGTCCCCGAAGCAACGGAAGCAACCCTCGACCTCCTCGCCAACGCAGAGCGGTCGAATCTCGGGTCGGCCTGCTACGGGGACGACCAAGGCGTTCGAAACGCAGGCCCAGGACCCCGCCGCGGCGGTGTCCGTAGTGCAACCGGAGCTGACGGCGTGTCGAGCCTGGAGCACCCCGCAAAAACAGGCATCCCGCGAAGTCCCGACGCATGCTGGCCGACTTACAAGTCACGAGGCCACGATCTTTCGCATTTGTTGCTCAGAGCTCGCCGTCTGGCGCTGCGGTGGTGTCGCGCTGCCGCTGACGCGGACGATATCGCGCAGGAGGCGGTGCTCCGTTTTCTTGCTGCTGCGCCGTGTCCGGACAATCCGACTGCGTGGCTGTTCGTCGTCATCCGGCGGATGTGCACGCGCGAACGCGAACGCGATCTGAGGCGCGGGGACGCCGAAGCGGCGTTCGAGTCTTTGCGGCCTGCACAACACGAGAGCGGGCTGCTGCTGGACATCGAGCAGGTCCTCGACTCGCTTACCGAACGTGACCGTGGCCTGATTCTGCTGGTCATCGAAGGCCAGGACTCCCGCGAAATTGCCAGACGCTTCCGTTGCAACATTCGTGATGTCGGTCAGATGGTCACGCGCGTGCGAAAGAGAGCACGAACCATTCGCGGCGGGACCGCCGTCAGAAAACGTACGCCGCGGGTCTCCTCTCTATCAAGGAGAGAAACAACATGAGCAACATCGCAGCCCTCACAAAGTTACCCGCGCCGTCCCTTCCACCCCCCACACTCGCAAGCGGCACGGTCAGTCTGTTTCCCGACGACAACTGGAACAACGGATTTGTCATGTCCACCAATGATTTCCGCGACAGCGTACGGCACGCGTTCGACGGCACTCCCATACAAGACGCTGCCACGTACGCGGCCTTCAACCTTCCGGTCGGCACGGTCCTGACGTTACTGGAAAACGTCGCTCCGACGTCGAACGGGCAAGTCTGGAATCTTCGTGATTGCGGACGCTGCGTCGATCTCGTCGGAACCGGCACAACCGAAGCCGTCGATCTGAGCGCCGTCAATATGAACGATTGCGTGTCAGCATTCTTCTGGCGGCAAGTCGACTTCGATCTCGGTGCGATCGAGCTGTTCGACGACGCCAATTTCGGTGGCAATCGGTCGACGATCTTCCTTGGCGAATGGCCGGCTGCGACGGCGCAGTCGATCGACGGCTGGTGGCTGCACGACGCCGTCAGCTCGGTGCGTTGGTGGATGATGAACGACCGGCAACAGGCTTCGCTGTTCGACAATAGCGACGGAACCGGCCGCAGCTACGACAACATCCAGGGGTGGGGCACGACGAAGGAGATCGCCAGCCTGGGCGACGTCGGTCTCAACGACTGCGTCAGCTCATTTCGCTGGGACCACCTCGTGCCGAAGAAGGAGATCATCGCGCCGTTTACGCTGGACGTCGAAATCAGTGCCAGTAACTCGACCACGCTGCAATCGCAAGTTGACGGCGTTAACGATTCCACGCTCCCGCAGCCGGTGACGGTCACGTTGAACGACGCGAGCTCACAGACACTGACGGTCACGACGACGGAGACGCACGTCGCCGGCGTCAAGATCACCGCAAAAACCAACTGGAGTGTCGGGATCGACGCGACAGGCAAGAGCGGCGGAGAGTTGAGCGTCGAGCTGAGCTACTCCTACACGGAGAGCGCGACGACGACCTCGAGCACGACCAACACGGTTGCCCTGGCAATCTCTCAGGTGGTCAACGCTCCTCCTAAAACACATTACGTCGCCACGCTGTTCGCCCAGATCGGCAAACTGCCGCCTACGCCCTTCAAAACCACCGCGCAGCGCTGGTACGACCAGCAGGTGTCCGGCAGCGAGCGTGACCTTGACCCCGAGAACAAGGGATGGTTCAAGCGAGTGGAGCCCGTGACCGGTACCGTGGAGGGCGGCCTCGCGTGCAGAGTCAGCCCGTCAATTCACGCCACGCCACTACTGTAAGACTTCCCGTCGGTCCCGAGATTTGGCGGGGCCGACGGGGCTCGAACCCGCGACCTCCGGCGTGACAGGCCGGAGGTCCAAGTGCCTCCCCGGCCGTTTCCGAGGAAGGCGGGTTTCGCAACCCTGTTAACACGTCGGAGTTTGCGGCGAAAAGGGCCGATCCACCGGTGCGCGGTCGAGGCCGAGATCAGGGAACGGGGCTCCTCGGCATGGTGCGCCGCCCCGGCAGGGCGCGGCCGATCGCAGCAGCGCGGGCACCTCGTACAGACGCCCGGACACCTCGTGTGTCCGCCCGGACACCTCGTGTGTCCGCCCGGGCACCTCGTGTAGACGCCCGGACACCTCGTGCAGACGCCTGGACACCTCGTGCAGACGCCCGGGCACCTCGTGCAGACGCTTGGACACCTCGTGCAGACGCCTGGACACCTCGTGTGTCCGCCCGGACACCTCGTGCAGACGCCTGGGCACCTCATGCAGACGCCCGGACACCTCGTGTGTCCGCCTGGACACCTCGTGTGTCCACCTGGACACCTCGTGTGTGCGCCTGGACACCTCGTGTGTCCGCCCGGACACCTCGTGTGTCCGCCCGGACACCTCGTGTGTCCGCCCGGACACCTCGTGTGTCCGCGGGGGATCCGTTGACCGCCCCCGGCCTCTCTGCTCGATTCCAACAACTTCCTCAGGAAACTCCAAGATCCCGGCCTGCACCGGCGCCGATATTCCGGGCTGTGAGCCACGGAATCGTGGCCGTCATAGGAGGAATCGATGACACGGTCCATCACCGTCAAACGCATCCGCAGAATGTTCGTGCTGCTCGGCTTCACCCTCGGGCTGGCTCTGCCGGCCGCCGCGCAGGCCGGTCCCGATCTCGACGTCACGTATATCGAGAGGACGCCCAGGTATCCCCGCTACCGCGTCGCCGCGGGCTATTTCCCGCAGCAGCTCGAGCCGGGAACGGACAAGGACCAGCGCTGGCCCGCTGCAGGGGAGACCGTCTCGTACATCGCCCACGTCATCAACAAAGGCAACGCCGCCTCGGGGCCGTTCGCGTTCGAGTGGCGCATCGACGGCAACGTCGCGCGCACGAACAACACCTCCTCCGGCAGTATCGCCCCGGGCGACGAGCGCACGTTCACGTTGCAGCGTCCGTGGACGACGGAGCCGAAGCGCATCGAATTCCGCGCCGACACGGCCGGCGCCGTGGCCGAGGAGTTCGAGCAGAACAACACTCTGACGATCGGCACGCACGATCTCGGCTTCGCGTTCGGCGTGGAGCGCGGGATCTACGACCGGTTCCACGCGCGGCTCAACCGCGTCGGCACGCGCTCGTTCGAGGACTTTCTCCAGGACTACGTACGCTACTTCAACATGCGCCTCGGCCAGGCGGTCTATCCTGTCTCGCCGCAGGGCATCGTCGACCGCATCCGCGTCGACAAGATCGCCATCCTCGACGAGGTCGACGCGCCGACTTCCGCATTCGCACGCGATCCCGATCAGTGGGTCATCGACGGCCGCTGGCAGGCCTCCGACGGCGATCCCGACAACTCCGACGGCATGAGCGGCAAGTGGCAGCAGTGGGTCGACGATCACATCGACGAGTACAACCAGGGGTGGATGCACGAGGTTGCGCATCAGTACGGGCTCGGCGACCTCTATCGCTTCGGCATCAAGCCGGATGACGACAACAGTCCGCGCGGCGGCGTGTGGGTCCGCCACAGCAACGGGTCTCTCATCGAGTACTCCGAGCTGAAGGCGCTGTTCCCGGTCGTCGACGGCGTGGGCGGTTTGATGGGCGGCGGCACGACCACGCCGCATCACGATCCGACCTACTTCGAGAGCCACAGCGCCGGGGCTTTGAACGTCAACGCCGGACTGCGGCGCGGGCATTACGGCGAGTACCTCTTCGACACGCCGGCCCAGAACCGGCTGAAGATCGTCGATGCCGCGGGACAGCCCGTCGCCGGCGCCACCGTCGCGCTCTTTCAGAAGGACTACGTCACCGAGGACATCGACAACGCGGCCGACATCACCGGCGTCACCGACGCCGCGGGCATCATCAGCCTGCCGAATCGTTCCGTCGTCCCGGTCTACACCGCCACCGGCCACGTGCTCCGTCCGAATCCATTCGGGCAGATTCACGTCGTCGGCGTGAACGGAACGTTCCTGATCCGGGTGACGAAGGGGTCGATGGAGGCGCTGGAATACCTGACGCTGCAGGACCTCAATCTCGCGTACTGGGGCGGCGCGACCGGCACGGCTACGCACACGGTGAAAGTCACGCTGCAGACGCTCCCGCAGCAGACCGCGAGCCCGCCGGTGCTCGACCCGATCGGGAGCCTCTTTCGGGTCACGGAAGGACAGGCGCTGACGTTCACGATCTCGGCCAGCGATCCGGCCAACGACCCGCTCACGTACTCCGCCGAGCGGCTGCCGCCCGGCGCCACGTTCGCGAACCAGCGGTTCACTTGGACCCCTGCGACGGGGCAGCGCGGCTTCTACAGCGTCCGCTTCAAGGTCACGGACCCGAGCGGACAGTTCGACGACGAGTCGGTGCTGATCGCGGCCGGCCAGCCCGACCGGCCGCCGGTCGCACGTGTCGGGCAGCACGAGCTCGTGGGGCCGAACGGCACGGTGATCCTCGACGGCACCGGTTCCAGCGACCCCGATGGCCAGGCGCTTTCGTACTTCTGGACGCAGACCTCGGGGCCGGCGGTGACGCTCACGGACCGGCTCACGGCCACGCCGTCCTTCACCGCTCCGAACGTGATCGTTCCGACGAAGCTGACGTTCTCGCTGACAGTGGCGGCGTACAGCCTGACCAGCGCGCCGGCCACCGTGCAGGTGACGATCGATCCCGGTCTCCCGCTGACCGGCACCGGCCGCGGCTCGGGCTCGAACGGGACGGTCCGGTGGAGGCAGCCGTGCAGCGGCGTCCGGCGCATGCTCGTCGTCACGACCGCCGAGTGGCGTGTCGACGCAAACAGCCAGGTCACCGGCATCGACCACGACGGCCAGGCACTGACGCGGCTCGCGTCCGCATTCAATCCCGCCACCGGCGCGCTGGCGACGATGTGGTACCTGGTCAATCCGTCGAACGGCCAGTTGGAGGTGGCGGCCACCGTCGGCAGCGGGCAGGTGTCCTTCGGGTCGTCGTGCTGGTCGGACATCCGCCAGGGCGCGCCGACGTTCGCGGCGGGCACGGGAGTGTCGGGCAGCGCCTCACTGAACGTGGACAGCAGCAAGGGGCAGATCGTCGTCGACGCCATCGCCACATTCGGCGAGAACCCTCCCGGCGTGGAGGCGCAGCCTGGCCAGACCGTGCTCGCGCGCATGACTCACGGGCAGACGCGCCTCGCCCACAGCGTGAAGACGGGCTTCGCCGGCACGACGGCGATGGGCTGGACCATCCCGGGTCCGGACATGCGCTGGGCGATGGTGGGCGCGGCGATGGAACGGGTGTCGCGGTAATGGAGCGGCGGGCGGCCGGATGCATCTCGCTTCGCCATGGAGCTCAACGGCCGGGCAAAGTGCGAGGTCGAGACTTTTCAGCCGCCCGCGCGCCCAGCCTGTGGCCACGAGTCGACCAGCTCCGCCATGCGCTTCCGCGTTGCCTCATTCGGCAGGCGCCCGATGCCGGCGGCGAGGTTGTCGAGCATGTGCTTCGGCTGGCTCGTCCCGGCACGGACCACGGTGACGGCCGGATGGCTGATGACGTACTTGAGGAAGAACTGCGCCCACGTCCCGGCGTCGAAATCGGCGGCCCACTCGGGAAGGGGCGTGGTGCCCGCGCGCCGGAGGAGGCTGCTCGTCACGGTGCCATCGGGTCCGATGTTGCCCCCCATGGGGAAGTACGCCAGGACACCGATCTTCCGCTCCCGGGCGAGCGGCAGGATGGTCTGCTCGACGCCGCGATTGTCCACGGCGTAGTCGACGCCGATGAAGTCGATCGGCTCGTCGCGCATGATCGCCTCGAGTCTGGTGTACTGCGGGTCCGCGATCGCCTGCACGCCGATGTATCGGACCCGCCCCTCCTTCTTCGCTTCCTTCAGGACGTCGAGGAGCGCCGGGTCGGCGAGGGCGGGCACCAGGAGCAGGTCGATCTTCGGCACCTTGAACTTCGCGAATAAGGTCTCGATATACGCTTTCGCCGCGGCCGCGGGCTGCGGCGGGCCCGGTGGGGAACCCCGCAACGACCAGAAGATTTTGTTCTGAATCCCGAGCTCGTTCGCGACCGTGCTGGTGATCTGCTCTGCCGGGGCCCCGCCGTGCTGGATGTCGAGGACTTTGCCGCCGTTGTCGAGCAGCGTCTCGAGGACCTGCCGGAATGCGGCGGGATCCACGGCGTCGTTCCCCCGACCGAGGCCGATGACGGGGAGCTGCTCACCGGAAGACGGAATGGCACGCTGAATGAGTTTTCCGCCCGCCTGTTTCCGTGCAAAGAGCTCCGGGGTGAGCGCCAGCGAAGCGCCGGCGGCGACGGTGATTCCAACAAATTCGCGACGATTGATCATGAGGGTCCAGGTCGGATTCAGAGAAATCGGCGGAACCGCGCTGCCGTTCCTTCGAGATTACCATCGTGGCGAGCCGGTCCTCGTAAACGAAAGAACAACTCGCCGCTTCCACAGATCGATGAGGTCAACGCCGTCCGTCAGTGCGAGACAGCCCGGCGCCGCTTCGATGGCTCGCGCGCAGGAGCTGCCGCACGTTGCCGCAGTTCACACACGTGCTACGGCGCCCTTCTCCGCAGCGAGGCCGAGCCGAAGTCGAGCTCACCGATCGGGATCACTTCCAGGGTCGGGTGCTGAGCTCGAAGCGCCTCCAGGAACTCGCTGGCGCGGCCGATGATGACGAGGCTGGCCTGCGCCGGATCGATCTCGGCGGCGACAGAGGCCGTTACCTGCTCCGGCGTCACGGCCTGCAGGCTCGGGATATAGCGCGCATACTCGCTCATCGGCAGGCCGCGCACAGCGAGATCGGCCAGGAAGTTGCCGAGCCCATTCGTAGTCTCCACCTGCCGGCCGAAGCCGCCGACCAGCAAAGTCCGACGTCTGCCAAGCACGTCCGCGGTGATCGGCTCGTCGCGCATCCGCCGGATCTCGTCCATCATCACCTTGGCGACTTCAGGCGCGGCATTGTGGCGGGTCTGGGCGAACGCGGCCAGCAGACCCTCGTCGCGATACGCGAGAAGGATGCTTTCGGCGCCGTAGCTGAGCGCCCGGCGGACGCGCACCTCTTGGTTGAGCCGCGCGGTGGGGGAGCCGCCGAGCGCGGAACTGGCGAGCGCCACCGCGTAATAGTCGCTGTCGTTGCGCGCGATGCCGCGGGTCACGATGGCGACGGCGGCCTGACCCGCATCGGGACTGTCGACGACGATCACTCGCGGTGGCACGGCCTGACCGGCGCGGCTGGCGGGCATCGGCGGCATCGGCTGGACGGGCGCAGCCCAGCCGCCGAACAGCCGCTGCGCGAGCGCGAAGCCGGCGTCCGCGTCGAGCGCGCCGGTGATGATCAACGTCGCGTTGTCAGGCCGCCACCAGTCGCGATGATAAGCGACGAGATGGTCGCGGGTCAGCGCCGCGAGCGAGGCCGGCGTGCCGTCCGGCGGGGTTGCGTACGGGGCGTCGCCATAGATGACGCGATGGGCTGCGCGCTGGGACACAAAGACGAGATTGCGCATGGAGACGCGGAGCCGGTCGAGCGCGCGGCTCCGCTCCCGCTCGAGCTCTTCCTGCGCGAAGGCGGGCTCGCGAACGACCTGCGCCAGCAATCTGCCAGCCGCGTCGATGGTCGCGGTCGGCGCGCTCACGAATGCGATGCTGCTGTCCTGATCGACGGAGCTGCCGATCTGCGCACCCAGCGATTCGACGCGCGCCGCGATCTGCTGCGCGGTCATCCCGCCGGCGCCGTTGTCGACGAGATTCGACACCATCGAGGCGACGCCCGGCCGCGCCGCCGGATCGGCCGCGGTGCCCCCGCCGATGACGAGCCGGAGCGAGGCGATGGGGACGTTCGTCGAATGGGCGATCACCACGCGCATCCCGTTCGGCAGGCGCCGCTCCGCGAAGATGGCGGTGTTGAGCGGCTTCGCCCGCCCCGGTGCCGGCGGCGCGATGCGATCGCCTTCGGGCGCGAGCTGATTCGGCGGCGTCGTGTCGGGCGGGAAGGAACGGCCGAGCTTCGGATCAGTGGGCTGCATCGAAGGATCGTAGGCGGCCTGGCCGGCCGGACGCTGGGCCTCGTCGAAATAGCGGAGCGAGACGCGGCGCGAATCGGTGAAGTACGTGCGGGCGACGCGCTGGATGTCGGCGGCAGTCACGCGCTGGACCGCGGCCTGGAGCCTGTCTCCCCAGCGCGGATCATTGGCGATGGTCACCGAATCGCCGAGCTCGGAGGCTCGGCCCTGCGACGTTTCACGGCCGAAGAGCGCCTCCGACACGAGCTCGTTGCGCGCTTCTTCGAGCTCGGCCGCGCTGACCGATTGGTCGCGCAGTCGCGCGATCTCGGCAGCGAGTGCCGACTCGGTCTCGCCGATGTCGCGGCCGCTGGCTACGATGGCCTGGACGGCGAAGATGCCCGCATCTTCGAGCCCGAAATTGAACGAGGCAGCATTGGTGGCGAGCTGCCGCTCGTAGACGAGCGTGCGATAGAGGCGCGAGGACTGGCCGCCGGAGAGGACCTTGTCGATCACCGCCAGGGCGGCGGAATCGGGATGATTGAGACGGGGTCGCTGCCAAGTGAAACGCACGGCGGGCAGCGGCACGTTCGGGCCGTAGACGGTGAGCGAGCGCGGCTCGGTGCGCGGCGGCTCGGTCATTCGGTGGCGGAGGATCGGCGTGGCCGGCCGGCGGAGAGCGCCAAGGTGCCGGTCGATCCAACGGTTGAGCTGCGCTTGGTCGAAATTGCCGGAGACGATCAACGTCGCATTGTCGGGCCGGTAAAAGTTGGCGTGAAAGGCACGCGCATCCTCCAGGGTCGCGGCGTCGAGATCGGGCATCGTGCCGCTCCCGACGCGGCGATACGGATGGCCAGTGAAACCCGTGTCGAAGGCATAGAAACGCTGCAGGCGGCCGTAGGGCTGGGAGAGGATGGTCTGGCGCATCTCTTCTTTGACGATGTTTCGTTCGGCCTCGAACACCTCCCGGTCCAGCACGGAGCGGCCCATCCGTTCGGCATGCGCCCACAACATCGCTTCGAGCTGATTGGCTGGAACGATTTCGTAGTAATACGTCCTGTCCAGGCCGGTCGCGGCATTGCGCGTGCCGCCGGCCTGCTCCTCGACGATCCGGGTGAGCTCGCCATGAAGAATGTTGCGGGTGACCCGGCTCAGGATGTGCTCGAACAGGTGCGCGAAGCCCGAACGGCCGCCGGGATCGTCCTTGGAACCGACGTCGTACCACATCTGTACCGAGACATTGGCAGTGCGCGTGTCGCGGATCGTGTAGACATTCAGGCCGTTGCGCAGGACCCGGTGTTTGTAGCCGAGCGGCGGCACCGCCCTCTTCGCCGCCGGCGCGCCCTGCGCCAGGGCGGGGACCGTCTGTACCGCCGCGATTCCGGCCAGCAGGCCGGCAATGATGAACGAACGTACCCGAAACATGCTGCCCCTCCTCGTGAAGACGTCGTCGTGTGCGGCCGATGGCGAAGAAAGTGCGACGAACCGCGCTCGCATGACCGGAAGTTAGCGCAGCGCGCCGACCCGCGTCTTTCGAACGCTTAAGCTTCGTTTTCTCGCTTTTAAGTACGGCCGAAAGCCTTGCGGTACGCGGCGGGCGTGAAGCCTGTGATCCGCTTGAAGGTGGTCGAGAAGTGTCCCTGGTTCGCGAAGCCGGCGTCGAGCGCGATCAACGCGAGCGGCGTGCGAGCCGTCGTCAGCTCGCGGGAGGCGTATTCGATGCGGCGGTCGCGGATGTAGTCGCCGATCGTGCAGTGGAAACGCCGGCGGAACACCGTCGCCAGATGCACAGGATGAACGCCGGCGTGCGCAGCAATCTCGTCGAGCGTCAAGCGCTCCGCGAACTGCTCGTGGATCAGTTCGCGCGCGCGTTCCAGCCACTGCGGCGCGAAGCGCTCGGGACGGATCGACGTGGATCGCGCCGCGGCGACGAGGAGCTCGAGCGACAACGCTTCGAGCACCAAAGAAGCGCCGGAATCCATCTGCTGGAATTCGTGGGCGAGCCGCTGCGCCAGAGTGGGCACGAGGCCGGTATGAACGCTCAGCGCGTCCGGTAGCGCGATCAATTCCTGCGCCATCCGGTCCATCCATCGCGGCGGAATCTCGACGGTCAGCACCTGCACCGGTTCGTCGTGAAATTCGTTGGAGTGCGCTTCGCCCGCGGGGCAGAAGGTGAGCGTCGAAGGGGCGCAATCGATGGCCTGTCGCGCGTTTGCTTCCGTGTAGCGGCCGGCGACGACGAAGCAGAAACGTGCGTGGTCGTGAGCGTGCTCGACAAGGTGGCCACGGGCAGGGAAAAGCTTCTCGGTGAGGACGAAGCCGGACGCGTCGAACGTCCGCAGAACGCGCTCCTCCGAACCGCCGGCGAGGCCTGCCATCCGTATCGGTATACGGCGGCGCGCAAAGCGAGTTTCACGCTGGACACGCTCGTGCGCGGGGAGGGCGGCGGAGCGGCGGCGGGTCAGCCGGGCGTGCGTGCCTGCGCTCGTTCCATCGCGGTGGTGCCGTCCATCCGGTAGACTGGCGGCGCCGCCGCGCTTCGTCCCGGCGGCAACCCCACAATGGACAAGAAGGCTCTCACCGAGACCGACATC
>DASUSN010000137.1:0-8949 GCA_036375075.1 Thermoanaerobaculia bacterium | reverse complement strand
CCGCCCCGGGTGGGAGGTGGAGCGTGCCACGTGGCGAGAGGCTCCGTCCTCCCGAGTACGCGCCGGCGGGACGCCGCCGCACAGCCGGCGGGACGCCGGCGGTCCGATGGGTTTTGAGACGCCCTGCAATCGCCTCCGCTTCGTATTCGCCGGAATGATCGCCGCCCCGAATCTCTTCCGTATGTCGATGCGGCACTCACGACCTCACATTTCCGGGGTTGTGCTTCTCTCGATGCTCGTGTGCCTCTCGCTCGATGCGGTTGCGTCGACCATCCACGACTTCGACACGTCCGGAACCTCGTACAGCCTCGTGCACGCCGATTACGGCAGCAATCCCGCGCCGGCGACGATCCTGCCGGGAGGACCGACGGGGAACTTCCTCCGGCTGGCCACGACACCCGCCGTGAATCTCAACACGATCGCATTCGCCGGCACCGACCGCGCCGCGAACGAGATCACGGCAGATTTCGACTTCCGCATGATTCCTCCGTCCGGCGGGCGTAGCGCCGCGGCGGACGGTTTCGGCTTCGCGTTGCTGAACAATGGCAATTGGGGAACGAGCGGCGGCGTGTTCTCGAGCGTTCCTGAAATGGCCACGCTCGCCGGCTCCCTCGGCGTCGGCTTCCGCATCTACAACGCGAACGCGATCACGATCGCGTTCAACGGGTCACAGCTCGCGTCGTTCGACGTCACCCCCATCGTCGATCTCTGCAGCGGTCAATTCATCCACACCCGGATCGTGATGCGGCCGGGGGCCGGATTCTCCGACGTCACCGTGATCCTGACGCCTCCGGGAGGATCGCCGACGACCGTCGTCGATCGCTACGCCGTTGCCGGCTTCACTCCTTACGCCGGGCGCGTGTGGTTCGGCGCGCGCTCGGGAGGTCTTTCGGCGCAGCACGATCTCGACAACATCAACGTGCAGTTCAGCGTCCCGCCGGATCTGCCGTTCGTGCAGCTTCTGAAGGCGCCGGCGATGAGGTTCGTCTCGTACTCGCCCACGAATTTCAACCCGAGCCGCACGCCGGGCGGAGCACTGCTGGAGACGCCGCCGCAGGAATCGGTTACCAACGACCTGATCGTGCTGCGGCCCGCTTTCAACGGTCTGATTCTTTACGGGACGCAGATGGATGCGATCGGCGGCGGCCATCAACTCGTGCCGTGGATCGTCAGCGAAGCACGCCGGCTCGGCTACCGCGCAATCGTCCTCGGCGTGTGGAATCCCCGCGACGACGCGGAAGTCGATGCCGCCGCGGCGCTGGTCAATCAGCACGCCGCGGATCCCGGCCAGTTCGCGGTCGCCGTGTGTCTCGGAAACGAAGGAATCCTGCGCGGCGAGTACACGATCGCCGATCTCGACGCCGCGCGAGCGCGGCTCCTGTCTCAGACCGGCGCGATTCAGGTGCCGATCGTCACGTCCGAGGACTACGCGCGATACAGCAGCGTGCCGGCGCTGCGGGCCTGGGGCACCTTCCTCTTTCCGATCATCGTTCCCCACTGGAATCAGCCCGGCCTCGGGCCCGCCGACGCGGCTGCGTGGGTGCGCCAGGCCGGAGCGGCGCTTGCGGACCAGGCACAGTCGACCGTGCTGGTGAAAGAGGCGGGATTCCCCTCGGGCGGCGCCGCTCCATACACGCCGGAAACGCAGCGGCAATTCTTCGCCGCGTACTTTGCGGGGCCGTCGTTCGTCGATTCAACACAGATCGCCGGCGTGTTCACGGCGTATACCACGGTGCTGGAAGCCTATGATCAGTACTGGAAGGCCTATCCCGACTTCACGACGTGGGGACTCCTCGGCAGGAATCGCGCTGCCAAACCGGCGTACCAGGTCTTCCTCGCGTTCACGGATGACCCTCTGGTACCGCGCGTTCATCGGATCCGCGCAATGCACGTCATCGAGCTGCGCACGCGAATCGACGCGCTGCGCGTCCGGAGCGGCCTCGGCGCGTCTTCGTGGACCGGCTCGACACTCACGGCCGGATCGACTCGGATTCGCGCCGTTCACGTCCTCGACCTGCGGAATGCCTTGACGCAAACGTACAACGCGAAGGGGCTGACGCCGCCGTCGTTCACCGATCCGGACCTGGCTGCGGGAACGGCAATCAAGGCGACGCACTTCGCGGAGTTACGCGCCGCCGTGATGACGATCGAATGATCACCGCTTCCGCCGCAGCTCGTGGCGTGCGCGCGGATATCCCACGCATCGTGCGAGGCACGTGGGTATTCACCACGGAGAACGAGTGTCGCCTCAGAGACGTTGAAGCGTCAACGGATCGAAAGTGGACCCGAAGTACTTCTCCAGCGCCTGCAGGAAGACGGCTTTGTCGTTCGCTGCATGGGCAAACAAGGTCATGGAAGAGTGGAACTTCAGATCATCCGGCGGCCCGAAGACCTCCCTGGCGGACGACGATCGGATCGCATTCGCGAGCGCCGTACATTCCCGCAAGCGGCGCCCGAGGACCGGATGGTCGAGGAATGCCACGGCCTCGTCCAGGCCGGAGATGGCGTACAGCCGCGAGGTGTAGCTGTGACCGAGGCCGCGGACCTGCGGAAAGATGAACCACATCCAGTGGCCCCGTTTCCGGCCGGCGCGCAGCTCCCCTCGCACGGCCTCGTAGACATCCTGCTGCGCCTCGACGAACCGCTCCAGATTGAAGCGGTCGCGCGTCACGGGATCGCTCACGAGCTCGACCCCAGTGCTTCCGGACTTCGGGCGATGACGGCCAGCGCGTTCTGCAGATCGGCCAGCGCCAGCGGCTTGCTCAGATAGTCGTTCATCCCCGCGGCGAGGCAGCGCTCGCGGTCTCCCGACAGCGCGTGGGCCGTCAGCGCGATGATATACGGCACCGCTCCCATCGTCTCGCGGATGCGGCGCGCGACTTCGAGTCCGGTCATGCCCGGCATCTGGATGTCCATCAGCACGACATCGTAGGTCTGCCGCTGCAGCGCCTCCAGGACTTCGAACCCGTTGTTCACGGAGTCGGCGTGGTAGCCGAGATGTTGCAGCATGCCCAGGACCACGATCCGGTTGAGCGCCTCATCCTCGGCAAGGAGGACGCGCAGCGGGGTCCGTGCGGACGCACGGCGTTGTGACGCCACATCGGGCGCCGCCGGCAACGCGAGCTCCCCGGGCTCCCCCACGGGCTCCCCCGTGATGGTGAACCGGAAGATCGATCCGCGGCCGGGCGCGGTCTCCACCGTGATCGCGCCGCCCATCAGCTCCGTCAGCCGTTTGCTGATCGCCAGCCCGAGCCCCGCACCGCCGTACTGGCGGCTCGAAGAGCCGTCGACCTGCTGGAACGCAACGAAGAGGCGATCGAGATCCTCCCGGGCAATGCCCGGCCCCGTGTCGCTGACCGAGAACCGCACCTCGATCCGCCCGTCCTCCAGCGTCCGCGAGGCGAGCGTCACCTCCACTCTGCCGACCGTTGTGAACTTGAGGGCGTTGCTCAGCAGATTGAGGAGCACCTGCCGCGTGCGATGCTCGTCGCTCCTCACCGTCTGCACCGTGCCTTCCGCGATGGAAGACCGCAGCGTGAGGCCTTTCGATCGCGCCAGCGGAGCCATGATCTCCAGGCAGTCGTCGATCACGCGCTTCACCAGGAAAGGCTCCTGTTGAATGGTCAGCGTCTTCGCCTCGAGACGCGAGAACTCGAGGACGTCGTTGAGCAGCGTCAGCAGCGACCGGCCGCTGACCTGAATAGCCTTGAGCTGCGCGCGTTGCTCCGCGTTCAGCGGGGTCGTCGCCAGCAGCTCCGCCATCCCGATCACGCCGTTCATCGGCGTGCGGATCTCGTGGCTGATGTTCGCGAGGAACTCGCTCTTCGCGCGGTTGGCGGCCATCGCTTCGTCGCGCGCCTCCGCCAGATCGCGAGTGCGCTCCAGCACCTCGTCCTCCAGGCGCAGGCGGAGATGGTCGAGCTCATCGTGGACGCGGCGGAAGCGGAAGGAGAGCGCGACGCTCATGGCGATGATCACGACCCCGAACCCGAACGCCGCGATCGAGAAGTCGAACGGCCACGGCAGAGGAAGGACGTTGCGCGCCAGCTCCGCGGTCTGGACGGCGATCATGACCGCGCCGCCGGCTGCGATGATGCGCGCCTCCGCGTGCCCCCGCCGTGCCGCCCGCAGGACCAGCACCGCGGCGGTCCCCAGCAGCGGCAGCAGCCACAACCAGCGCGCGGTGCCGCTCGCGAAGACCAGACGAAGATCCGCCCACAGAGCCACGAAACCGGCCAGCACGACATGAGAGAGCTGATACGCGCGCAGCGGGCGAGAGATCCTGCGCGAGAAGAACGACCAGAGGAACTGGATCGCGAACGCTGCGGCCAGATGGCCGCTCGCATCCGCCGCCCGTACCGCGACCGCCCGGCTGTCCGTAAGCTCGTAGATCCAGTAGGTGCTGGCGAACGTGTTGATCGCGAAAGCCAGCGCCGTGAGCCCGAACCAGAGGTGCTCCGCCTGTTTGCGGCGGCGGGCGGCGAGCAGGAGGTGGTGCAGGAACACGAACCCGAACAGCGCCGCCAGCACGAGCAGCGGAGCCTCGGCGAGCAGGTGGCCGCTCCATCTGGCGCGGATGCGGTCCGCGAGGGCGCGGTACTCGCCGGTCGTGAGCACGCCGCTCACCGGACCGCTCTCCGGGTCTCGATCCGAGATCCAGCCGATCCTCCGTGCGCGCAGCGTCAGGACCACGGTTCCGTCGCGCCGGATCGCCTCAGCCGGTATGCGGAAGACGTGCGAGAACCCGAACGCCAATGCCGACGACCAGCCGCGCGAGCGTCCGAGGAGGCGCGTGCCGGCGTACACCTCGTAGCCGCCGTAAGCGGGAGGACCGAGCACCACCGCGGCGTCCTGGCCCCGGACCACCATGGGGATCCGGTACGACACGATCCCGTCGTAGCCTTGCAGGCCCTGCGCGCGCCACGTGGAGCGCACATCCTGCGCGGCGAAAGCCGTTCCCGGAATCAGCAGCAGCGCGAGCAAAGCTACGCATGCGACCGCACGGCCGCCGGAGAGGCGATCCGCGAACAGGGCAGGCATGAGGCGGACTTGCTGACTGGTCTCATGATAGCGCCATCCGATTGGCCGTTTCACGCAGCGACTCGAACAACTGTCACTGGCGCGCCGGACCTATCTGTCAGCGGCGGGAATGCCCCCGCCCGCCCAGCGCGAATGCCGCGACCGCGGCGGAGAGCTACGCCCGGAAACGGGCGCGACGTACCTGATCTGCCGTTGGCCCCTGTACCCGAAGAACTGCACGAGGATCGAGACCGGCGTCTGATTGTCGACGACGAAGTAGACGTTGGGCATCTCTGCGGACCTCCTCGATGGTGCGGACGACACGCACGCCGCTATGATGATGACCACTTCGTCAGTCGCACGTGGCGCGCCGGTTGCCGGTTCTGCCATCAGATAAGGAGCCGGAATGACGTTCCATGGGTTCGCGCTGTCCTGCGTATTCTCGGTGTTTGCAGCGGCCTCCTTCGGCGCGACGTTGCCGCGCGACGCGCGCTACGGGCACCTCCCGCTGCACTTCGAGCCGAACGCCGGACAGGCAGACGCGAACGTACGATTCCTCTCGCGCGGCAGCGGCTACGCGCTTTTCCTGACGCAGAGCGAAACCGTGGCCGTGCTGCGGAACCAGTCGGCGCACGCGTCGGTCGTGCGTCTCCGTTTCGTCGGCGCCAACGGCCACGCCTCGATCACGGGCGAGCATCGCACGGGGGGAGTCACGAACGACTTCCGCGGCAACGACCCGCGGCGCTGGTATCCCGGGATCCCGCACTTCGAGCGGGTGCGGATGAGCGGTGTTTACGACGGCATCGACGTCGTTTATTACGGCACCGAGGGCGGGGTCGAGTACGACTTCGTCGTCGCACCGGGCAGCGATCCGGGGCGCATCGCCATGCGTTTCGATGGCGCAACCCAGATCGACGTCGATGCCGGCGGCGATCTCGTGCTCCATCTCGACGGCGGCGTGATCCGGCAGCAGCGTCCTGTCGCGTACCAGGAGCGCGCCGGGGTCCGCCACGCCGTTGCGGCGCGGTATCGCCAGGACACTCCGCGGCAGTTCGCCATCGAGCTCGGCGCGTATGACCGCACCTTGCCGCTGATCATCGATCCCGTCCTGGCCTGGTCGACCTACCTCGGCGGCACCGGCTCCGATCAGGCCTTCAGCATCGCCGTCGATGGCACCGGCAGCACTTACGTCACCGGCCTGACGGCCTCCGCGAACTTCCCGACCGCCAACGCCTTGCAGGCAACGCTCGCCGGTTCCGCCGACGCGTTCGTCGCCAAGCTCAATCCTGCCGGCACCGCCTTCGTCTACTCGACTTATCTCGGTGGAAGCGGCACGGATATCGGCCGAGGCATCGCTGTCGACGCGGACGGAAATGCGTACGTGACAGGCCAGACATTTTCCATCGATTTTCCGACGGCCAACGCAGTCCAGGCCGCGTTCGGCGGAACGAGCGACGCATTCCTGGTGAAGCTCAACGCCGCGGGGAGCGCGCTCGTCTACGCGACCTATCTCGGCGGGACGCTCGATGACGACGGGCAGTCCGTGGCCCTCGATGCGGCGCGCAACGCGTATGTCGCCGGGACGACGCATTCGGCCAATTACCCGACGGCCAACGCGATCCAGGCGGTCAATGCCGGGCCGCCCGATGCCTTCCTGACCAAGGTGAACGCCGCCGGCTCGGCGCTCGTTTACTCGACTTACATCGGAGGCAGCGGTGGCGACTTCGGCTACGGCGTCGCCGTCGACGGCGGCGGCGCGGCGTACGTCGCCGGAGTCACTCAGTCCGCGAACTTCCCGGTGGCGAACGCCATCCAGGCGGCACTGGCAGGAACGGAAGACGCCTTCGTCCTGAAAGTGAATGCGGCCGGGACGGCCTTCGTGTATTCGACCTATCTGGGCGGCTCGGCCGCCGACGGCGCACGCGCTGTGGCGCTGGACGGCACCGGCAGCGCGTACGTCGCCGGCTACACGAGTTCGACGAACTTTCCGACCGCGAATGCCGTGCAGGGTGCCAATGCCGGAGCGCAAGACGCGTTCGTGACGAAGATCAATCCTGCAGGCTCGGCACTGGTGTACTCCACCTACCTCGGCGGAAGCGCGAGCGAGGTCGCGAATGGGATCGCAGTCGACTCCGCCGGGCGGGCGCACGTGACCGGCGGCACGAACTCCACCAACTTCCCGACTGCAGCCCCCGTGCAGGCGTACGGCGGTACCGAGGACGTCTTCGTCACGAAGTTCAATGCAGCCGGGACCGCGCTGGTGTACTCCACCTATCTCGGCGGAAGCCTCACGGAACGCGGCCATGCCGTCGCGGTCGGCAGCGCCGGCGATGCGTATCTCGCGGGACAAACGAGCTCCACGGATTTCCCGACGGCGAATCCACTCCAGGCAAGTCAGGCCGGCGCCGGCGATGCGTTCGTGGCGAAACTCGTCGACAGCGCGGACCTCGCCATCGCAAAAGCCGCCGACGGCCCGTTCGTGGCGGGTCAGAACAGCACGTTCCAGATCACGGTGACCAACACCGGCGCGACCGCCGCGCTGGATGTCGTCGTCACCGATGCGCTCCCGGCCGGAGTCACGCTCGTCTCGGCGACTCCGAGCCAGGGAAGCTGCCCGGGCACATCGCCTGTCACGTGCAACCTCGGCACGGTCGCCGGCGGCAGTTCCGCCACCATCTCGCTCGTAGTCGTTCCCGCGTCCCCAGGCCCGCTGAGCAACACGGCCACGGTGACTACCGGCTCGGCCGACCCGAATGCCGCAAACGATTCTTCCACCGTACTCGTGCAGGTCGGCGAGAACGCGGATCTGTCGATCGTGAAGACCGCCGCCGGCCCCTTCACGGCCAACCAGAACGGCAGCTACTCCATCAGCGTCACCAACAACGGCCCCACCGCGGCAAGCGCCGTCACGGTCACCGACATTCTTCCCGCCGGCGTGACCCTCATCTCCGCCACGCCGACGCAGGGAACCTGCAGCGGGACGACGACCGTCACCTGCAGCCTCGGCACGCTGAACAACGGCGCATCCGCAAGCATCGCCCTGGTCGTCCGGCCGTCGGCGCCGGGGCCGCTCAGCAACACGGCAACCGTCGACAGTCCTGCTGCCGATCCCGCGGCCGGCAACAATGCGTCGACCGCCGTCGTCACCGTGGCGCCTGCCCCCGCCGTCCCGGCCGTGCCTGCGCTGGACGGGAGGACGCTCCTGCTGCTGGCCGGTTTTCTTGCGGCGATGGGGATGTGGATGGCCGCGAAGGTGCGCTGACGCGAAACGACGTCGAAGACTGGTGGATGGTTACCGGTACGTGGCGACGCCGAGCTCTTTCGAACCTACCTCGCGGCCGTGAGTGTGGGTTACTCAGGCCGTTCCGCACGTCGCGGAGCGGACACGACGGGTGGCCGCGATGGTCGAGCAGCGAGACACGGGAGCGGAGTCAACAGCCATAGGGCTCTCACGCGTCATGCTCGATTCGTCTCGGAGAGGACATATACGAATCAACGGCCGAGCTCACCTGATCCCCTCAGGGCCATAGGCCGCGACGATGTCCGCGAGAGCGGCGACCTCAACCGGGCGGGTCGGCGGCCCTCGGCGCCTCACTCCGCAGGCGGTGCATGTCTTTCGCGGGCGCATGGTTCGTCATCGGCTGAGCCTGGGTACTTCGGAGGAGTGCTCGCGTGGCGTTTCAAGCGGACACGCGCGTCTCGAGACGTGAATTGCCAGTCGGCATGAGCGTCCCGAGGCATTTCTCTCGGTTTCCACACCTGTACTTGTCGACGGAGGGCTGCGGAGCAGCGGCGGGTCAGCCGGGCGTGCGTGCCTGCGCTCGTTCCATCGCGGTGGTGCCGTCCATCCGGTAGACTGGCGGCGCCGCCGCGCTTCGTCCCGGCGGCAACCCCACAATGGACAAGAAGGCTCTCACCGAGACCGACATC
>DASUSN010000136.1:0-23085 GCA_036375075.1 Thermoanaerobaculia bacterium | reverse complement strand
CCGTCCGAGGGGCGGGCTGAAGCCACGCCCTACATTGTGAGACAGCCTCCCCATTCGCTTCGTATTCGGATGCTTCTGCGCGGGCTGTCCAAAGTCACTGCCGCCGTTCGAACAGCCGCAGCTCGCTGGCGTAGCGCTCTTCTTTGGGTGCGAGCTGGCGTGCGATCGAGTAGTGGCTCTGGGCGGCTTTGCGGTCGCCGAGGGCTTCGCAGAGGGCGGCGAGGTTGAAGTGGAGGGGGGCGTTGCGGGGGTGGTGGCGGAGGGCGGCTTCCCACTTGGCGCGGGCCTCGGGGAGGCGGCCGCTGTCGATGAGGGGCATGCCTTCGTCGAAGGCGGGGGCGGTCTCGTCGAGGGGGATCATCTCTTTCACTCGCCTCGGCGTGATGCGCTCGGCGGCGTCGACGGCGGTGTAGCGCGCGGCCTGGGCGAGGGCGACGTCGCGCTCTTCGTCGGTGAGGTGCTCGACGCGGGGGGAGGTGCCTTCGCCTTTGCCGTAGAAGGAGGAGCGCCACTTCATCTCGCGGGACATGACGTCGACGCGGGCGTGGCAGACGGCGTCTTCCCACTGCAGCAGGCGTTTCACGCGGTTGCCGTTGTGGTCGCGGACGGAGCCTTCGCCCTCGCGCGTGGCGGACTCGCATTTGAAGATCTTGATGACCAGGAAGACGTCGGCGGGACCGGTGGTAAAGCGGGCGTCGCGGATGCGGTGGAAGCCGGAGTGGCTGGCCTGGTCGACGAAGTGCTCGATGAAGGTCTCGAGCCTGGGGGTGTCGCTGACGGCGTGGACGATGGCGACGTCGCGGTTGCGGCCGAGGTCGTGCGCGGCGGGGAGCACGCGCTCGAAGGCGATGCGGGGCGAGCCCGCAAGGGCCAGCGGCGCGAGGAGGCAGTGCAGCAAAGCGGCGAGCCGCATGGGGATCGCCGCGAATTTTAGCAGTCACTCGGCCCGGAGGGCGATGATCGGGTCGACCCGGCTGGCGCGCCGGGCGGGGATGGCCGTCGCGGCGAGGGCCACCAGCACCATCGTCGCGACGGCGATGGCGATGGACAGGGGGTCGTGCGGCTCGATGCCGAAGATCATGCTGCTGACGTAGCGGGTGAGGGCCAGGGCGGCGGCGATGCCGAGGAGGACGCCGGTGGCGACGAGGGTGAAGGAGCGGCGGAGGACGTCGGCGGCGATGTCGCGGCCGAGGGCGCCGAGGGCGATGCGGACGCCGGTCTCGCGGGTGCGGCCGTTGGCGATGTAGGACATCAGGCCGTACAGGCCGATGCAGGAGAGGGCCAGGGCCATGACTCCGAAAAAGGTGGAGAGGCGGGCCAGCGCGCGCTCCTGGCGGAGCGACTGTTCGATCTGGCTGGTCTGACTGAGGATGCTGAACAGGGGGATGTTGGGGTCGATCCGCCGCACGGCCTCGCGCACCGCGGAGATCATCGCCTCGGGGTCGCCTTTCGTGCGCACGACGAACGCCATCCGTCCCACGCGGTCGCGGCTCTGGGCGTACGGCGCGTACACGGTGGCGGGCTTGCCTTCGCGCAGCGAGGTGTAGGTCGCGTCCGCGACCACGCCGACGATCTCCCACTCGCCGGGCCGCTCCTTCGCCGCGCTGATGCGCCGGCCGATGGGGTTCTGGTTGGGGAAGTACTCCTTCGCGAGGGTCTGGTTGATGAGCGCGACTTTCGCCGCCTTCTCGGAATCCGCCGCGGTGATGCCGCGTCCGGCGATCACGGGGATGCGCAGGGTCTTCAGGAAGTCGGCGCCGACGGTGTGCTTCAGGACGAACTCGCGCTCGCTCTGCGGGGTACGGCCGACGACGTGGATGGTCATCATCGAGGACATGCCGCTGAGCAGCGTCTGCTGGGTGATGGCCGCGCTCTCGACGCCCGGAAGCGCGCGGATGCTCTCGTCGACCGCGTCGTAGAACGCGTTGAGGCGCGGGCCTTCGTAGCCGTTGAGCGTCGGGTCCAGCGTGAAGGTGAGGACGTGGTCCGGATCGAAGCCGGGGCGCTCGGCGTTGAGGTTCACGAGCGAGCGGAGGAACAGTCCGCAGCCGATCAGCATCACGATGGACAGCGCGATCTGCACGACGGTGAGCGCGCTGGCGAAGCGGTTCCGTCCCGGCACGCGCATGTCGCGCATCAGGTCCACGCGCGTCGCGCGCAGCGCGGGCACGAGGCTGAAGAGGATGCCGGTGGCGACGGCGACGAGGGTGGTGAAGAGCAGCACCTGGCCGTCGACGCGCACGTTGACGTCGACGGGGATGCCCTGCGTCGGCAGGATGGTGGGCACGAGCGGGCGGAGCCACCAGGCCAGCGCCACTCCCGCCGCGCCGCCCATCACGGAGAGGGCGACGCCTTCCAGTAGCAGTTGGCGGACCAGCGCCCCGCGCGAGGCACCGAGGGACATGCGTACCGCGATCTCCTTGCGGCGCGTCATGGCGCGGGCCAGGCTCAGGCCCGCGACGTTCGAGCACGCGAGGAGGAGCACCAGGCCGACCGCGCCCATGAGAGTGATGAGCGGCTCGCGGAGCCGCGTGCGGGAGTCGAACAGGCCCCGCGCGCCGGGCAGCGCCGCGACGCGGATCTTCGTGGTGTCGACGTTCTGCTGCACGAGCACCGAGGTCTCGGCCGCGACCCCGGCCATCGTGGCGCCCGGAGCGCGGCGCCCGAGGATGCACACCCACCACGAGCGCGCGTTGGTCAGGTCCTTCCCGTGGAGCGGCTGGATGACGTGCGGCGCGGCGCCGACGTCCATCGTGCCCTCGAAATGCGCCGGCTCCACGCCGACGATGGTCACGGGCCTGCCATTGACCGAGATCGTGCGGCCGACGACGTCGTGCGCGCCGCCGAAACGCGAGCGCCAGTACGCGTGGCTGATCATCGCCATCGTCTCGCCGTCGGTCTCGCGGAGCGTGCGTCCGAGGAGCGCGTTCACGCCGAGGGCGGAGTAGTAGTTGCCCGAGACCATCGCGCCGCGCGCGATCGTCGCGTCGCCCGCGACGGACACGTTGATGCGGTCGATGCTCGCGAACGCGACCAGCGACGACAGCGTCTTCGCGTTGCGGGCGAGGTACTGGTAGGTCGGGTACGAGAAGGACGTGCTCGTGGCCCGGTTGCCCTCGAACGACATGCTCCCGCTGAGCGAATCGGCGGGGACGTCCTCGGCCGTCCACTCCAGCAGCACCAGCGATTCGGGGTCGCGGACGGCCAACTGGTCCAGCAGGATCGTCTTGGCCACCGCGAACATGGCGCTGTTCGCACCGATGCCGAGGGCCAGGGAGAGGATCACGGTCAAGGCGAAGCCGGGCTGGCGGACGAGCGTGCGCACGAAGTAGCGAAAGTGCAGCATGCGGCGGGCTGGAGCGGGTTGTGTGCCGGGGGTAAGTTGTTGAGTTTAAAGGGTCGGGCGGGGGTGGGGTGTGCGTAAGCGGGATGGGGTGTCCCACGAGCGGACAGTGGATAGGACGAATAGGACGAATAGGACCTATAGGACGAATGGGACAGTCCTATTCGTCTTATTTGTCCTATTCGTCCTATCGTCCTATGCCCTGCCATAGAATCTGCCCCGCATGCGATTGAACGTCACCAGTGAGATCGGCCGCCTGAAGAGCGTGCTGATTCACCTCCCCGGGCGGGAGATCGACCTGATGGTCCCGCCGATGATGGCGCAGCTTCTGTTCGACGACATCCTCTACGGGCAGGTCGCGCGCGAGGAGCACCGGCGCTTCCAGCAGCTCATCCGGTTCGTGGCCGACGAGGTGTACGACCTCCAGGACCTGCTCGAAGAGGTGCTCGAGAACGGCGACGCCAAGGAGAAGATCGTCCGCGACCTGGCCAAACGCAACGGCCTGTCGCGCAAGCTCGCGGCGCAGTTGCGCGAGCTCCCCGCGGGCAAGCTGGCGGAGGTGCTGATCGCGGGCATCGCCCGCGACACGAAATCGGGCGACCTGCCGGAGTTCGACATCTTCCCGATCCCGAACCTCTTCTTCATGCGCGACCCGCAGATCGTCCTCGGTGACAAGGTCGTGATCTCGTCGATGGCCACGCAGGCGCGCCGCCGCGAGTCGCTCCTCTCGAAGTACGTCTTCGAGAACCACTCGCACTTCCAGGGGCAGGCGAGCTTCTGGGTGGATTTCATGGCCACCGAGCCGGAGCGGCCGATGCCGCGCAGGATGCCGACGATCGAGGGCGGCGACGTGCTCGTGCCGCGCCGCGACCTGCTGCTGGTCGGGATCACCGAGCGCACGAACCGGGCCGGCGTCGAGGCGCTGATCCGCTCGCTCAAGCAGGCCAACGCCGGCGTCGAGAGCGTGATCATCGTCGACATCCCGCGGCAGCGCTCCTTCATGCACCTGGACACGATCTTCACCTTCATCAGCCGCAACGAGTGCCTGATCTATCCGCCTGTGATCCTGCCGAGCGGCGGGCAGGCGGCGAAGGTGACGACGGTCGACCTGACGAAGAAGCGCTCGCTGGCTTACAGCGAGCAGAAGTCGCTGCTGTCGGCGCTGAAGAAGAAGGGCTTCGACCTGGAGCCGATCTACTGCGGCGGCCCCTCGGCCGTCGATCAGCAGCGCGAGCAGTGGACCGACGGCGCGAATGCGTTCGCGCTCGCGCCGGGGATCATCCTGCTCTACGAGCGCAACGTGCGCACCGCGGAGGAGCTGGCCCGTCACGGGTATCACATCGTCTACGAAGACGATCTCCTCCTCGGCCGCACGGAGCTGGAGACGTGGACGGAGAAGAAGTACGCGCTGCAGATCGCGGGGAACGAGCTGTCGCGCGCGCGCGGTGGTCCGCGGTGCATGACCATGCCGCTCGAGCGTGAGGACCTGACCTGATGCTGGCGGTCGTTGCGTTCGGTGGAAACGCGCTGCTCCGCCCCGAGGACCGGGGCACCCAGGAAGAACAGATCGCACGGGCGAAGCAGGCCGCGCGCTGGCTGGCGGAGATCGTCCGGCACGACTACCGGCTGCTGGTGGTCCACGGCAACGGGCCGCAGGTCGGGAACATCCTGGTGCAGGCGGAAGAGGCGTCGACGAAGATCCCGCCTCAGACGCTGGACGTGTGCGTGGCGCAGACGGAAGGGTCGATCGGGTTCATGCTGCAGCAGGCCATCCGCAACCGCCTGGACGCGATCGGCCTCGGCGGCGAAGTGGCCACGGTGCTGACGGAGGTGGAGGTCGACGCGACCGATCCTGCGTTCAAGCGCCCGACCAAGCCCATCGGACCGTTCTTCACGCGCTATCGCGCCGAGGCGCTCGAGCGCGACCTCGGCTGGACGATGCGTGAGGACGCGGGGCGCGGGTGGCGGCACGTGGTGCCGTCGCCGAAGCCGCTGCGGATCCTGAACGTGAAGACCATCTCCCGGATGCTCGAGGCGGCGGCGTGCGTCATCGCCGCGGGCGGCGGCGGCATCCCGGTGGTGAAGGGCCGCGACGGGCAGTGGCGCGGGATCGAGGCGGTGATCGACAAGGACTACGCGTCGGCGCTGCTGGCGGCGAACCTCGGCGCGGACCTGTTCATCATCCTCACCGGCGTGCCGAAGGTGGCGATCGACTTCAACAAGCCCACGCAAAGGTTCGTCGAGAAGATGACGGTGGCCGAGGCGGAGAAGTACATGGCGGAAGGGCAGTTCCCGGCGGGATCGATGGGCCCCAAGATCGATAGCGCGCTGCAGTTCGTGAAGGCGACGGGCAAGCAGGTGCTGATCACGGACGTGGAAGTGCTGCGCGAGGCGCTGGACGGCAAGGACGGCACGCTGATCGTGCCGTAGTCCAATGTAGGGCGTGGCTTCAGCCCGCCTCTCTCGTGGGTGGGTGGCTCCCCCTCCCCGTCCGGGGGGCGGGCTGAAGCCGCGCCCTACATCAGGTCGCTCCACGTGAAGCGCTCGACGAGCCAGCGGCGGGCGGCGACGCGGCCGGCGAAGGAGTCGGCGCACTCGCGGAGGAAGCGCTCGCGGTCGCGGCGGTGGTAGCGCAGGGCCAGCTCGCGGGGCATGCCGCCGCGGGTGTCGCGGGCGAAGAGATACGTCCCGTCGGCGTAGGCGATGGTGGACCACTCCGGCGCGCGGATCGTGTCGCGGACGACGTCCGCGAGCTGTTCGGGGCGGAAGGTGAACATCGTGTACGGCGACGTGCGCACGAAGAGCCCCGAGGAGGGGCCGAAGTCGCAGCGCATGCGGAACATCACGAACTGCGCGGTCTCCGAGCGCTGCGGGAACGCGGCGATGTCGTAGCGGTGCGCGAGCCAGGGCCCGAGGCTGTTCTGCACGGACATGCGCGCGTCCGGCGGCAGGACCTGGGCGGTCTGCTCCAGCAGCGCGCGCGACTGCGCGGGGTCGGGATAGTTGCTCCACGTCGACACGACGCTGTGCGGCAGCGGCGAGAGCAGGAACGAGCACACCAACGACGCCGCGAACGCGATGACGGCGCCGCGCTTGCGGGCGCGCGAGGCGGCCATCAGCACGATCGCCACCGCAGGCAGGTAGTAGTACGTGCCGGTGACCTGCGACATCCACGCGGTCTTGCTGAGCATCCCGCCGATCACGAGTGGCGCGACGACCACGAGCAGCCGCGGCGCGCCGAGGGCGAGCCCGCCGGTGCTCAGCAGGAGATACGCGGGCAGCCGCAGGCGGTCGGGCCGCAGCAGGTGGCCGAGGAGCGAGAAGATGTTCGAGTCACGGATCCACGAGTGGCGGTTGCGGGGACCGGCGATGCGCGAGAGCCCTTCGCCGTAGAACGACGGCACGATGACGCCGAGCATCAGGATCAGGTAGAGACCCGCCGCGCCGGCCACGAGCGCGCCGAGGCGCTTGCGCTGCGTCAGCATCAGGTAGATGCCCAGGCCGATCACCAGCAGCACGTGGTCTTCCTGCGACAGGATCACGATCGCGGCGAGCGCGCAGCCGAGGACGTTGCGGCCGGAGTCGAACGCCCAGAGGCTCCACACCAGCGCGGCCGTGGCCAGGGTGATGATCTTGAAGTCGTACACGTTCGCGTCGTGCACCATCGGGTGGACGAAGAACGCGAGCGGCAGGAGGAGCGTCCACGCGCGGTCGTTGCCGCCGAGCCGCGCGTACGCGTAGATGCCCAGGCCCGCGAGGCCGACGCCGATGCTGGCCAGGACCATCAGCAGCTCCGGGTGCGGATAGAGCGCGTACAGCGGGACGATGGCGTAGTACAGGACGTTCGTGTGCACCGCGAGGCGCGACTTGATGCGCGAGTCGACGTCGTTGGACACGCTGAGCATCAGGTCGCCCTGCGTCCCCGACCAGATGGCCTGCACGGCGTTGCCGAGGTCGTTCATCTGCGTCGTCAGCGCATGATGCGAGGCGATGGCGAACCAGGCCAGGATGGCCGTGGAGAACACCGCGAGCGTCACGGCGACGACGTGATGTTTGAGAGGACCCTCGAGCTTCAGCGACTCTTGCACTCGTCGCACCCGCAGTGCTCGCGCAGCCGTTCGTAGGTCCAGATGCCGTAGCTGTGGCCGTCGGCCCAGTTCGGCTGGAGCGCGTAGTTGCCGATCGGCTCGACCGACTGCAGCACGAAGGAGTTGGGGCCGTAGCGCTGCGGGCCGCCGCCGTACATGCGCCCGAAGAGGTCGGGCTCGCCGGAGCAGACCGCGCACGGGCACGCGCGGCGCAGGGCTTCGAGCGGATAGTATGATTCGTGACCGTCGTCCCAGACTACGACGAAGAGATCACCGATTGTCTGATAAGACTGTGGGCGCATGCCGACTTACAAATTGACCATCGAGTACGAAGGCACTCGCTATTCCGGTTGGCAGGCGCAGGGTAACACGCAGAAGACCGTCCAGGGGCACCTCCTGCGCGCCGCCGGCGAGGTCCTCGGCGACGTCGACATCGGCGGCGCGGGGCGCACGGACGCCGGCGTGCATGCGAGCGGACAGGTGGCGCACCTGCGCACGCGCAAGACGCTCGAGCCGCTGCAGCTCACGCGCAAGCTGAACGACCTGCTCCCGCACGACATCAACATCCTCGACGCCGTGCGCGCGAAGGACAACTTCCACGCCCGGCACGACGCCGAGTCGCGCGTGTACCTCTACCAGATCGCCACGCGGCGCACGGCGTTCGCCAAGCCGTTCGTCTGGTGGATCAAGGACCGCCTCGACGCGGAGGCGATGCAGCAGTCCGCGAATTTCGTGGCCGGACGCCACGACTTCTCGGCGTTTAGCGACAAGCGCCTGAAGGAGGACGAGTCGCGGATCGTCGTCGTCGAGCGCTGCGAGCTGGTGCAGGCGGGGGAGCTGATCCTCGTGCGCATCGCGGCGTCGCACTTCCTCTGGAAGATGGTGCGCAAGCTGATCTCGTACTTCGTCGAGGTCGGGCGCGGGAACGTCGCGCCGGACGACATCCGCCAGCGCCTGCACGCGAAGGGCGAGTACTGGGCGCCCACCGCGCCGCCCTCGGGGCTGTTCCTGGAAGGGATCGTCTATCCGCGCGAGACGTTCGCGCGTCCGCTGATCCCGATCGTGCCGGTCGAGGGCCGCGCGCGTGAATGAGGCGAAGCTCGTCGCCCGCGTGCGCGAGCTCTTCTCCAACCGCATCGGCGACGACGCCGCGATCGTCGACGACCGGGTCTACACGACCGACATGCTGGTCGAAGACGTCGACTTCACCCGTGCCATCGCGCCGCGGTTCATCGCCCGCAAGAGCCTCGCCGTGAACCTGTCCGACATCGCGGCCATGGGCGCGGTGCCCGCCTACGCGCTGCTCTCGCTCGCGCTGCCGGAGTGGGCCCTCGAGCACGTGGACGAGATGCTCGATGCGTACGCCGAGGCCGCGCGGGAGTGGAAGATCGAGATCGTCGGCGGCGACTTCTCGCGGGCGGAGAAGCTGACCATCAGCGTCACCGCGGTCGGCCGCATCGTCACCCGGCCGCTGCTGCGCAGCGGCGCGAAGCCGGGCGACCGGATCTACGTTTCGCGCCCGATCGGCGGCAGCAGCGCGGGCTTTGCGCTGCTCGGGAAGGATGCGGCGGCGTACGTCCATCGCGAGTTCATCGAGTCCGCCATCCGCCGCCATGTCGATCCCGAGCCCGAGCTGGCCCTCGGCCTCGCGCTCGCGCAGATCGCCGAGGTGACGTCGTGCATCGACGTCTCGGACGGGCTGTCGACCGACCTGCACCACCTCTGCGACGCGTCCGGCTGCGGCGCCGAGATCGACAAGGAGCGCATCCCGGTCTTCCCCGACCTGCAGACGTTCGCGGGGAAGCTGGGCATCAACGTGCGCGAGGCGGTGCTGAACGGGGGCGAGGAGTTCGCGCTGCTGTTCACGTCCTCATTGCCGGAGTCGCAGATGAGCGCGCGCGTGGGGCGTCCGGTGTACGCGATCGGACGGATGACGCGAGAGCGCGGCGTGCTGTTGAACGAAGACGGCGCGGTCCGCCCGCTGCCCGCGGGCGGCTGGGATCACTTCGCGTGACGGCCCAGGTTCGACGCGGCGACGGCGCAGACGAACGCGCCGATGCCGAGGGTCGTGCGGACGGCGTGGGCGCGGCTCCAGTTCTTCACCAGACTGCTGCGGTCCTCGCTCGGATAGTCGCTCGCCGGCTGCGCCTCGAGCTCCTTGTTGATCGGCACCGTGACCATGATCGTCGCCGCGAGCACGCCCGCGAGGCCGACCGCGGACGCCGAGTCCAGCAGACGCCGCGTGACCCCGCCGCTGCGCGGCGCCGCGATCGCCAGCGTTACCGCGGTTCCCAGCGCGAGCGGACCGATGGCGTTGAAGTAGCTGGCGGTCTTCAGCGGATCGAGAGGACGGGCGTCGTGGGCGGGCAGCTCTTCCTTCCACCCCGGGACCAGCGCGGCCTCTCCGAAGCCGAGGGAGCCGGCGAGGAGTCCTGAGGCGGTGAGGTTGAGGAAGCGAAGGGCCGATTCGATCGTGCGATTCACGAGGGAAGTATAGGGCGTAGAACCGATAGGACGAATAGGACTCATAGGACGTATAGGACTTCGCCCGTCCTATACGTCCTATTCGTCCTATAGGTCCTATCCGTCCTACTTCTGCAGCTTCTTCTCGAGGTCCTTCAACCGGTTCTCCAGCTCCTTGATCCGGCCCTGCAGGTCGCCGCAGTCGCCGCCGAGGCGCTCGATGCGCGCGCGCCACTCGGGGCTGCCCGGCTTGCCCATCATGCCCGGCAGCTCGTCGAGCTGGAACGCGCGCGGGGTCTCGCGCTCCTTCACCGTGGTGACGAACGTCTGCCGGCTGCGGCCGCGCAGCGCTTCGATGCGGACCGAGTCGCCTTCCTTCTTCTCGCGCAGAGCGGCGCGCAGGTCGCCGGACGACTGCACGTCCTTGCCGTCGACGGAGAGGACGATGTCCCCGACCTTCAGGCCGGCTTTATCCGCGGGGCTGTCTTCCTGGACGCTCTCCACCATGACGCCGGCGTCCTTCGGCGCGCCGAAGTGCTCGCGCAGCTCGGGCGAGAGGTTGGTGAGGCTGACGCCGATGTAGGTGCGGCCGCCGAGGAACATCTCGAAGGGGACGAAGTCGCGGTCGCCGGAGATGACCTTGCCGTCCCTGACGACGAGCGTGCGGGTCTGGCGCTCCCGCGGCGCCGGGGTCTGGGCGAAGGCGGCGGTGGTGACGAGCAGTGTGACTGCGGTAATGATCGTTTTCTTCATGTGAGCTCCTAGTCGTAGTTGCGCAGCGAGGCGGGCTGGATGGCGGTGTCGAGGTCCATGATCACGCGCGAGCCGCGGTCGTTCTCGAGCACGACCTGGGGCTCCGCCTCCCTGGCGATCCTCTTCACGGCTTCCAGCTCGGCTTCGAGCTTCTGCTGTTCGGCGCGCAGCGCGATGGTGCGCTGCCGCTGGATGCGTTGCATGACGGCGACGTTCACGAGCGCGACGACGCATACGGCCATGGCGAAGGCCGCGGCGAGGCGCCAGATCGCGGGGCGGGCGGGACGGGCCGAAGCCTGCCTCGCCTTCCGCATCACGTCACGAGTGAATGCGGGCGACGCGCTCGTGCGTGGAAGTCCGCGCATCAAGTCGCCGAGTCGTGTGTCGTTCATCGTTCTCTCCTCCGGTCCACCAGGGCGCGAGGTGCCTGCGGAGCAGGTCCCTCGCGCGGGAAATGCGGGACTTCACGGTGCCGACGCGCACGTCGAGCGCCTTGGCGATCTCGTCGTACGACCACTCCTCGATCTCGAACAGGACCAGGGGCGCGCGGTAGTTGACCGGCAGGCGGTCGATGGCCGCGGCGACCTGGCGCTGGATCTCGCTCGTGAAGAGGTTCGTATCGGGCGCCGGCGCGGTAGTGCGCGTCGAGGCGTGAAGCCGCGGGAGCAGCAGGCTCCACCGCCGCTCGCGACGGATCTCGGTGACGACCAGATTCGTGGCGATGCGGAAGAGGTAGGGCCCCAACCGCTCCTGCTGTCGGTATTTGTCGGCGTTGCGGTACAGCCGGACGAACGCATCCTGCGCGATCTCCTCGGCGCGGTCCCGGGACCGGACGAGGTGCGTGAGGTAGTTGACGAGCGAGTCCTTGTAGCGATCGACGATCTCGCCGAAGGCGTCGTCGTCGCCTTCCCGGACCCGTTGCATCAGCGCGTCATCAGTCTGCATGCACTGGGAGAAACGCGCGAGGGAGGAAAAGGTTCCGGCGGATCAGGGCACAGGGGACAGGGCGCAGGGGGCAGGAGAAGCACCACCCAAAGCCCCGGTGCTCCTGTCCCCTGCGCCCTGTCCCCTGCCCCCTACCGCGTGGAGTCTTCGAGCGCCTTGATCCGCGTGACGATGTCGCGGTAGTTGGAGTTCATGCCGTACACCTCCATGAACGCCCTCTGGGCGTTCTCGGTGTCGCCGACTTCCTGGTAGGCCGAGGCGAGGTCGTAGAGGAGGCCGATGTGCTCTTCCTCGGTGATCTCGGGCATCTCCAGCCCCTTGCGGTACCACTTGATCGCGAGCTGGGGCATGCCCTTTTCCAGGAAGCACAGGCCGAGCATGGAGGCGCACTCGACGGCGCGCTTGGGGTCCTTGGAGGCGAGCTGGAACTCGCCGATGGCCTCGTCGATGAGGCCCATTTCCTTGTAGGCGATGCCGAGGTTGTAGTGGGTGTCGTAGTCCTCGGAGTCGAGCTGCTGCTCGACGCCCTTCTTGAACTCCCGGAAGATCTCTTCGAGCGACTGCTCCTCTTCCGAGAGCGAGACCACTTCCTCTTCGTCGGCCAGCTCGGACTCCAGCTCGGCGGCGAGGTCGAAGAAGTTCTCCTCGTCGGCGAAGAGGTTCTCCTCCTCGACCAGGGCGGCGGAGAGGATCGGCTCGACCAGCGGCTCAGCCATCGATTCGACCAGCGGTTCATCCGGCGGCAGCATCACCGGAGGAGGCGTGGGAGGCGGCGTGAACATCACGTCGTCGTCTTCGTCCGGGATGGCGGAGAGGAGCTCGCTCTCGATCTCGTCGCGGGAGAGGAGGGGCGGGCGCGGTGCGGCGGCGGCAGCAGCGGCCGCGGCCGCGGTGGCCGCGCTCTCGACGCGCTCGCGGCGCGTGGCGAGGTCGGCGTTGCCGGGGAAGCGCGCGTCGAGGTTGTCGAGCTTGCGGCGGGCCTCGTCGAACAGCTCCTGTTCGATGTAGAAGTCGATCTCGCCGAGCTCTTCGAGCGGCAGCTCTTCGAGATCGAAGCCGCCGTCGTCGCCGAAGAACGGCGACTCGTCGGCGACCGGCTCGGCGTCGGTGAAGGCGGGGATCGGCGCGGTGGATTCGTCGAGGGGCGCGTCGAGGACGAGCTCCGGCTCGGGCTCGGCGATCGTGAGCTCCTCGATTGCTTCAACAATGGGCGCCTCGACCATAGGCGCCTCGAGGACGGGCGCTTCCGCCATGGAAAACTCTTCGGCGAGGGGCAGCTCGTCGGCGATCGGCTCGGGTGCGAGCTCGATGAGCTCCTCCTCGAAGGCCAGCTCCGCGATGGGCTCGGGCTCCGGTTCGGGCTCCAGCTCCGGCAGGGCCTCGAGCACGGGCTCCGCGACCTCCTCCGGCTCCTCGATGTCGAACTCCAGCTCCGGAGTCGGCGCATCGAGGTCGAACGTCAGCTCCTCGGACGTGGCGCCGAGGTCGAAGGTCAGCTCCTCGGGCTCCGGGGCGGGAGGGGGCGGCGGCGCGGCGACGGGCGTGGGCCGCGTCGGCATCTTCGCGGGCTCGGGCTCGAACGTGTGGCCGCGGGTGAGGAACTCGGTCTTCACCGCGCCGATCGCGGCGGTGTCGCCCTTCTCGGCGAGCAGGTTCGCGTACGCCTGCGCGGCCACGCGCGCGCCGTCGATCTCTCCCTCTTCGAGGAGGATCCGGAACAGGCGCTCGTGGGCGGTGAGGTTCTTCGGCGCGCGGTCGAGGACGGCGCGGAGGTGCTCGGCCGCCTTCTCCGCGAGCCCGTACTTCGCGAACACCTCGGCCTCGGTGAGGTGCTCGGTGATGAAGTCGAGGTCGTCGTTCGACTCCGCGATGTCCGCGGCCGCGAGCTCCACCGCCGGCTGCAGCTTCTGCGGCGGTGGCGGAGGCGCCACGGGACGGGCGGGCTGGGGCGGCGGCGCGGGGGCGGGCGCGTCCAGCTCGAAATCGAGCTCGATCGGCGGCGAGGCGTCGAGGTCGAGCGAGAGGTCGGGCTCCGTGAGGCCTCCGACGTCGAACGACGGCCCGTCGAAGGTCGGCGTGGGCTCCTCGATCTCCAGCGACGGCAGCTTCGCCGCCGGCATCGGTGCCGGCGTGACCGGACGCGGAGGGAGCGTGTCGACGCCGCCCATCTGCGAGCGGACGAACTGCAGCTTGGTGCGGTGCTGCGCGTTCTGCGGCTCGCGCTGGATCAGCTTCTCCAGCACTTTCGACGCGTCCTCGAACATCCCCCTGGCGATGTGCGCCTCGGCCAGGCTGTTCATCGAGGCGAGGACGTTGGTCTCCTCGTTGAGGCGCGTGTAGATGGCGACCAGGCGCTCGAGGGTGGGCGTGTGGCCGGTGTCGACGCGGAGGATGCGGTTCAGCATCTCGATCGCGGCGTGGCGCTCGCCCCGGGCCAGGGTGCGCTCGGCCAGCGGGGCGATCATCTCCAGGGCGCGGTTGGCGTCGTTCTGCTTGAGATAGAGGTCGGCGAGGCTCTCGCGGACGGCGGGCTCGTTCGGATCCGCGGCGATGGCGCGCTCGAGGGTCGCGCGCGCGCCGGCGGCGTCGCCGCGGCCGAGCTGGATCCGGCCGAGCATGGCCAGCAGCTTCGGGCTGTCGCGATTCGTTTCCAGGGCGGCGTCGACGACCTGCTTCGCGTTGTCGAAGTCCTTCGCGTCGAGGAGCGCGGTGACGAGCGAGTCGACCAGCTCCGTGTTCTTCGGGTCGATCTTCAGCGCCTTGCGGAAGACCTGCACGGCCTCGTCGAGCATGCCGCGCTTGAGCAGCATCCTGCCCACGCGGTCGTACTCCTTGAGGGCCTCGGCCGTGTTGTTGACCTGCGAGTGCAGGTCGGCGAGCTTGACGTGGACGTTGATCGAGTTCGGGTCGAGCTCGGAGATCTTCTTGTAGATCAGCAGCGCGTTCCCGGGATCGCCGTGCTTGAGGTAGTAGTCGGCGAGGACCTGGTACTGGCTCTTGGCCTCCATGGCCAGGCCCTGCTTGGCGTAGAGGTCGGCGAGCTTGGCGTAGATGTCGAGCTTGGAGGGATCGAGCTTGTTGATCTTCTTGAAGATCGCGATGGCTTTGAGGAAGAAGCCGTCCCTCGCGTAGTGGTCGGCGATCTTGCCGAAGACCTTCACCGCCTCGTCGTTGCGGTTGATGCGGACCCAGAGGTCGCCGATGCGATTGAGGGTGTTGACGTCGTTGGGGTTGTCTTCGAGGAGGCGTTCGTATTCCTTGATCGCGGGCTCGATCTTTCCCTTGGCAACGAGCTTTTCCGCGCTCGCGATGACTTTATCGCGTTGAACCGCCATGTCCCTCGCTGTTGCCGAAAAGCAGCCTCGGCTCCTCCACCCCTTCGAACGATTTCCGGTGAATGGGACTGGGGCCGTACATCTTCAATGCGGCCTGGTGTCCCTCAGTCGCGTACCCCCGATTGTGCTTGAAATCGTAAACGGGGTAACGCTCATGATACGACTCCATCAACAAATCGCGATAGACCTTCGCCACGATGGAAGCCGCGGCGATGGAGACACTTCTGCGATCCCCTCCGATCAGCGGGATCTGCGGCATCTCCAGTTCTTCGATGGTCACCGCGTCGAGCAGGAGGACGTCGGGACGCAGGGGGAGGTCTTCGAGCGCGTGCAGCATGGCGAGCTTGCTGGCGCGGAGGATGTTGATGCGGTCGATGGTGCAGGGCTCGACGACGCCGACGGCCACGCCGCGCGCGCGGCGCAGGATCAGCCGGCAGATCCCGACGCGGTCGTCATGGTCGACGAGCTTGGAGTCGTTGACGCCGAACAGGGTGGGGTCGGAGGGGAGCACCACACACGCCGCGACGACGGGGCCGGCCAGACAGCCGCGGCCCACCTCGTCGGTGCCTGCGATGCAGCGAAAACCAGAATCGCGGAGCCTGCGCTCGACCGCCGACATCTCGGCGACGCGCGCCAGCTCCGCGAAGAGGGAATCGTAGAGACGTTCGTCCGGAGTGCGCCGCTTACTTCTGGCGGCGCTCTTCGATGCGCGCGGCTTTGCCGCGGAGATCCCGGAGGTAGTAGAGCTTCGCGCGACGGACCCGGCCATGACGTTCCACCTCGATCTTGTCGATCGTCGGAGAGTAGAGCGGGAACATACGCTCCACACCAATACCGCCGGAGACCTTCCGGACGGTGAACATCTGGCGCGCACCGCCGCCGCGGCGCGAGATCACGACACCCTGGAAGATCTGGATGCGCTCTTTGTCGCCTTCTTTGACTTTGACGTGGACTTTGATCGTGTCGCCGGGAGCGAAGGACGGAATGTCCGTCCGCTTCATCTCCGCCGACTCGACGAGTTTCATGATGTCTGGCATGACTAGTACTCCAGTAGGATTGAAAAAGCGCGTAAGTATAACGGGCTCGGGCTAGAACTTGCCCAGCCCCCTCAGTATTTCCCTGGCCTCGTCGTCGAGACCGGCGGTCTCGAGCAGGTCCGGCCGCTTCTCCAGCGTAGCGCGCAAAGCCTGCTCTTTCCGCCACTTGCGGATCTTTTCGTGGTGCCCGGAGAGGAGGATGTCGGGCACCCGCATCCCCCGCAGCTCCTCGGGGCGCGTGTAGTGGGGATAGTCCAGCAGGCCGCGGAAGAAGGAGTCTTCCTCGACCGAGCCGGTATTGCCGACCACCCCGGGGATGAGCCTGCCGACCGCGTCGGCCATGAGCATCGCCGGCAGCTCGCCGCCGGAGACGACGAAGTCGCCGACGGAGATCTCGTCGGGCTGCAGGGCCTCGTGGACGCGGTGGTCGAACCCCTCGTAGCGGCCGCAGAGGAAGACGAGGTGGTCCTTCGCCCTCAGGTCGTTCGCCACGGCCTGGTCGAAGCGGCGGCCCTGAGGGGAGGTCATGACGAGGTGGGGCCTATCTGTCATCCTGAGCCCCGTAGAGGGCGAAGGACCCCCCTCCGACTTGGGACGCTCGTGGGCTTCGGCAGGGGGTCCTTCGCCGTCTACGCGGCTCAGGATGACAGAAGAGGGGGCGGGGCTCAGCGGGACCGAGGCCCCGATCGCCTCGACGCACCGGAACACCGGCTCGCCCAGCATGACCATGCCCGGCCCGCCGCCGTAGGCCTCGTCGTCGGTGGAGCGATGTTTGTCCGTGGCGTAGTCGCGCAGGTCCCACACGCGGATGTCGAGGAGCCCCTGTTTGACGCCGCGCGGAATCACGCCCTCGGCGAGGAATCCGTCGAACATCCGCGGGAAGATCGTGACGAAGTCAATCCGCAACGGCATCGAGGTCGTCCAGTCCTTCCGGGATCGCGACGACGATCTTCTTCGCGGAAAGATCGATCTCCGTGCAGATGTCGGCCGCGAAGGGCAGCTCGAAGGTCTTGCCGTCGGGGCGCTTCACGTTGAGGAGGATGCCGCCGCCGCCCTCGTAGACGTCGATCACGACGCCGCGCTCGCGCCCCTCGCCGTCGACGAGGGTCAGGCCCGGCAGGTCGTGGAGGAAGTACTCGTCCTCTTCGAGCTCGCGGGCCTGTTCCTCGGGGATCTCCACCGTCCAGTTGTGCAGGAGCTGCACGTCCTCGGGGGTCTCGATGCCGGCGAACTTCACCAGCGCGCGGCCGGCGTGCGTGCGGACGCTCTCGATCTTCACCTCGCGCGTCTGCGCGTCGTCGGGCGAGACGAGCGTCACGGAGTGGAGATCGTCGAACCGGTCCGGCGCGTCGCTCCACGGCTCGATGCTGGCCTCGCCGCGGACTCCGTGCGCTTTGCGGATGACGCCGACGGCGATGCGGCCGGACATCGCCTCAATCCAGGATGTCGAGCGAGTAGCGGCGCCGCGACTTCTGGGCTGCCGCGTTCAGCACGGTGCGGATGGCGCGGGCCGTGCGGCCCTGGCGCCCGATGACTTTGCCGAGGTCTGCCGGCGCGACTTCGAGCTCGAGGACGGTCTGCTGGTCACGCTCGTGACTGCGGACCCTCACCTCGTCGGGATTGTCGACGAGGGACTGGGCCAGGAACTCGATCAGCTCGCGCACGGCACCTAGGCCTTGTACTTCTTGAGCAGCGACTTCACGGTCGGCGAGAGCTGGGCGCCCTTGCTGACCCAGTAGTCGACGCGCGAGCGGTCGATCTTCACGTCAGCCGGGTTCTTCTTCGGGTCGTAGTGGCCGATCTGCTCGACCGTCGCCGCGGACGGCGTCTTGAGCGAGTCGGAGACCACGATGCGGTAGAAGGGGGCGTGAGTGGCTCCACCGCGGCGCAAACGAATCTTCAGCATGTATCTAATGACTCCTTGAGGTTTAGGGCGCGAAATCGTACCCGAGCGTCCGGCCGAACAGCAACCCCAGGGGGCGAATTCCTATTGCAGAAACTCCGGCGGCAGGCCCTTCATCATCTTCCCGAACTTCCGGGCCCCGAAGCCCTTCGAGAACGTCTTCATCATCTTCTTCATCTGCAGGTACTGCTTCAGCAGGCGGTTGATCTCCTGCACGGACGTCCCCGACCCCTTGGCGATGCGCTTCTTGCGGTGGCCGTTGATGATCTGCGGGAACTCGCGCTCCTTCTTGGTCATCGAGTCGAGGATGGCCTGCATGCGCACGATGGCCTTCTCGTCGATGTCCTCCTCGCTGATCTTGCCCGCGCCGGGGAGCATGTTCACCAGCGACGAGAGGGGGCCCATCTTCTTGACCTGCTGGAGCTGCGAACGGAGGTCTTCGAGGGTGAACTTGTCCTTGGCGACCTTCTCGGCCAGCCGCGCCGCTTCCTTCTGATCGACCTCCGCCTCGACCTTCTCGATCAGGGAGAGCACGTCGCCCATGCCCAGGATGCGCTGGGCCATGCGGTCGGGATAGAAGACGTCGAGGTCCGCGTACTTTTCGCCGACGCCGACGAACTTGATGGGGCGGTTGACGACGGACTTGATCGACAGCGCGGCGCCGCCGCGGGCGTCGCCGTCGAGCTTGGTGAGGACGATGCCGGTCACGCCGAGGCGGTCGTCGAACTCCTTGGCCGACTTCACGGCGTCCTGGCCGGTCATGGCGTCCGCGACGAAGAGGATCTCCGAGGGGCGGACGTCGTCGCGGATGGTGTGGAGCTCCTTCATGAGCTCGTCGTCGATGTGCAGACGGCCGGCCGTGTCGAGGATGACGGTGTCGTACAGCAGCGTCTTCGCGTCGGCCAGCGCCTTCCGGGCGATGTCGATCGGGTTGCGGTTGTCGCCGATCTCGAAGAACGGCACCTTCACGTTGTTCGCGACGATGCGGAGCTGGTCGATGGCGGCGGGACGATAGACGTCGCACGGCACGAGCAGCGGACGGCGGCCGCGGCTCTTGAGGTGGTTCGCGAGCTTGCCGGAGGTGGTGGTCTTGCCGGAGCCCTGCAGGCCGACCATCATCACCACCGCGGGCGAGCCGACGAGCGCGAGACCGACTTCGTTGCCGCCGAGGAGGGCCTGGAGCTCGTCGCGGACGATCTTCGTGACCTGCTGGGCGGGCGAGAAGGCGGTCAGGACGTCGCTGCCGTTCGCCTTTTCCTTGACCCGGTTCGTGAAGTCTTTGACCGTCTTGAAGTGCACGTCGGCCTCGAGGAGGGCGACGCGGATCTCTTTCAGGGCGTTCTCGATGTGCCACTCGTTGAGGCTGGCTTCACCGCGAAGGGTCTTGAAGACCCTGTCCATCTTTTCCTGCAGGTTGTCGAACATAGGCGTGACCTAGAATGCCCGGCCGTGCCGGGCCATTCCTTTCTCTCCTTGCGGCGGCTGACCCCGGCGCCCGACCCCTTCGCGATGCGGGTGACGCAGGTCCGGGAGGCCAATCCGCGCGGCAGCTACATTCTCTATCACGCCCGCGCCGCCCGCCGCGCCCGCAACAACCTGGCCCTGGACTTCGCGAAGACGCTGGGGAAGCGGGTGGTGATGGCCGAGTGGCTGGACGAGCCGCACCTGTCGCCGCGCATCGAGGCGTTCCTTCGGAGCGGTTCGGAGCGGACGAAGCGTGAGGCGGACGTCGAGTACCACTTCGAGCCCGATCGATCGATCCTGGAGGACGCGAAGTTCGTCGTCACGGACGAGTTTCCGACCCTGCCCACCCCGGCTCACGCCACGCACCTCTTCGACGGCAATGGCATCCTCCCCATGCGGGCGATGGAGAAGGAGCAGTACTCCGCGCGCTTCTTCCGCGACCGCGCGTTCCGGCTGTTCGAGCGCTTCTGGGGTGCGGCGGCCACGCCGCCGCTTTGGAATCCGCCGGCCACCCTGCGGGGCACGGGCATCTCGCCGCAGATGCACTTCGGGCACCTCGGCATCCACGAAGTCGTGGCCGCCGCTCTCCAGCGCGATGACGCCGAGGAGTTTCTCGAACAGGTCATCATCCGGCGCGAGCTGTCGTTCAACCTCTGTTTCTATAACCCGCGCTACAACTCCCTCGACGCCCTCCCGTCCTGGGCGAAGCAGACCCTGGACAAACACCGCCGCGACCGCCGCAAGCCCTCCTACACGTACGAAGAGCTCGAGGGCGCGGAGACCCACGACGACGTCTGGAACCTCGCCCAGCGGCAGCTCCTCGCCACCGGCGTGATCCACAACTACCTGCGCATGCTGTGGGGCAAGAAGATCATCGAGTGGAGCGAGACCCCCGAGGAGGCGCACGCGGCGATGGTGCGGCTCCACGACGTGTACGCGCTGGACGGTCGCGACCCGAACACGCACGCGGGGATCTTGTGGTGCTTCGGCAAGCACGACCGCCCCTGGGCACCGGAGCGCCCGATCTTCGGGACCATTAGGTGGATGTCGTCCGAGCAGACGCGGAGGAAGCTGAAACTGGGTAAGGTTTGACCCTGAGCGAAGCCGAAGGGCCAACTTAGCAGCAACGCAGCGCGATCCCACAGGCGACCGCACGTGCAGTGCCTGTTGGTTCACGCCGCGCAGGTGCTAACTTGGCCCCTCGACTTCGCTCGGGGCTGAAAAAGATCACTCCGAGAACCCCGCCAGATCCTGCACCCACTGCGGCGTCCGCGGCTCGCCCGCGAAGAACCCTTTGGGCACCCCCCGCGTGATCGCCCAGCGGTCGAGCCAGGAGATCCCGCCCATCCCCCGCCACCCGTCCTTCGATTGATACGCCGGATCCTCCAGCGCGCGCTCCAGCGTGATGAACCGGTGCCCGGCCTTGGTCATGCGGTCGGCGAGCATGCCGAACGCGTGAGCATTCAAGGCGTTCGCGTGTACCAGCAGCACCTGCCGGATCTCGCGGTCGAACAGCTTCTTTGCCTCCGCGTCGTGATACGCCACCTTGGCCATCATGTAATCCAGGTAGTCGTCGACGACCTTCTCCTTCTGCGCGCCGGTGGCCTTTTCGTAGGCGCGGGCGAAGATCCATTCCGAGTTGTCGATGGTCACGGGGGCCACGATGTACCCGCGCTTCGCGAGGAACGCGTCGATGCGCGCGCGCACTTCGTCCGTGCGTCCGGTGTGCAGGAACGGATGGCGGAAGTAACGGAACTTGCCGCGATGCCGGCGGATCACCTCGCGCAGCGGCGTCTCGCCCTTGACGATGTCCTCCTCGAACGCCTCGGCGCTGACCCGGTGCAGGTCGGGATGCGAGTACGTGTGGTTGCCGAGCTCGAAGCCCGCCTCCAGCCAGCGGTCGAGCAGCGCCTCGTGCGCCTTCGTCCTCACCTTGCTCGTGTTCACCAGCCCGACCGTCGGGATTTTGCGCGACGTGAGGTGGCCGAGGAGGTCACGGGTGACGCGTTGCTGCACGGCGATGGGATCGGCGGACGTGACGATCGGCAGATCGTCGAACGTCACCGCGATCTCGGAGGCGAGGGCACTGCCTGCGACGAACAACAACAGAGCCAGGCGTTTCATCAGCGTCCTTTCATGACGAAGCGGATTCCGCGCGAGAACGCGGAAGGGAAGAGGGAGTTGTGCGTCTCGTCGTCGAGGATCTCGACCTTGTGCCCGGGGCCGAGGCGCGCGGCCAGCCGCCGCGCGTCGCGGGCCATGATGGGGTTCTCGATCGAGCCCGCGGCGATGTATGCACGGGCGGCGGGGGTGCCTTTCAACCGGAAGATGAAGGAGTCGTCGTACCAGAGCGACGGGCTGACGATGACGTAGCCGGTGAAGAGGTCCGTCGTCAGCATCGTCCACGTGCTGAACAAGCCGCCGTACGAGTGGCCCACGAGCGTGCGCTCCTTCGTCGTGCGGTAGGTGCGGTCGATCAGCGGGATCAGCTCCTCGCCGAGAAACTGCCGGAACTTCGCGCCGCCGCCGGAGTGCTTCTGGTACTCCGGGCCGTAGCCGCCGTCGGGCGAATGCGTCGGCGTGTAGTCGCGCGTGCGGTGCATGCGGTACGGCGCGATCTCGTTTTGTGGGTTGTCGTCGTATCCGATGCTGACGACGATCGCCCACCGCAGGTGCTCGCGGTCCGCGAGGTGCTCGACGACGTTGCGCGCGACGGCGAACGAGTAGTCCGCGTCGAGCGTGTAGATCACGGGATAGCGCTGCCGCGACGTTTCGTAGCCGCGCGGCAGGCTCACGTACAGCTTGTAGGCCACGCCGTTCGCCTTTGCTTTCACGTGCAGCGTGGTCGTGCGGGGGAGCGTCACCGGCTCCGTCATCACGACGGCGGAGAGGACCAGGGCGAGCACGTTCATTGGATCGATTCCAGGACGCGGTTGGTGTACGCCGTCGGCAGCGGCTTGCCCGCCGCGCGGAGCTCGGCCACGCGGCGCGGTCCGAGGTTGTAGGCGACGAGCGCGGCGTCGCGCTGGCCGAAGCGGTCCAGCCCCGCGCGCAGGTTGCGGAAGCCGAGGCGGAGGTTCGTGCAGTGCGCGAAGAGGTCTTCGCGCGTGACCGCCGGATCGAGCTGGCGCGCCGTCGACGGGAGGATCTGCGTGAGGCCGATCGCGCCGCCCGGGCTCACGGCGTCCGCGCGGAAGTCGCTCTCCGCCTTCACCAGCCCGAACGCGAGCTCCACGTCCACGTTCTCCGCGCGCGCCGCGTCGATGATGGCGCCGGCGAGCTGTCGCGGGATGCCGTAGGCCTCCGCGTAGCGATCCGCGGTGCGCGGCACGGCCACGACGACGCTCATGCAGGCGAGGGCGACGACCGCGGCGACGGCGAAGGGAGAAGGCGTCGCGCGATTGACGCGCGGATCGAGCAGGGCGAGCACGCGCCGGCCGACGCCCGCGCGCACGAGCCGGTCGGCGACCTCCGCGGGTGCGATGCCCGATGCGACCACCGCGTCGTCGCACGCCCGCTCGCTCTCCGCGCGCAGGCGCTTCACCGCCAGCCAGACCAGCGGGTTGAACCACTGCAGCGCCTTGGTCAGCTCCGCGAGCGCGAGCGTCAGCGCGTCGCCCCGGCGCACGTGCGCGAGCTCGTGGCGCAGGATGGCATCCATGTAGGGCGCGGCTTCAGCCCGCCCCCCCGGTGGGCGGGTGGTGGTGCGTTCCCCCTCCCACGAGGGGGGCGGGCTGAAGCCGCGCCCTACATT